>SHBB01000617.1 GCA_004213565.1 Sandaracinaceae bacterium
CGACCGACGCCGGAGGCACGACGCCTTCTTCATCCGGCGGCTGCGCGGCATCCAGTGGGCGAACGACTGCGCGGCGCCGACCGACTGCAGCGGCGCGACGAGCTTCCAGGAGGAGGGGCTGGTGGAGATCCGCCACGCGCGGAGCACCTCGCAGACCTTCCGCATCGCTCCGGAGACCACCGGCCTCCGGCTCTGGTGGAGCGCGCGGCGCGGCGCCCCCTACGAGATCCCGGTCGAGCAGGTGGCCTCGCCGGACTACGACTACAACTTCGGGATCGAGCTCGCCGCGGTCACCCCGCCCGGCCCGCACGGCTACTACGAGCCCGGCACGGACGTGACCTTCCAGTTCACGATGACCGACGGCGCGGGCACCCGCCTGCACCCCGCCGGCTCGATCCCCTCCTACGCGGAGGTCGCCTTCGGCGCGGACCAGACCGGCATCCAGTACTACCGCGGCTTCTTCGACCAGCCGGCGACCTACTGGCGCCGCAAGCACCGCGAGCGCGGCATGGGCGCGATGATCATCGGGCCCAACCAGGACATCCAGCCCATCCGCACGATCGCGCCCCTCGAGTCGTTCCTCGGCCCCGACCCGACGATCCCGGTCGGCCTGCCCGCGCGCGACGGCGTCTACTCGGAGGCGGCGACCATCCCGGCGTCGGCGGTGATCTTCGGCGGCGCGTTCGTCCCCGGCAACACGCCCTGGTTCGAGCCGCAGCCCGACACGATCACCTTCCAGATCCCGTCCGACGTCGAGCCGGGGACGTACCGCGTCGCGATCAAGGGGCGCCGCGTCTATCTCGGTCAGGACATCCCGCGGACCACGGTGGTGGAGATCCAGGTGGGCACGAGCACGCCCACCGTCGCCGAGATGACCACCGGGCCGTGCACCAGCTGTCACTCGGACGGCGGTGACCTCGGGCTGGTCCTGCACGCCAACGACGACCGCGCCGCCTGCGCGGGCTGCCACGTGCCGCTCGGCTTCGAGCTCGAGGGGCCGGTCTACGTGCGCACGCACTTCATCCACTCGCGCAGCGATCGCTACGACGCGCCGACCCAGGAGTGCGCCACCTGCCACGTCGACGAGGCGAGCATCCAGCGCACCAGCCTGAGCGCGTGTCTGAGCTGCCACACGGAGTACCCCGCGGACCACGTCGCCGCGTACGGGCCGATCGAGAGCATCTACACCGGCACCCTCGACGCGGGCGCATTCGAGCAGTGCACGGGTGCCTGTCACACCGAGCACCCCGGCGCCGGCTTCGACACGGACTTCGACTTCGACGAGGACACCGACGAAGACACGGACGAGGACACCGACGAAGACGTCGACGAGGACTGAACCCTCATCACCTGCCCTCTCATCACCTGGCCTCATCAACAGGAGAGCTGTCGAACTCATGCCCAAGGTCCAACTGAGAAGCGCGCGCACCACCAAGACCGACGTCGACGAGGCGGTCGCCGAGCTGATCGAGCAGCTCGGCGAGGGCGAGCCCAAGCTCGTCACCCTCTTCGCCTCTCGCGACCGGGACCACGGCGCGCTCAATCGCGCGCTCCGGGATCGCCTGCCGAGCGGGACGCGCCTCATCGGGGCGTCCAGCGCGGCGGAGATCGACGACCGCGGCATCGGCTTCGGCTCGGTCGTGGTCTCGGCGCTCGACGGGGACCTCGAGGTGGGCGTCGGGCTCGGCGGGGGGCTCACCGAAGACGCGCTCCGCGCCGGCTCGGCCGCGATGAAGAGCGCGTGCGCGCAGCTCGGGTCGAGCCCGCGGGAGCTCGACACCCGCACCCACGTCGGGCTCGTGATCGACGACGGCTACAAGAACAAGAAGGAAGAGCTGCTGATGGGCGCGCTCGACCAGAACCAGGGGATCCTCCTGGTCGGCGGCGGCGCGAGCTGCGGCGAGATGGACCCGTCCAAGCAGTCGTCGCTCGTGCACGTCGACGGCGAGGTGGCCGAGGACTGCGTGGCGGTGGCGATGATCCGCACCGACGCGCCCTTCGCCGCGCTCCGCCACCACGCGTACACGCCGACCGACGAGCGGGTGACGATCACCGAGGTCAGCGACGACGGCTACCGCGCGATCACCATCGACGATCGACCGGCCGCCGAGCGCTACGCGGAGGTGATCGGCGTGACCGTGGACGAGCTGCCCTTCGGCATGCCCCGCGGCTTCTCCGACCGACCGCTCGCGATGCGGGTCGGCCGCGAGTACTTCATGCGCTCCCCGCTCGCGCCCATGCCCGACGGCTCGGTGCTCTTCGCGAACCTCCTCGAGGAGGGCTCCGAGTACGAGCTGATGAAGCTCGGCGATCAGCCGACCATGATGCGGCGGTTCCTCGAGGAGGAGATCCCGCGCCGGGTGAAGAGCCCGCAGGCGGCGCTCTACTTCCACTGCAACGGGCGCCAGTACGTGGCCATGCAGAAGGACGAGGCGGGCGCGCTCTCGAGCACCTTCGCGGCCGGCCCGACCTGCGCGGGGTTCAACGTCCAGTTCGAGATCTACTGCGGCTTCCACATCAACACGACGCTGACCGCGCTCGTGTTCGGCTCCGACGAATGAGCGATCTCGCCGAGGAGAACGAGCGGCTCCAGAAGGAGCTCTCGCGGCAGAAGCGCCTCGCGACGCGGGCCCTCGCCAGCTACCAGCAGCGCGCGCTGCAGATGGAGCTGATCCGTCAGCAGAACGAAGACCTCGACCGCCTCGCCGCCGACCTCGCGCGGGCCAAGCGGGTGGCCGAGGACCGCGCGCGCGAGGTGGAGGAGGCGGCCCGGCTCAAGAGCGAGTTCCTCGCCAACTTCAGCCACGAGATCCGCACGCCGCTCAACGGCATCATCGGCTACTGCGACCTGCTCGGGCAGGAGGAGGGCGAGCGGCTCACCGCCCACGGTCGACGCGACCTGACGACGATCCGCCGCAACGCCAAGACGCTGCTCGCGCTGATCAACGACATCCTGGATCTCTCGAAGATCGAGAGCGGCCAGATCGACGTCATCACCGAGGACGTGAAGCTCCCCGACATCTTCGAGGAGTGCGCGGACACGGTGCGCGAGCGCCTCAAGAACAAGGAGGTCGAGCTCCGCGTGGTCGTCGAGGAGGGCGCCGACATCGCGCGCACCGACGGCCTCAAGCTCCGCCAGATCCTGCTCAACCTCATGACGAACGCGGTGAAGTTCACCGAGCTGGGCGAGATCCACGCTCGCGCGCGGCGGGTCGGCGACGACCTCGAGCTGGTCGTGGAGGACACCGGCGTGGGCATCCCGGCCGAGCAGCTCGAGAGCATCTTCGAGAAGTTCCGACAGGTGGACGGCTCGTTCACCCGCACCGCGGGCGGCACCGGGCTCGGCCTCGCGATCGTGCGCGAGCTGACGCGCCTCCTCGGTGGGCGCGTGGAGGTCGACAGCGTGCTCGGGCGCGGCACGACGTTCCACGTGACGCTGCCCGGCGTGCTGCGCGAGACCGAGCGCCCGGCGCGGCGTGAGGAGGCGGGCTCCGAGCCGGCCCTCCGCGGCAGCGGGGACACGCACGTGCTGCTCGTCGACGACGACCCGCTGATCCAGGCGCTCGTGCGATCGCGGCTCGGGGCGGACGGCATGAGGGTCACGACCGCGGTCGACGGCGCCGAGGGCCTGCGGCTGATGCGCTCGACGTCTCCGGACGTCGTGATCCTCGACATCCGCATGCCCAAGCTCGACGGCTGGTCGGTGCTCTCCGCGATGAAGAGCGATCCGCAGCTCGCCCGCATCCCGGTGATCATCCTCTCGGTGGAGGAGGAGCGGGGCCGAGGCTTCTCGCTGGGCGCCTTCGAGTACCTGGTCAAGCCGGTGGAGCCCGACCGCCTGGTCAGCGTGATCTCGAGCGCGGTCTCGCCGACGGCGGGCGAGGTCCTGGTCGTCGACGACGACGCCGACACGCGTGACATCGTCCAGCGCCGGCTGCGCGCGGAGGGCTTCGACGTCTCGCACGTCGCCAACGGCGAGGACGCGCTGCTCCGCATGCGGGTCTCACCCCCCTCGCTCCTGGTGCTCGACCTGGTGATGCCCGGGTTGGACGGCTTCGAGGTCCTCTCGCGCATCCGCGCCGCCGGGCACGAGTTCCCGGTGGTGGTCCTGACGGGCAAGGAGCTCGACGACGCGGACCGCGCGCGGCTGCGCGAGGGGCTCGCGCGGGTGATCCAGAAACACGGCCGCTCGATGGAGGAGGTGGTGGACGAGGCCAAGCGCTTCGTGATCCGCCGCCGCGAGCTCCAGACGACCCGCGTGCCGCGCGTGCTCTACGTGGAGGACGTCGCGCAGAACCGCGACATCGTGCGGCGCTACCTGCGCGGGGTCGTGGAGCTCCTCGAGGCCGAGGATGGAGAAGAAGGCGTCGACGTCGCCCGCCGGGAGCGGCCGGATCTGATCCTGATGGATCTGAGCCTGCCGCGCATGGACGGGTGGACCGCGACACGGACGCTGCGGGGCGACGCGGCGACGGCGCAGATACCGGTGGTGGCGTTGACCGCGCACGCGTCCGCAGAGGATCGCGAGCGCGCGCTTGGGGCGGGGTGTTCTGACTACCTGACGAAGCCCGTGGAACGAGGTCAGCTCGTCCGGGCCATCCGGAAGAACCTCAACCGAACCTAGGCACAACGATGGAAAACTCTCTTCGCCTGCTCGTGGTCGATGACGACGAGGAGCACCTGGAGCTCGTGCGCCGTCTCCTGTCGGCATACAAGTTCGAGGTCCGGACGACGTCCTCGCCGATCGGCGTCTCGAACCTGGTCCGCGAGTTCCTGCCGAACGTCATCTTGATCGACGTCAACCAGCCCGCGCTCAGCGGCGACCGCATCCTGACGCTGGTCCGCCGCAACGCGAAGTCCATGGCCAAGCTGGTGCTCTTCTCGTCGGCCGACCCGGAGCGCCTGCGTCAGCTCGCGAAATCGGTGGAGGCCGACGGCTGGATACCGAAGGGCTTGGCGCCGCGTGAGCTCGCCGACCAGCTCCGGAGAGTCTGCGCCACCTGATCCCGACCGGAGGAAACCATGACTCGACCCGTCACCGATCCCCTCTCGATCGCGTGCGCCGATGCGCTCCTGCGCCTGTGGCCGCGCCTGTACCGCGACGCCACGCCCGACGACGCGCTCGCCTGGATCGAGCGCGCCGTCCGCTCCTCGCCCGCCGGGTGGCGCTCGCTCGTCTCCGACGACCACACGCCGGTCGAGCTGTCGGTCGCGTGCGGTCCGGAGGGCGAGACCCTGCGGTTGCTCGTGGAGGCCCAGGCCGACGAGCCGACGACCGAGGCGCAGATGGCCGCCGCGCTCTCGGTGCAGCGCTGGGCGTGCGACCGGCTCGGCGCGCGCGGGGAGCGGCTCGACGCGATCGCGCCGTGGCTCCTGCCCGACGCGCACAGGGGACGCTTCGCGCTCTGGCACGCGGCGGTCTTCCGGCCCGACGGCGCGATCGATCTCAAGGCCTACCTGGATCCGGCGGCCCGAGGCGCCTCCCGCGCGGCCGAGACCGTGGAGCGCTCGCTCGGGGCGCTCGGGCTGCTCCGCGCCTGGCCCGCGGTCGCGTCGCTGGCCGGACGCGGGCCCGGCCTCGATCGGCTCAGCTTCTTCTCCATCGACCTGGTGGAGCCGACCCGCGCGCGCACCAAGGTCTACGTCTCGAAGCACCGGGCGAGCGTGGCCGAGCTCCGGGCCGCCGCGCGGCTTGCGCGTCACGGGGACGAAGACGCGCTGCTCGCGCACCTCGAGGCCACCGTCGGCGCGCGCGAGGGCTACCTCCCCGCGACGCTCCCGATCGTGACCTGTCTGGACTTCGTCGCCGACGACCCGACCCCGCAGCACCTCACCGTGCACGTGCCCGTGCGCGCCTACGCCCCGCACGACGGGGAGGCGATGGACCGCGCGCGCGCGGCGCTCCGGGCCGCGGGCCTCGCGCCTCGTCCGGCCGAGGAGGCCGTCGCCGGCTTCGCCCGCCGCGAGCTCGACGCCGGCTCCGGGATGATC
>SHBB01000618.1 GCA_004213565.1 Sandaracinaceae bacterium
GCCCGTGCGCACCGGCTCGCCGCCGCCAGCCGAGATGGTGTCGAGCGGGAAGACGTTGACCAGCGCGCGCAGATCCGGCCCGTCCGCGGGCCGCACCGTCAGGAAGTGGCCCTGCGCGTCGATCGGCTGCGGCACCGCGGCGCCGGTGTTGGGGCGCGTGTCCCGCACCTCGAGCACCACGCCGCAGCGGGTGCCCGCGCAGCGCTGCGCGACGATCCGGAAGACGTCGTCGGCCATGACGGTGGCGCCCTCGAGGCTCTCGCCCGTGCCCGAGTCGAGCACGGTGACGAAGCGGGGCTGCCCCTCGTAGGCGTTGATCTGCGCGGTCCGCGCGATGCCGACCGCCGGGCCGGAGTCGCCGAGCGGCGGCTCGACCGGCCCGCCATCACAGCCGAGCGCGCCGAGCAGGCTGGCGCACACGAGCACGGCGGCCCGCGGCGCGAGCCGTCCGTCAGCGCGACCGAGGAGAGGCATCGATCAGCGGACGAGCTCGATCGAGACGCCGTCGTACGCGTTGCCGTAGTCCTCGTCGCCGGCCGCGAACACCACCACCCGGAGGTTGCGGTAGCGGTAGGCGAGGAGGTTGACAGGCAGGACCATCGTCTCGGGCTCGTTCGTCTGCGGCTGCGGCTCGGTCTGCTCCGGCTGCGCCTGGTCGGCGCCCGCGGCCTCGGCGAGGAGCGCGTCGATCGAGCCCTCCTCGGGCTGCGCCTCGCTCGGTTCGGGCATCGGCTGCGGGGTGGCCTGCTGCTGCGGGGGCGCGGCCTCGTCGGGCGACGCGGGCGCCTCCTCGGTGTCCTCCGCGTCAGCCTGGATCTGGAGCGGCTCGGGCGGCTCGGGCAGGAACTCGATGCGCTCGGCTCCCTGCGCGACCTCCTCGATGATCGGCTGGATGCGGTCGAGGGCCCAGTTGATCGCGAGCGCGCGCTGCTCGGGATCCTCGTCGGTGATGACGGTCTGGTTCTCCATCTCGTACCAGCGCGAGAAGCCCTTGCTCGGCAGGAGCAGCTCGGCCCGGTTCATCCGGCCGCGGTCGAACATGAGGCGCAGGTACACGTCGATGTGACGGTCGATGCGCGTCGCTCCGGGCACCGGGATGTGGTAGACCTGCCCGTAATGTTTGATGCAATAGTCCGCGGTGCACTGCGGCGCGGGCTGTTGTCCGAAGGCGCGGTTGAACTCCTCGTTCCCGCGCGCGACCCGCTGGATCGTCGAGCCGTAGTTGCGGATGCCGACCATGGTCCGCGTCCAGAACTGCATGGCCCGGGTGACCCAGGTGCGGCGCTGCTCGGCGAGCTCCTCGCGCTGCTGACGCTCGAGCTCCCGCTGGCGCTCCTCCTCCTCGTCCTGGCGGCCGCGCACCGTCTGCAGCGCGGCGAGCCGGGGGCGCGCCTGGTCGACGTACTGCCCGTCCGGGTAGATCTGGAGGTACCACTCGAGCCCCTCGCGTGAGGTGTACGAGGCGTTCCAGACCTCGTCTTCCTTCTCGCGGCGGGCCTGCTGGACCTGCTCGATCCAGAAGCCGTTCGGGTGCTCGGTGACGTAGCGGTGCATCGCCAGGAGCCGGTCGCGGTCGTTGTCCGCGGTCCGAACCTGACGATAGGTGCCGTACTCGTCGTGCGACGCGACGACCGCGCAGCCCGTGACGAGCGCCGAGAGGACGAGGACCGATCCTAGGGTTCGCGCGCGCATGCTGATTCCCACGTTCACGGACATGTTCACGGACACAGGTTGCAGGTGTTGAACGAGCTCAGCAACTCGGGCGTGGGGATGTCGACGTACTCACCGGACTGCAGCAGATCGATGCAGGCCTGCGACTGCCCGGGCGTGGGCTCGCAGGCGTCCGGCCAGGTCGCTCCCGGGCACATCATGTCGATGCGGGCGTAGCAGGCGGCCGACTCCTCGGGCGTGGCGCGCATCGAGAATTCCTCGCGCCGGCACTGCCAGAAGCTCTTCTCTTCGCAGTGCACCACGGGATCGGCGATGGCGACGCCCGAGCCACAGCCGCCTACGTCACCCGGGGCCGGGCCCGTGAGGGCGACGGCGAGGAACGCGCCCACGGCGAGGCGGATCGCCCACGCGCGGAGCGGAGAGGTCCGATGGGGGGTCAAGGCAGCACCTCGTAGTCCATGAAGAGCCCGCCATCGACCGAGATGAGCGGGTGCACGGTGTCGTTCGTCCCCCCGTAGAGGCCGGCCTGCACCTCGGCGTAGAGGCCGAGGCCGGCGAAGATCTTGATGTGCACGGCCACACCCAGCTCGAGGCCGACGCTGAAGTCCACGCCGCTGTCTCCGAGCTTCGAGGTCACGACGAGCGGCACGCCCACGCGTCCCTGCAGCTGGATGATGTCGTGCTGCATGTCCTCGAGGTAGCGGTTCAGCGGGAGGAGCAGGTGGTAGCTCGGCGTGAACGCCCACTGCGTGAAGGCCTGCGTGCTGACGCCGCCGCTCGGGTCGTCGATGATCGGCGCGCTGAGCGTCAGCCCCGCCCCGTGGCGGAGATCACCGCCGGGCAGGAAGACCGCGCCGCCGACGTCGAGGTACGCGGGGGCGAGGAACTCCTGGGCGAACGGTTGGTCGAGGTTGCGCAGCGGCCGGAAGCCGATGCCGACCCCTGCGAACGCCTGGATGCGGAGCGGATCCTCGCCCGCGGGCGCCGCGGATCCACCTCCGCTTCCCCACGCGTACCCTCCGCGGGCGTCACCCGCGACCTCGTCGCTCTGCGCTCGAGCGGTCGCTGAACCGACCGCGAGCGAAGAGACGACGACAACCAATAGGCTCAATCGTCGAAGCACGGCGAGCGGACCGTAGTGGGTCCCCATGGGGGGGTCAAGCGCCCCCCACCGGCCCGTCGGCTTGTGGTATGAGAGCCCCCGTGTCGCGCTTCTGGGCTGGATTCGGGCTCGCCTCGCTCCTGTGGGCGGGCGCCGGCGCGTACCTCTTCTACGTCGAGGGGTTCGCGCCCCCGGCGCCCGTGGAGGCGGAGCCGATCGCCGAGGCGCCCGAGGTCGAGGAGGCCCCCGAGGAGGAGCCCGCGCCCCGCCGACGGAGGCGCCGCCGACGCCGCGCGCGCACGGAGGGGCGACAGACCCCGACCGGCTCGGCCACCGTGGGCGACGATCTCGGCGAGGACGAGATGCGCACCCTCGACATGGGCGGCACGGGCGGCGAGCAGCAGCTGCGCCCGGCCCAGATCGAGTCCGCCTTCGACGACGGCATGGGCGGCATCCGGCACTGCCTCGTCTTGATCGAGGGCGGCGCCGAGGTGCGCGGACGGATCACCTTCGGCCTGCGCATCGCGCCCAACGGGCGCGTGGAGCGCGTGCGGCTCAGCGGGCCGCGCGCCGCCACCACCGGCGAGGCCGGCGGCTGCCTGCAGCGGGCCGCGCGCGGCCTGCGCTTCGACTCGTTCGACGGCCCCCCGATGGTCGTCAACTACCCGATCACGCTCGAGTAAGAGGTCCATGCAGCGCTCCCCCCTCTCGGCGATCTTCGCCGCTCTCCTGCTCGCTCCGCTCCTGCTCAGCTCGAGCCTGGGCTGCGGGCCGAGCTCGACCCACACCGGCGGCGGCACCACCGCGGCCGAGGTGCGCACGCTCGACGAGGGCCGCGCCCTCGAGCTGATCACGCAGGTGCTGGCCGAGGAGGCCGTCGCGCGCGGCCCGGCGTGGTCGGTCGAGATCGCCCCCGAGACCGCGCTCGACGTGGACGTGCGGCTGGCCAGCTCCAGCTTCGGCATCGAGTGGGTCAGCCCGCAGGACCGCGCCGACCTCGGCGACGCCCTCCCCCAGCCCGCGCCGGACGGCCAGCTCCGGATCGTGCCCGGCACGGGCGAGGCGGCGGGCGCGCAGGTCCTCTTGCTCGAGCACAGCGTCTACGAGTTCGTCAACGAGCGCGAGCACGTGCAGAGCGGCGCCCCGGGCGCGCGCGAGACCGAGGTCCGGCTGCACCGCGACGTGCGCGACTTCCTCCAGTACGTGCGCGGCCAGGGCGGCCTCTGACCGCGCCCCGCTCGTCGATGGCGAAGAAGGCGCAGAGAAAGAAGAAGGCGGCCAAGCGGAAGGAGCCCGCGGCGGCCTCGTCGTCGGCCGCGACTCCGGAAGCGGCCCCGCTGGTGGCGCCGCCGCCGAGCCGCGCCCATCGCTGGGTCGCGCGCGCCGCCGTCGCGCTCGCGGCCGCCCTCGCCTTCGGGCGCGCCTCGCTCCACCCGCTCCTCGACGGCTGGGACGACGACCGCTTCCTGACCGACAACCCGCTCGTGCAGTCCGTCTCGGGCGAGCACCTCGCGGCCATCTGGAGCGCGCCGCACTTCCAGGCCTACCACCCGCTGCACCTGCTCTCCTACTGGCTGGACGTGCCCTGGTTCGGGCTCGATGGGCCCGCCATCCACCTGACGAGCCTGCTCCTCTGGGTGCTCGCGCTCTGGGCGCTGCTCGAGGCGTGCTGGGCGCTCGGGCTCGGCATGCTCGGGGGGCTCGCGGCCACCCTGATCGTCGGCCTCCACCCCGTGCAGGTCGAGGCGGTGACCTGGGCGACGGGGCGCAAGGACGTGCTCGCGCTCGGCTTCTCGGCCCTGGCCCTGCTCGCGAACGCGAAGCGGGAGCGCCCCTGGGATCGCCGCGCGTGGCTCGCCCTCATCGCCTACGCGGCGGCGTGCCTTTCGAAGACCACCGCGCTGCCGCTGCCGCTCGTGATGCTGGCCGCGGACGTGTGGCTGAAGCGGCGGCCCCTCCGCGGCGCCATCGTCGCGCAGCTCCCGGCGCTGCTCTTCGCGCTGAGCCTGGGCGCGGTGACGGTGGGCATCTGGTCGGACGCGGAGATGCTGCGCGGGCAGGAGCGCGACCTCGCGGGGCGGCTCGCGCTGATCGGGGCCAGCCTCACCCATCACCTCTCGACCGCGCTCTGGCCGAGCGCGCTCTCGCCGCTCTACCCCATCGACCGGGGCGAGGGCTTCGGCGCGCTCGCGGTGCTCACGGGCCCGCTCGCCGTCGCGGTCGGCCTCGGCTACGCGCTGCGCGAGAGGCGCGGCGCGCTCGCCTTCGCGCTGGTGTCGTTCCTCGCGCTCTGGGCGCCGGTCTCGAACGCGCTGCCCGTCTACTTCCAGTGGCAAGACCGCTACCTGTCTCTGCCGCTCGTGCCGCTCGCGTTCTTCGTCGGCGCGCTGATGGATGGCTTCGCGGCCCGCGCGCCCCGGCGCTGGCCCGCGCTCGCGGTCGCCGCGCTGGCGGGGCTGCTGGGGCTGCGCACCGCCCAGTACGCGTCGGTCTGGAGCGATCGCGCGACCCTCTTCGGGCACGCGGCGAGCACCCAGCCGGCGTCCTTCTACGCGTGGCTCCAGCTGGGGCACGCGCGGCGCGACGCGGGGGACGCGGACGGGGCGCTCCGGGCCTACGAGCGAGCCATCGCGCGGCAGAACCTCGCGGTCGCGCACGCCTCGATGTTCTACGTCATCGCCCAGATCGACGAGCGGGAGGAGTCGCTCACCCCGAGCCGCGCCGAGTCGCTCGCCGCGCGCTTCGGCGCCACCCTCACCGACGCCGACGCCCTGCGCGGGTTCGCGGGGGAGCTGGGCGGGCTCGGCTACCGGCGCGCGGTGATGATGGCCCTCGACTATTCGCTGCGGCTCGACCCGGTGGACGACACCCGCCTCGAGCGCGCCGCGAGCGTGCAGCTCGCGCGCGGCCAGGCGTGGCTCTCCGACTACTACGTCTCGCGCATGAGCGGCCCTCCGTCGGCGCCCGCGCTGCTAGAGCGTGCCCGGCGCCGCGCCGCGCGCGAATAGAGACTCACTCGCCGCGGAAGATCGGCTTGCGCTTCTCGGCGAACGCGGCGATGGCCTCGACGCGGTCCTTCGAGGCGAGGGTCCGCTCGTAGCAGCGCTGCTCGAGCGACAGGCCCGCCTCGAGGGGCAGATCGAACGCGCCGTCGATCGCGTCGAGCGCGGCCCCGATCGCGATGGGCGCCGCGTGCTCGAGGGGC
>SHBB01000619.1 GCA_004213565.1 Sandaracinaceae bacterium
CGGCCCTCGGCGCGCGACTCAGCGTCGCTCCTCCTCGGAATACTTCGAGTATTCCTCGTCGTCGCTCCTCGATTCGCACGCCGATGCCTCGCGGCGAATCGGTCATCTCCCCTGTGGCGAGGTTCTGGATGGATGGATGAATGAACGGAGCTTCGACTTCACCCCGCGCCGGGCCATTCCGACGCGGACGAGGACCTCATCGCAGTGACCCGACGGCGGTTGCGTCCTTGGACAAAAAAAAGAGACGATCAGCGCACGCCCGCGCTGAGCCGGACGCGCGGGAACCAGAGCGTGTGGTCGTCGCCGCGGGCCGCGTCCATCGCGCGGATGACGTCGGCGTAGGGGACGGCGGGGTCCGCGGTGAGGATGAGCGAGTCCTCCTCCGGGAAGCGCTGGTGCACCTGGCTGAGGCAAGCGCGCAGCGCCTCGAAGTCGTGGCCCTCCGTCGTGCGGGGCACCGTGACCACCGCGCGGGGCGTCGTCTCCGCGCACCCCGGCGCGAGGTGCGCGCCTTCGCCCGAGACGAAGACGCCCTCTTCGGCCACGGTGACGGAGAGGTTGAGGCTCCGCGTCCGCCCGCCGCACCCGACGCAGGTGGCGGGGAGCTCCACGTCGACCTGGGCGACGGCGATGGCCGCGGTGGTGGTCGCGAGCAGGAAGAGCATCACGTTCACGACGATGTCGAGGAACGGCACGATGTTCAGCTCGCCGCCCTGCTCGGACGGATCGAGGTGTCTGGGTCGGGTGGCCCGGCGGATCTGGCGGCGCTGCCGCGGCGTGAGCGTCATGGCCCGACCGACACTGTCCGGGGCGCCGAGTTCCCGGGTATCCTCGCGCCCGTGGTGCGCACCCTCTCGGTTCTCGGCCTGCTCGTCTCGCTCGTGTCGCTCATGTCGCTCCGGGCCGCGCCCGCGATGGCGCAGGACGACGCGCTCGACGACATCCCCATAGCGAGCCAGCGCCCGACCTCGGGCGAGGCCTCGCTCCTCAGCGGCCGCACGCTGGGCGTGGGCGAGGTGATGGTCGCCGCGGCGGCGGGCTGGCCGTGGATCTGGGCCCAGGTCGAGCTGGCGCTCACCTCGAGCTTCAACCTCGGGATCCGCCCCGCGCTGATCTACGGCTCGCCCTTCATGGCGCTCGAGCCGGGGGTGGGCGGTGAGCTGGCGGTGCCGATGCGCATCCATCTGTACGGCGAGGGCGACCTGGACCTCGCGGCCTTCATCACCCCGGCCTTCGCCATCGGTGAGGCGGCGGCGACGGCGGGCGAGGGCGGCACCGTGCTGGCGGGGGACCTCGGCATCGGGAGCCGGCTCGAGCTGGGCGCGCGCCTCGGGTTCCGGGCCATGGAGGGGCTCACGCTCCTCGTCGGCGCGGGCGGGCACGTGGGCTTCGTCTACGCCGAGGCGGCGGGCGCGGCCGAGGTGATCGGCGCGGCCTTCCTGCAGGCGGGCATCGAGGGGCTGATCTCTCGCGACACCATGCTCTTCGCGCTGATCGACGGCGGGATCGGCTTCGCCCCGAGTCGGGGCGCGGGCTTCCCGCTCTTCCGGGAGAGCGTGCCGCCGCTGCTCCGGATCTCGCTCGGCGTCGCCTACCTGCTTTGACGAAGCGCCTCCGCTGCCCCACACCGCAGGCGTGCTGGTCGACGTCGTCATCCCCGCCCTCGACGAAGAAGAGGCGCTCCCGCACGTGCTCGCGGCCATCCCGTCCGGGCTGGTGCGGCGGGTGGTGGTCGCCGACAACGGGAGCCGGGACCGCACCGCGAGCCGCGCGCGCGAGGCGGGGGCCGAGGTGGTCTCCGAGCCGCGGCGAGGCTACGGCGCCGCCTGCCTGAAGGCGCTCGCCCACCTGCGCGCCGACCCGCCCGACGTGGTGGTCTTCCTCGACGGCGACCACAGCGATCACCCCGAGGAGCTGCCCTCGCTGCTCGCGCCGATCTCGGCTGGTCACGCCGACTTCGTGGTGGGCTCGCGCGCGCTGGGAGTGTCCGAGCGCGGGTCGCTCACCCCCCAGCAGCGGGTCGGCAACGCCATCGCGTGCGTCGCGCTCCGGCTCGTCTACGGCGCCCGCTACACCGACCTCGGGCCCTTCCGGGCGATCCGCTGGGACGCGCTCGAGGAGCTGGGGATGGTGGACCGCGACTACGGCTGGACGGTGGAGATGCAGATCAAGGCCGCGCGCCGACGCGTCCCCCACGCGGAGGTGCCGGTCTCGTACCGGCGCCGCATCGGCGTCTCCAAGGTGAGCGGCACGCTGCGAGGGACCCTGGGCGCGTCTCGGAAGATCCTCTGGGTGCTGGCTCGCCATGCGCGTTGAGGTCGCCGTCTTCGCGCGGGCGCCCCGGCCGGGCGCCACGAAGACGCGGCTCATCCCGGCCCTCGGGGCGGCGGGCGCCGCGGCGCTCTACGGGGCGTTCCTCGAGGACACGCTGGCCAAGCTCGAGGGGCTGGACGCGCGGATCTGGGCCGCCTCGGCCGACGACGTCGAGGCGCTCTCCGCCCACGGCCTCCCGGTCTCGCTCCAGCCCGACGCCGACCTCGGCGCGCGCATGGAGGCCGCGATGCGGGCCGCGCGGGGCACGCACGACGCGGGGCTGGTGATCGGCACGGACGCGCCGACGCTGCCCGCGATCCGGCTGCGCGAAGCCATCGACGCGCTCACGCGGCACGACGTGGTGATCGGGCCCTCGGCCGACGGGGGCTACTACCTGATCGGGGCGCGCGAGCCGCTGCGCTTCTCCGACGTGCGCTGGTCGACCCCGCATGCCCTGGCCGACACGCTCGCGTCGATCGGCGAGCGCCGCGTGCGCCTGCTGCGGCCTCACTACGACGTCGACACCCCCGAGGACCTCGCGCTCCTGCGGACCCACCTGCGGTTGAAACCGCGGGCCGCGCCGGCCACGGCCAGACATTTTGACCGGGTCGGCGGCGACGGTTAGCCTAGGGACGTCCGTCATCGGCCGCCGTGCGTCCGTGCCGGCGGGTTCGTGACCATGGCCGACGACCAGCTCTTCGCACGATTCGGCAAGACCTCTGAGCCGGGTGAGGTGCTCTTCCGAGAGGGAGAGCACGGGGAAGAGATGTACGTCCTGCAGGAGGGCGCCATCCGGATCACCAAAGCGGTGAAGGGTGAGGAGAAGACCCTCGCGCTCCTCGGGCCGGGTGAGTTCTTCGGAGAGATGGCCATTCTCAACGCCAAGCCGCGCACCGCCACCGCCGTCGTCGAGCAGCAGGCGAAGGTGCTCGTGCTCGGCGCGAAGGCGTTCGAGCGCATGGTGGTGAGCAACGCGGAGATCGCGGTGCGCCTCATCAAGCGGCTCGCGCGGCGCCTCGACTCGGCCAACGAGCTGATCGAGGTGCTCATGCACCGCGACCCCAAGGCGCGCGTGATCCTCGGGCTCAGCCGCGAGGCGCAGTTCCTCGGCCAGCCGCAGGACGACGGCTCGGTCGTGGTGCCGCTCACCGAGGCGGAGCTCGCCGAGCAGGTCGGCCTCTCCGAGTCGGAGACGGTCGAGGTGCTCAAGCGCTTGAGGCGCCTCCAGATCGTCGATCCGGCGACCACCGACAGCATCGTCGTGCGCGACGTGTCTCGCCTCGACGAGTTCTACGAGTTCCTCGAGATGCGCGAAAAGTTCGGAGACGGCTGATGGAGCTTCGCGTACTCGGCTGTCACGGCGGCGAGACCCCCCGCCACAAGACCTCGAGCTTCCTGCTCGACCAGCGCGTCGCCATCGACGCGGGCGCGGTCACGAGCATGCTCGAGCTGCCCGAGCAGAAGAAGGTCGAGACGGTGCTGGTCAGTCATCCGCACCTCGACCACATCAAGGACCTCGCGACCCTCGCCGACAACCGTTGCCAGCAGGGCGGGCCCACGCTCACCGTCGCCGGCGTCCCGGCCACCATCGCGGTGCTCCGCCAGCACTTCTTCAACGACCTGCTCTGGCCGGACTTCTCCCGGATCCCGGCTGGTGATGGGCCGACCCTGCGGTTCGAGACGCTCCAGCCGGAGACGCCCACGCAGATCGGCGACGTCGAGGTGCGCGCGGTCATGGTCGACCACACCATCGACACCTCCGCCTTCATCATCCGCAACGCGAAGGGCTCGATCGCCTACAGCGGCGACACGGGGCCCACCGACCGCTTCTGGGAGGTCCTCGCCCAGACCGAGGACCTGCGCGCGCTCTTGATGGAGGTCTCGTTTCCCGACGAGCACCATCACCTGGCCAAGGTCTCGGGGCACCACACGCCCGAGACGCTCGCGGTCGATCTCTCGAAGCTCGACGGCAAGCACGGCCTGCCGGTGCTGCTCTATCACATCAAGCCGGTCTTCGAAGACGCGGTCGAGAAGCAGCTGACCAAGGTGCGCGGGCAGAACATGGAGATCTGTCGCCTCGGCGATCAGTTCCTCCTGTGAACTCACTGCTGTGAAATGACGCGCCGCGACCCCATGGTGCGTCGCATGCGAACGCTGATTCTCTTCACCGCCCTGTCCCTCTCCGCGTGCGGCGCGACCCAGAGCGGCTCGGGCGGGCTCCTGGCGGAGGGCGCCGAGGCGCCTGACTTCGTCGCGCAGGACCAGGACGGCGAGATCCGCCAGCTCCGCGCGCTCCGACGCGATCGGCCCGTGGTGCTGTTCTTCTATCCGCGGGACGGGACGCCGGGCTGCACGGCCGAGGCGTGCGCCTTCCGCGACGCGTGGGAGCGGTTGCAGGAGACGGGTGCGACCGTGGTCGGCGTCTCGACGGACGACGTGGCCGCGCATCGCCAGTTCGCCGAGGAGCATGGCTTGCCGTTCCCGCTCCTCGCGGATCCCGAGGGCGAGATCCTCGAGAAGTACGGCGTGCCTAGCCGCATGGGCATGGCGGCGCGGGTCACCTTCCTCATCGACGGTCAGGGACGCATCGCGCGCGTGTTTCCCGACGTCGACCCGGCGGTGCACGTCGACGAGGTCCTGGCCGCGATCGCTGCGCTCGAGTGAAGCGGTTGCGTCGGAGGGCTGACATTCGTGTCGGTCCACCCACGCCCCCATTCGCGGGGTGAGGCGCGTGAGTCGCGGGTTTCTTGCCCGATCGTGGCCTTTTCCCTCATGGCTAGGGGCGGGGCGCCTCGGCTCGGCTTTGGATCGGTCGTTGCAAACTCCACGAGGCGAGAGCGACGACGAGAGGGAGCCGGACCATGATGCACGCCAACGACAGCCGAGAAGACATCCTCACCCGCCGCGCGCGGCGACATGCCCGCAAGGGTGACTACCGAAAGGCCGCGCTCGCGCTGCGAGAGCGAGTGGCCCTGCGGGGCGACGCCGCCTCCTGGGTCGCGCTCGGAGACATGCTGCGCCGCGCGCGCCGCGTCCCCGAGGCGGTCAAGGCGCTGAAGCAGGGCATGTACCTGCACCGTCAGCGTGGCGCCGAGGGCCGGGTCCGCACCGTGGCCCGCATGCTGGTCGCGCTCGATCCCTGGCACTCCAGGGTCACCGACATGGTCGCCTAGGATCCGCTCGTCCAGTTCCCCCTCTCACGCAAGAACGCGGAGGCCCCCACCGGGTCCTCCGCGTTTCGCGTTCCGTCTGGCGATCAGCGCGACTCGCCCTGGATGACCCCCATCGCGTCGTGGTGCGCGCGCCGGATCACCGCGGCGGGCGGCGCCGCCATGGGCGCGGCCTCCTCGTCGCCCGCGTAGTCCTGGCTCGGGTAGTCGGCCGCGGCCGACTCGGGCGCCATCGAGGGGAGCGCCTGCCCGAGCACGCGCATGCCGCTCACCTGCTCGCGGACCGCCTCGTCCTGCGCCGCGTACTGCTGCGCCTCTCGCTCCGCGCGGTCGAGGATGGCGCGGGCCTGCACGATGTCGCCTTCGCGGGCCCGCTCGATGGCCTGGACCGTCTGCACCGCCGCGAGCATTCGCGCCGCGGCGCGCTCGACCTCTTCGTCCCGCCCGGACTCCATGTCGGCGTCGTCTCGGGTGGCGCGCGCGCCCAGGAAC
>SHBB01000062.1 GCA_004213565.1 Sandaracinaceae bacterium
CGCTTCCGCCTCCGCCTCCGCTTCCGCCTCCGCTTCCGCCTCCGCTTCCGCCTCCGCCTCCGCTTCCGCCTCCGCTCCCGCCTCCGCTTCCGTTCCGGCTTCGGTGCCCGCCAGGGCCACTCCGCCCCGCGAGCCGGGCTTCACCCGGACACGCGCCGCGACCCGACGGTCTGGCCGTCGCGCCTCCAGCGACCTCGTGACCCCGACGCTCGGAGGCCTCCGCGAACGCCTCGTCTCTTCGCGGCGCACCACCCACGCGGCGATCGCGGCGCAGGCGAACGCGAAGGCGACGCTGGCGGGGCCGAGCCGCGCGTCGACCAGGGCCGGGCCCAGGGCGCCGACGCCGAGGGCCGCGGCGCAGGCGACCGCGGTGGCGCTCACGAGCCAGCGCTCAGCGCCCGCGGAGGAGAACACCAGAGACGACACGCGGTGCGCGGACCAGGGCAGGGCGGCGCTCAGCAGGAGCGACGCGACGGGGCGGAGCCACACTTCTTCGATCGGCCAGGCGTCCATGGGTGCACGAAGGAGCATTGGCGCCCCGCGGTTTCGCTGATAGCACGGCGGTCATGGAACGAGAGACCATCCACACCGACGACGCCCCGGCGGCGATCGGTCCCTACGTGCAGGCCGTCAAGGCCAACGGGCTCGTGTTCTGCTCCGGGCAGATCGCGCTCGACCCCAAGAGCGGCGAGATCGTCGGCGCGGGCGACGTGGCCGCGCAGACCGAGCAGGTGATGAAGAACCTCGAGGCGGTGCTGACCGCCGCGGGGAGCTCCTTCGCCCAGGTGGTCAAGACGACCATCTTTCTCACCGACCTCGGTGACTTCCAGACGGTCAACGCCATCTACGCGTCTCGCTTCGAGGGCGTCTCTCCGCCCGCGCGCGCCTGCGTCGAGGTGTCCGCGCTCCCGAAGGGCGTCCAGGTCGAGATCGAGATGACCGCGCTCCACGCGTGAGCGCCGACGTGTGACGGGACGACCGTCACGGTCGGGGCGGATCGACGCGGTCGCCGGCGCTCACGCGCCCACGGTGAGACGGAACGGTGGATGCTCCTCCGGACGAGGGTTGGAGGAACCGTGACGAAGAAGACCCTGTTCACCGCCCTGACCGCGCTCGCCCTGTGCGCCTGTGACGAGCCCGAGCCTCTCGTGTTGGGCTCGAGCGGCGAGTCGCTCGCGGAGATCGAAGAAGCCGCCCCCGCCGAGGTGTCGCGCCTGCCCTATCAGCAGCCCCCCGAAGAGGAGCTGGCCGAGCCGGAGATCGTGCGGCCCGCGATGTCGATCGGCGGGCGCGGGATGGAGGTGACCTGTCGGCGCGCGACCGTGTTCTTCCCCACCGACGAGGCGACCCTCGACGAGGATGACCGCTCGGCCCTGGACGCGCTCGCCAGGTGCCTGCGCGGCACGCCCGACTCCGAGCACGTGACCATCGTCGGCGGCGCGGACCCGCGCGCGAGCGAGGCGTACAACGAGCAGCTCGCCCGTCAGCGGGCGGAGGCGGTCGCCTCGCACCTCCGCGAGAGCGGCGTGCGCGAGGGCAGCTTCGAGATCCGACCCGTGGGCGAAGACGGCGCGATCGAGGGCATGCCCGTGCTCTGGCCGCTGCAGCGCCACGGCGTCGCGCGCGTCGAGGACCCGGCGCGCTGATCAGCGCCAGGGATCGAGCCGCTCGATCGTCTCGGCGCGGTCCGGACCGACGCTGAGGATCGACGCGGGGATGCCGACGAGCTGCTCGACGCGCTCGACGTAGGCGCGCGCCTTCGCGGGCAGCGCCTCCACGCTCCGGGCGGCCGTGACGTCCTCGGACCACCCGGGCAGCTCTTCGTAGATCGGCGTCACGCGCTCCAGGCCGACCGAGGGCGGGGCGTCGACGCGCTCGCCGTCCAGCTCGTACGCCACGCAGAGCTTCAGGGTCTCCATGCCGCTGAGCACGTCGAGCTTGGTGAAGGCGAGCTCGCTCAGCCCGTTGACGCGCGCCGCGTGCCGCAGGACCGGGATGTCCAGCCAGCCGCAGCGGCGGGGGCGGCCCGTCGTGGCGCCGAACTCGCCGCCGGCCTGCCTCAGCGCCTCGCCGTCCTCGCCGTGCATCTCGGTGGGGAAGGGCCCGTCGCCCACGCGCGTGGTGTAGGCCTTGCTGATGCCGAGCACGCGGTCGATGTGCGTGGGGCCGAGGCCGCTGCCCGTGCACGCGCCGCCGGCGGTCACGCTCGAGCTGGTCACGAACGGGTAGGTGCCGTGGTCGAGATCGAGCATCGTGCCCTGCGCACCCTCGAGCAAGATTCGTTTTCCAGCGTCGCGCAGGCGGTGGAGCGCGTCCGTGGTGTCGCCCACGTACGGGAGGATCGCGTCGGCGCAGCCGAGCACCGCGTCCGCGACCTGCACCGCGCTCGGGGGCTCTCCGCCGAGGGCCTCGATGGTGGGGCGCCACGCCTCGATGAGCCCGGCGACCTTCGCGCGGAGCTCGTCCGGGTGGGCGAGGTCCGCGACGCGCACGCCGCGGCGCGCGGCCCGATCCTGATAGCAGGGGCCGATGCCGCGCTTCGTCGTGCCGATCGCGTTCGGACCCTGCTCGCGGAGGCCATCGACGAGGAAGTGCGCGCCGGTCACCAGGTGGGCGCGCTCGCTGACCAGGACGCGGTCTTCGGTGAGCAGCCCGCGGCCGCGCATCACGTCCAGCTCCTTCACCAGGACCTGGGGATCGATGACCATGCCCGGCCCGAGGATGCAGCGAGGGCGGGCGTGCAGCGCGCCGGACGGGACGAGGTGGAAGACCACCTTCTCGCCGCCGACCACCAGGGTGTGGCCCGCGTTCGCGCCGCCGCCGAAGCGCACGACGGCGTCGGCCTCCTCGGCGAGTCGGTCGACGATCTTGCCCTTGCCCTCGTCACCCCATTGGGCGCCGACGATCACCAGCGTGGTCATGCTTCGCTCCCGTGCGCCCAGCGGGCGAGGCGCGTCCATCCGCGGGCCGCGCGCTCCGCGCCGTCCCGGACCCGCACCGCCACCGGCTCTTTTCCGCAGAACACCGCGGCGTCGTAGCCCCACCGGCGCGCATAGTCGAGCGCGGCCCGCTTGCCGCGGGTCCCCAGCGTCGCCGCGCTGGCGTCTGCCCCCCGCAGCTTCTCGGCCACGCGGTCGCGGTCGGAGCCCTTGCCGCCGGCCACCACGAAGCGCGCGCGCCTCGCCACGTCCGGCCGCCGCCCGACCTCGCTCAGCGCCCACTCGAGGTTCGCGAGGTCGATGCCGAAGCCGGTGGCGGGCTGCGCGGCGCCGAAGCGCGCGAGCAGGCCATCGTACCGCCCGCCCGCGCCCACCGGCTCCCCGGGCCCGCGCGCGAGCAGGGTGAAGCTCGGCCCGGTGTAGTAGCTGGCGCCCCGCACCTCGCCGAGGTCGAGGGACAGCCGCGCGCCGAGCCCGGCCGCGTCGAGGCGACGGATGAGCGCCGCGAGATCCTTCAGCGAGCGGCGGGCGCCCTCCGAGCGGAACACCTTGCGCGCCTCCCGCAGGACGCCGACGTCCCCGTGGAGCTGGACCGCGCCCTCGAGCTTGCGTCGCGCCTCGCGGCCGGCATTGGCCGCGCTCAGCGCCGCGTGCAGCCCCGCGCCGTCCTTGCGGATGAGGGCCGCCTCGACGTCCTCGCGGGCCTCCTCGGGCAGCTCGGCCAGCGCGGCGCGGGTCAGCGTCACCAGCGACAGCTCGATCTGGAAGTCGTCGAGCCCCGTCGCTTCGAGCGAGCGCGCCGCGAGCGTGATGACCTCGACGTCCGCGTCGCCGTCGTCCTGCCCGATCAGCTCGACGCCGGCCTGCGCGATCTGGCGCGCCTTCCGGGCCCGCCCACGCCGCTGACGGATGAGCGAGCCCGCGTAGGACAGCCGCCACGGCGCCGGGCGGTCGGCGAGCTGGGTGGCGACGATGCGCGCGATCTGCGGCGTGATGTCGGGGCGGAGGAGCGCCACCTCGCCCGTGTCCGGATCGACGAAGCGCAGCAGGTCTCGTCGATCGAGGGTGTCGAGCCCGCGCTCGATCACCTCCGCGTGCTCGAACGGCGGCGTCGTGACGAGCTGATAGCCCCACGCGTCGAAGAGATCGGTGAGGCGAGACGCGAGCTGCGACCGAGCCGTCGCCTCGGGAGGCAGCAGGTCGCGCATGCCCGCCGGCGGAGCGAGGGGGAAGGTCATGGCCCGCGGGCTTGGTATCGGTCGCCGCGCGGAGCGTCAAGCCATTCGCCGAGCGGGGACAGGCGTCCCCGAGGGTCTCCCCGGGGGTCAGGGGGAGAAGCCGTAGCCGCGGCGGCCCGAGGAGCTGCACTCGGGGTGGCCGCTCTGATCGCCGGGCCAGGAGCTGATGTCGGTGTCGTCGTCGCGGCCGTTGCACCACTGCTGGGTGCCGCCCATCGTCGAGTCGAAGATGAAGTTGTGCATCTGCACGCGGCTGTCGTCGTGGCAGTTGTGCCCTCCGCCGTCGCTGAACGTGTCGTACGGCGTGCTGCACGAGCGGAGCGCCCAGCTCGGGTGATAGTCGTTGACGGCCTCGTAGTACTGGAAGAAGCACTCGCGGCTCATCTCGGTGCCACAGCGGCCGTGGTTGCACGTGTTGTGGACGTGAACCCACGCGCTCTGCCAGCGGTAGAGGGCGGTGGAGCTGTGGCGGCCGATGCCGAGGGTGCCGCTGATGCCCGCCTCGTGCAGCGCGAGGTAGTAGTAGCCGCTGCCGAGCTGGATCGGGGAAGAGTCGTTCCCGCCCTTGTCGCTGCCGTAGGCGACGTCGCCGTCGGGGGTCGGCTCGAGCACGGGCAGATCCCGCGCCCGGAGCATGTCGTTCATCACCTCGTGCTGCTCTGCGTACAGGCTCGGGGCGCGGACGCCGAAGGTGTGCAGGGCGTGAATCTCGGGCTCGAGGGCCTCCGCCAGCGTCGGGCCGACCTGCGCCGCGATCGACTCCCGGAGCACCGCCGCCGCCTCGCCGGCGAGCTCGAACAGGACGCGGTTGTCGTCCGCCTCGGGGCCGTCGTCGATCTGCCGCTCGAGGTCCTCGGCCCAGACCGGATCGAGCCACGCGTCGCCGCCCTGCTGGCTGTAGAAGATGTAGCCCTGGTCGTCGGTCATGCGGGCGTCCACCTCGAACTTCGGCGACAGCGGATCCTGCTGGTACTCCGGCGCGGTGGCGCGGCCGCGGAGCGCTTGCAGGTAGATGACGACGTCGGCGCGCCGGTACGCGAGCGACAGACCGCCTTCCTCCGCCTGGAGGACGGTCAGGCCCTCCTCCAGCTCGAGGGGCGCGTCGCCCACCTCGTCGACGTCGTTCGCGCATCCGACCAGCCCCAGGCTCAGGCTGATCAACAGGATCCCCAGGTGTTGTGCTCGCATCCCCATCCTCCGGGGTGTCGAGTCAGCACGCGGCGATCCAACCGGAATCCCCCACTCAGACGGCAATTTCAAGGCAGGCAGTGTCTAAGAACGAGACGCCCTGGGTGTTCAAAATCTAGAATCCGACACCTGGTCGGCGGGCTACGCCCAGGCGACGAGCCCGAGGGCCAACGCGAGCCGGACCGCGCGATAGGGCCGATGCACGTCGCGGCTGAGGTCGCCTTCGAACGCCTGGACCAGCTCCGACAGGGGCATCGGCGTGCGAGCCAGGGTCAAGACGCGCTCCACGTCGCGCGGGAGGCCGTCGGGCGGCGCGGCGCGGGTCCGGGTCAGATCGTCGAGCATGTGGAGCGCGAAGCTCTCCTCCTCGAGCCCGAGCTCCAGGCGCCGATCGATCCCCGCGCTGAGGACGCGCCACGGGTCGAGGCCGAGCGGGAAGTAGCGATCCGGCGGCTCCACGCCGTCGTGGAACTCGGCCTCCCCGTCGCTCCACGTGAACAGCTCCAGCAGCTTCTCCTTCACCTGCTCGGAGATGTGCCCGAAGAGCTGGACGGGCTCGATCAGGCCCAGCGCGGCGAGGGTGTCCCCGAGCCGCCCGTCGAAGCGAGGCAGGACGGCCAGGGCCATGTCCAGCTCGCTGCGCTCGAGGGTCCCGCGCGCGACCAGGAACTCCCCGAGCAGCTCTCGCGGCACGTTGGAGCTGACGAACTCGGGGATGCCGTCGAGGAGATAGACCTCCTTCCGCACTTCGCGCCGGCGGCAGATCCACACGCCGGTCGCCCGCGCCGCCGCCGAGCGGGCCAGAGCGTCCACGAGCCCGCCCCCGGCGATGCTCCGCGTGTCGCTCGCCGCCGCCTCGGCGTCCGCGGCGGGCAAGTGCCCGGCCAGCTCGGGCACGTCGCCGAGCTTGCGCGCGGGGGTGCCGCCGATGCGCACCCAGTCGGTCGGCCCGAGCTCGCCCGTGGTCAGCCCCTCCACGAGCTGCGCGAACGTGATCGAGCCCCGCTCGGTGCCGTCCGCGCGCACGATCACGTAGTCGTCGAGCGGCGGCTCGCGGGTGACCTCGTCTTCGGACGCCTCGATCCCGTCGGGCAGCGTGGCCCGCGCCCCGCCCGTGGCGAGCGCGATCAGCGTGCCGAGCTGGGCGCGCATCGCGACCGGCGGAGACTCCGCGAGCGACAGGAGCGCCTTGCGCATGGCGGCGGCGCTCTCGAACCGGTCCTCCGGCTTTCGCGCCAGCCCCCGCCGGAGCACGTCGACGAAGCCGGTGGGCAGCGTGTCCGCCTTCTGGTCGAGCGCCCGGACGTCGGCGTTCCGAACGGCCAGCAGGATCGCCAGCTCGCTGCCCCGCGCGAAGAGCGGCTCGTCGATCAGCAGCTCGGCCGCGACGATGGCGGCCGCGAAGACGTCGCTGCGCCGATCGCTCGCCTCGCCCCGCACCTGCTCGGGCGAGAGATACCCGAGCTTGCCCTTCGTCCGCCCCGCGGCCGCGGCCTGCGGAAAGCGCGAGCGGAGCCGCGCCTCCGCGATGCCGAAGTCGGCGAGCTTCACGTCGCCGGTCTCCGACAGCAGCACGTTCGAAGGCGAGACGTCGCCGTGCACGATGCCGAGGGGCGCCCCCGCGGCGTCGGTCGCTTCGTGCACCGCGTGGAGGCCGGCGAGCAGCTCCGTGACGATGAAGAGGGCCAGCGCTGGATCGAGCGGCTCGCGCTCCGTCCTTCGCCAGCGCTGGAAGCGCGAGAGATCCAGCCCGGGCACGAGCTCCAGGGCGAGGAAGGGCTGCCCCTCCGCCGAGCCCGACGCGAGCACGCGCACCACGTTGGGGTGCTCGACCAGCGCCGCCAGCCGCGCCTCCTCCCCGAACATGCGCTCCGCCCCGGGCTCCGCCGCGATGTGGGGGAGCATGCGCTTGACCACCACTACCCGGTCGTCCCCGGCGGCGCGGGGCTCGACGGCCTGGAACACCTCCGCCATGCCGCCCACCGCGAGGCGCTGAAGCAGCCGGTAGCTCGCGAAGCGAGTGTTCGGGGGTGGCGCCGGAGGCGGCCCGGGCGGGTGGCTCGGTCGCACCCGTAGAGGATACTTGGTTTTTCGCCGCGCGGGCCCCATCGAGAGGAGGGTTGCGACCGGTGGGGGGCCCCACCATCCTCGCCCCCATGGCGGATCCGCGCTCGAGGGAAGGTGCGCGCTATGGCACTCCAGAGGTCGTCGCGTGGCTCGACGGGCTGCACGCGCGGCACGACACGCCGCTCTCCAAGGCGTTCGAGGCCGACACCCGGCACGGCCTGCCTTCGATCCAGGTGGCGCCGTCGGAGGGCGCGCTGCTCGGCCTGATGGCCCGGCTGACCGGGGCGAAGAGGGCGGTCGAGGTCGGGACGCTCGCGGGCTACTCGGCGATTCACCTGGCGCGCGGGATGGGGGAGGGCGGCCGGCTCTGGACCCTCGAGAACGACCCGAAGCACGCCGAGGTCGCGCGGGCCAACCTCGCGGCCGCGCAGCTCGACGCGCAGGTGGAGGTGCGGCTCGGGGACGCGACCGACTCGCTGACCGCGCTCGAAGCGCACGCTCCGTTCGATCTGGTCTTCCTCGACGCCGACAAGGGCCGCTACGACCGGTACGCGGCGTGGGCGTTCGCGAACCTCCGCGAGGGCGGGGTGCTCCTGGCGGACAATGTGTACTTCTTCGGCCGGCTCCTGGACGAAGAAGACCCCGACGCGGCGGCCATGCGGCGTTTTCACACGGAGGTCGCGGGGCGCTTCGCATCGACCGTGATTCCCACCCCGGACGGTCTCCTGCTCGGCCTCAAAACGCCCGCGAAAACGCCTTGACCGAGTCCTGAGAATCCGGGATATACGGCCGCGCCGAGCTTCCCCTGCGCCCTTCTTGCACGGGCCTTGACGTGCGAAGGCATGGACCCTACCGCCCGCCCGGATTTCGTTCCCGGCGTCGGACCGCCCCCACGCGGTCGCGCCGGCTGTGAGAGAGGCTCGTTCGGAGTGAGCATGTCGACTGCGCCCAGCACACGGTACCGGGGGGTATCGCCCAGCGGGGGTGCGTCCGTCGCCATGTCGTCCGAGGCGAGCGACGCTCGTGGAGCGCGAAAGTGGCGGTGGATCGGGGCCCTCGTGCTCCTCGCGCCCGCCGCCTGGGCGCTCTGGACGATCGCCGCCCCGCTGGTCGCGCCGGAGGGCGCCGCGCTCGGTCCCATCCGCGGCGTGCGGCTCGGGACCGGGGCTGGCCAGGCGCGAGATCGCCTCGCGACAGGCGCGCCGGGCGAATTCCGCTCGGAGGCGATGGGTGAAGATCACGCCCTGACGTGGCAGCCGACGGGCGAGACCCGAGGCCTGCGCGCGGCGCGCCTCGAGTTCCACCTCGGCCAGCTGGTCGCGGTGCGATTGACCCTGGACGGCTCGGCGCCCGAAGCGCAGGGGCCGCAGTTCGAGAGTTCGAACGCTTCGGTGCTGACGCGGACGCGCAGCGGCGAGGCGGTGGAGCTGACGTGGCTGGCGCGAAGCTGCCCGACCCACGCCGGCGAAGTGAGGCGCTTGATCGAGGAGCATTCGCAACGCTGAGCAGCCACCCGGATCGAGGTTGTCGCCAGGGACCGACCGAAGTATATGGGCCGCCGCTCCACATGCGTGGGGCGTCCGGTCTTCGGAGCCAGGGCGTGCCCTGGGCCTCTCGGTCGCCCGACCCCACGGTCCGCGCGGCTCTCAGCTGAACCGAACGAGCGAGACATGCAGATATTTCCCAAGTCGCTCAACTACCTCCCGCTGGTCGCGGCGCTCGGCGTGGCCATCGGAGGCGGCGTCGCCACGTTCGTGGTCGTCTACTACTTCTCCCCCCGCAACCTGCAGGTCGGCTACGAGCCGGAGCAGCCCGTGCCGTACAGCCACCGCCTCCACGCGGGGCAGCTGGGTATGGACTGCAGGTACTGCCATGCGAACGTCGAGCGCTCGCAAGAGGCCATGGTGCCGCCGACGCAGACCTGCATGGGGTGCCACAGCCTGGTGAAGACCGAGTCGGCGCGCCTCGCGCCGGTGCGGGAGTCCTGGGAGACGGGCGACCCGATCGAGTGGGTGCGCGTCCACAACATCCCCGACCACGCGTACTTCGCGCACGACGTCCACCTCGCCGCAGGCGTGGGGTGCGTCAGCTGCCACGGGCGCGTCGACCAGATGGAGGTCGTGTCGGTGCAGACGCCGCTCAGCATGGGCTGGTGTCTGGACTGCCACCGAAATCCTGGGGAATACGAGAACCCGGACGGGACGGTCGGCGCCATTCGCCCGCTGTCTCGCATCACCGACCTGGACTGGTCGCCGGAAGAAGCCACCGAGGCGGAGAGCGCGGAGATGCGGGGCCTGATGGCCCGCGCCGTGCCCCCCGAGAACTGCGCTGGGTGCCACCGATGAGCAAGCGACTGCCGTTTTCGTTGCCGACCGTAGGCGAGGACCGCCCGCCGATCTGGCGGACGCTCGATCAGAAGCGCGAGCCCGAGCTGGCCGCGCGTGAGGCCACGGAGGAGAAGGGCGTTCAGGCGTCCAAGCTCGTCCAGACCGACAGCATCGTCTCCCGCCGCCGCTTCATGCAGGTGGGGGGCGCCACCGCCGCGGCGGTGGGGCTGAGCGGGTGCCTCCGCCGACCGGCCGAGCAGATCCTCCCCTACAGCCAGGCCCCGGAGTACTCGCTCCCGGGCATGCCGCTCCACTTCGCGACCTCGGTCAATCACGACGGTCAGGCGTTCGGCCTGCTGGTCGAGAGCCACGAGGGGCGCCCCACCAAGATCGAGGGCAACCCGGAGCACCCGGCGAGCGGCGGCGCGACCGACGCTCGGCTCCAGGCCAGCATCCTCGACCTCTACGACCCGGACCGCCCCGGCAAGCTGATGCGCGGCGCGCCCGACGCGCGCGACGTGGCGACCTGGGCCGAGTTCGACGCGTGGTGGCGTGAGAAGGCGGCCGAGCTCGGCGGTGGCGAGGGCCTCCGCGTCCTCGTGCCCCCGACCGACTCGCCCAGCTTCATGCGGGCTCGCGCGGCGTTCATGCAGCGCTTCCCGCAGGCGCGCGTGCACACCTGGAGCGCGCTCTCCGGGGCGAGCTCCCGCGCCGGCACCCTGGCGGCCTTCGGGCAGCCGCTCGACGCGCGCGTCGACTACGCCCGCGCCAAGGTCGTGCTCAGCGTCGACTGCGACTTCCTCGGCGACGAGCCGGGCGCGGTCCGCAACCAGCGGCACTTCGCCGAGGGGCGGCGCATCACCTCGCCCAACGACGAGATGAACCGGCTCTACGTGGTCGAGGGCACGCTCTCGGTGACCGGCATGAACGCCGACCACCGCCTGCGCCTCGCGCCTTCGCAGGCCGACCGCTACCTCCGCGCGCTCGCGGCCAAGCTCGCCTCCGAGGGCGCCACGCTCCCCGGCGGCGCCGGCGAGGCGGTCCGCGGCGTGACGGTCGAGGGCGTCCCGGTCGAGTGGGTCAACGCGGTCGCCGCGGACCTCATGGCCAACCGAGGCTCGAGCGCGGTCACCGTGGGCTGGCGTCAGCCCCCGCACGTGCACGCGCTCGCGCACGCCATCAACGCCGGCCTCGGCAACCTCGGCACCACCGTTCAGCTCTTCCCGGCCGTCGACGCCGAGGAGCCGGACGCGAACCAGAGCCTGGGCGACCTCGTGACCGCGATGGGCGCGGGCGACGTCGACACGCTCTTCGTCTTCGGCGGCAACCCCGTCTACGACGCGCCCGGGTTCGCCGACGCGATCGGGAACGTGGAGACCGTCGTCCGCCTCGGCGGCTACGACGACGAGACGAGCCGCGCCTCGGGCTGGTTCCTGCCCATGGCGCACCCGCTCGAGAGCTGGGGCGACCATCGCTCGAGCGACGGCACGGTCTCGATCCAGCAGCCGCTGATCGCCCCGCTGCGCGGCGGGCGCGCGGACCTCGAGATGATGGCGTTCCTCGCCGGCATCCGGGCCTGGCGCGGCTACCACCTGGTGCGGAACACGCTGCGCGAGCAGGTCGGGGCGGCGAGCCTCGATCGCACCTGGCGCGCGGCGCTGCATCGCGGCGTCGTGCCGGGGCTCCCGGCGGTCGCGCCGGCCACGGGCGGCCTCACGGGCGACGTCGCGGGCGCGCTCCGCGAGAACGAGCCGGCGGCGCCGCAGGGCTGGGAGGCGGTCTTCACCCCGTCGTACCAGACGGGCGACGGCCAGTACGCGAACAACGCGTGGATGCTGGAGCTGCCCGACCCGGTCACCAAGATCGTGTGGGACAACGCCGCGTACGTCAGCCCGGAGAGCGCTCGACAGCTGGGCGTCGAGACGGGCGACATGCTCAACATCTCGCGCGAGGGCGCGGGCGACCTGAGCATCCCGGCCTTCGTGCTCCCCGGTCACGCCGACCAGGTGGTCACGCTGCCGCTCGGCTTCGGCCGCACCGCGGCGGGCCGGCACGGCAACGGGGTCGGCTTCGACGTCAACCCGCTCCGCGCGGGCGACGGCTTCGCGCGGGTGACCGTCAGCAAGGGGTCGGGCGAGCACCAGATCGTGCAGACCCAGGACCACCACTCCATGGAGGGGCGGCCGCTGGTCATCGACGCGAGCCTCGAGGAGTACCGCGAGACGCCGAACTTCGCGCAGTGGCGCGAGCCGACGCCGAGCACCAGCCCGCTCTGGACGCAGGTCGACTACGCCGAGCCGCTGTACCCGGCGCAGGGCGGCAAGAGCTACTCGCTCGTGCCCGAGGCGCTGCCGCCGCGTGAGGGCGCGCCGCCCCGCTACAAGTGGGCGATGGCGATGGACCTGACCACCTGCACGGGCTGCAGCGCGTGCATCATCGCCTGCCAGGCCGAGAACAACATCCCGATCGTCGGCAAGATGCAGGTCGCGATGGGGCGCGAGATGCACTGGATGCGCCTCGACCGCTACTTCGTCGGTGACGACGAGGCGCAGCCGAAGGTCGCCATCCAGCCGGTCGCCTGCCAGCACTGCGAAGAGGCGCCCTGCGAGAACGTCTGCCCGGTCGCCGCGACCGTGCACACGCCCGAGGGCCTCAACGTGATGGCCTACAACCGCTGCATCGGCACCCGCTACTGCATGAACAACTGCCCCTACAAGGTGCGGCGGTTCAACTTCCTCGACTGGCACGGTGAGGTGCCGGAGCTGAAGAAGATGCAGCACAACCCGAACGTCACCGTGCGGATGCGCGGTGTCATCGAGAAGTGCAGCTACTGCGTGCAGCGCATCCAGACCGCGCGCATCCACGCGCGGACACAGACGACGGTCGACGCCGAGGGTGAGATCGACGAGCGCCGCATCCAGGACGGCGAGGTCACGCCCGCGTGCGCGCAGGCCTGCCCGAGCCAGGCGCTCATCTTCGGCGACCTGAACGACACCGAGTCGCGCGTGCACCGCTGGGTGCACATGGACCGGCAATACAAGCTGCTCGCGTCCATCGGCGCGCAGCCCCGCACCACCTACGTGGGCAAGATTCGCAACCCGAATCCGGAGATGGTCTGATGGCGTACAACGAGCCCATCACCGAGCTCGGCGAAGGGTCCCTCGTCTCGAAGGGGACCGGCTTCAAAGAGATCACCGAGATCGTCAGCCGCGTCACGGAGCAGAAGGCGCCCCGTGGCTGGTGGATCCTCTTCGGCATCAGCTCGACCTTCACCGCCGTGCTCGGCGCGACGGTCGGCTACCTGGTGTGGACCGGCATCGGCATCTGGGGCAACAACAGCCCCGTCGCCTGGGCCTGGGACATCACGAACTTCGTCTGGTGGATCGGCATCGGTCACGCCGGGACGCTGATCTCGGCCGTCCTCTATCTGTTCAGACAGTACTGGCGAACCGCGATCAACCGCTTCTCGGAAGCGATGACGATCTTCGCCGTCATCTGCGCGCTCTTGTTCCCCACGATTCATACGGGCCGGCCGTGGTTCATCTACTACCCGCTGCCGATCCCGAACTCGATGAACATGTGGCCGAACTTCAAGAGCCCGCTGCTGTGGGACGTGTTCGCGGTGAGCACGTACTTCACGGTGTCGCTGCTCTTCTGGTACGTCGGCCTCATCCCGGACTTCGCGACGCTGCGTGACCGCGCGACGCACAAGGTCCGCCGCTGGGTCTACGGCTTCCTCGCCCTCGGGTGGCGCGGCAGCAACCGCCACTGGAGCAACTACGAGCGCTCCTACCTGATCCTGGCCGCGCTCAGCACGCCGCTCGTGCTCTCGGTGCACTCGGTCGTTTCGTTCGACTTCGCGACCTCGGTCGAGCCCGGCTGGCACACCACCATCTTCCCGCCGTACTTCGTCGCGGGCGCCGTCTTCAGCGGCTTCGCGATGGTGATGACGCTGCTCCTCATCGCGCGGACCGTCTACGGGCTGCACGACCTGGTGCGCATTCGCCACCTCGAGCTGATGAACAAGATCATGCTCACGACGGGCAGCCTCGTCGGGTACGCGTACGCGATGGAGTTCTTCATCGCCTGGTACTCCGGCAACCCGTACGAGCGGTACGTGTTCATCAACCGCGCCACGGGCGACTACTGGTGGGCCTACTGGTCGATGATCACCTGCAACGTGATCAGCCCGCAGCTCTTCTGGTTCAAGAAGCTGCGCCGCTCGATCCCGGTGATGTTCGTCGTCTCCATCATCATCAACATCGGCATGTGGTTCGAGCGCTTCGTCATCATCGTGACGTCGCTCCACAACGACTACCTGCCCAGCGCGTGGGGCAACTTCAGCCCGACGCTGTTCGACATCACGACCTTCATGGGCTCCCTCGGCCTGTTCTTCACGGCCTTCCTTCTGTTCCTCCGGTGGATGCCGATGATCGCCATCGCCGAGGTGAAGATGGTCATCCCCGAGGCGGACCCGCATTACCACCCCGAAGGCGGCCACGGGCACGACGCCTCGCCGCACCAGATGGACGAGGAGCACGACGCCGCGACGGCCGAAGGCACCCCCTCGGCCAAGTCTGCCGCGGAGAAGTCTGAAGGGGAGGAGGAGTGACCATGGCTGCCGAAGAGATGGCTGCGGAAGAGACGGGCGCCGCCGGTGAGGCGCGCCCCCTCATCTACCTCGCCGAGTACGACTCGCCGTCCGAGATCATGCACGCCGCCGAGGCGGTGCGTGACGCCGGCTACAAGCGCTGGGACACCCACACGCCGTTCCCGGTGCACGGGATGGACGGGGCGATGGGCCTGAAGGACTCCGCGGTGGGCTGGATCGTGCTCGCCATGGGCCTGACTGGCTGCACCACCGCGTTCCTCCTGATGTGGTGGACCAACGGGATCGACTACCCGATCATCATCGGCGGCAAGCCGGGGTACTCACTGCCCGCGATGATCCCCGTGATGTTCGAGCTGACCATCCTGCTCAGCGCGTTCGGGGCGGTCTTCGGGATGCTGGGCATCAACCAGCTGCCGAAGCATCACCACCCCGTCTTCTACTCGGAGCGCTTCGAGCGCTGCTCGGACGACAAGTTCTTCATCTCCATCGAGGCCGCCGACGAGCAGTTCGACCTCGAGGAGACGCGCTCGCTGCTCGAGGGGACCCACCCCACCCACATCGAGCTCATCCAGGAGGAGACGAGCTGATGCGTACGCTCATCCTTTTGCCCGTGATCGCGGGCGCGGTGCTCTCGCTGGGCTGCCAGGGACAGACGTCCGAGGCGCCGCCCATCGTGCCCATCCGCAACATGCACGAGGTCCCGCGGTACGACCCGCAGGAGGGCAGCCCGTACTTCGAGGACGGCCGCGCCATGCGCCCGCCGGTGGAGCACACCGTCGCGCGCGAGATGGTGGTCGACCTCGAGATCGACCAGGGCATCACCGAAGACGGCGCGTACGTCTTGACGGTCCCGGAAGCGGCCGTCGAGGGCTTCGGCGGCATGGAGGGCGCGCTCGAGCGTGGCCGCCAGCGCTACGGCATCTACTGCGTGCCCTGCCACGGCGGGCTCGGTGACGGCAACGGCATGGTGCCCGACGTCTCGGGGGTCGGCTCGATCCGTCCGCCCACCTTCCACGACGACCGCATCCGCCACATGCCGGACGGCCAGCTCTACGCGACCATCCGCAACGGCATCCGCAACATGCCCTCCTACCGCGCGAACATCCCCGTGGACGACCGCTGGGCCATCGTCAGCTACGTTCGCGCGCTTCAACTCAGCCAGATGGACGGTCGCAGCGCCGCTGTGGACACGACCGCCCTCTCGCCGGAGAGCGACCGATGAGCAAGAAGGAAGTCGCGACCAAGAAGAAGCCGACCTACCGCATCCCCGCGGATGGTCCCTGGGCCAACGCGTGGAAGATCGCGGCGGTGGTCGGGGTGGTCGGCGCGGCCGGCTGCGCGTTCGGCGCGATGAGCGATCCCCATCGCTTCGCGTTCTCGTGGCTCTTCGCCTTCATGACCTTCCTCGCGGTGGGTCTCGGCGGGCTGTTCTTCGTGCTCGGTCAGCACCTGACGGGAGCGGGCTGGGGCGTCAGCCTCCGCCGCACGAGCGAGTTCCTGCTCAGCGGCCTGCCCATCTTCCTGGTGCTGTTCATCCCGATCGGGCTGAGCATCGACCAGCTCTACCCGTGGGCGCATCACGCGGCCGAGCACGGTGAGGAGCACGGCGACGAGGCGCACGGCGACGAGCACGGCGACGACGCTCACGGCGAGGACGCGCACGAGGGCCACGACCACGGCGACGAGCACGGCAGCCTCTTCGGCGCGGAGCTCGGCGGCACCGCCCACGCGCAGGACACCCGAGAGTCGTGGGACCTCCACCCGGGCGCGCTCGAGGAGCACGGCGAGCACGGCGACGAGCACGCCGAAGAGGGCGGCCATCACCACGGCCCCGAGCACGCGCTGCACGAGAGCATCATCGAGGAGAAGCTGCCGTTCCTGAACCACGGCTTCTTCCTGCTCCGCGCCGGCATCTACTTCCTCTGCTGGATCCTCCTCGCCTACCTGTTCTTCACGTGGTCCACGCGTCAGGACAAGGAGAAGGGCCTGGAGCTGACCAAGAAGATGCAGAAGTTCGCGCCCGCGGCGACGTTCATCTTCGGCCTCTCGCTCACCTTCGCCGCGTTCGACTGGACGATGTCCCTCGAGCCCAGCTGGTACTCCACCATCTTCGGCGTGCAGTACTTCGCGGTGAGCGCGGTCATCGGCCACGCGATGATCATCCTCATCACCATGAGCCTCCGCAGCAGCGGCCTGCTCGGTGACGCGGTGAACGTCGAGCACTTCCACGACATGGGCAAGCTGCTCTTCGGGTTCATCGTCTTCTGGGCGTACATCAGCTTCTCCCAGTTCATGCTGATCTGGTACGCGGGCATCCCCGAAGAGGCGACCTACTTCCACCTGCGCTGGTGGGGCGGAGGCGGCTTCATGCAGCTGAGCATCCTGCTCGTGCTGGCCGGCTTCGTGGTGCCGTTCTTCACGCTCATCTCGCGCAACACCAAGCGGCGCCTGCCCATCCTGACCTTCGGCGCCGCCTGGGTCGCGGTGATGCACATCCTCCAGGAGTACTGGATCGTGATGCCCTACGCCGAGCAGACCGGCCTCGTCCAGACGAGCATGCGCCTGCACTGGCTGGACTTCGCCGCGCTCTTCGCGGTCGGCGGCATCTACCTGGCCGTGGTCTTCTGGAACATGACCCGATACCCGCTCGTGCCGGTGGGCGACCCCCGCCTGGACCGCGCGCTCCACTTCGAAGTGGTCTGAGGACAACGATGGACGACACGCCCCCCAGGAACCGGCTCATCGCGTTCTACACGCTCCTCGCGGTCGGAACGCTGATGGTCATGAAGCCCGCCTTCGACTCGTACTACGACCGCATGTACGACCGCGCGGTCGATGACCGGCTCGAGCAGTACAACAGCGAGCTGATCGTGGCCGAGCGTGAGGTGCTCTCGCTGTCGGAGCGCGAAGCGCAGTGGGAGACCTCGCTCTCGAGCGGCGCGATCCCCATCCATCGCGCCATGCAGCAGGTCGCGCAGGGCCGCACCCGGGTGCCGCAGGTGGCGCCCCAGGCGCCGGCCGAGCAGAACATGGACCCGCTGACGGGCTGGACGCAGCTCCCGAACGAGGACGCGCCGAGCCCGGTGGAAGAGACGCCGACCGAGACCGAGCCGATGGAGATGGGCGTCGAGGACGGCGTCGATCCCGCGCTCGAGCCCGGAGACGGCCTCGACACGGCCCCCGAGGACTCGGTGGAGCCGGAAGAGACGCTCGCGCCGACCGAAGCGCCCGCTCCGCCCCCGACCCGTCGTGCGCCTCCCTCGCCGCCGCGCGAGGCTGACCCCACCGAATGAGCTGAGGAATTGAGCTGAGGAAGTAGTCGCATGCGCTCCGCCCCCATCACGATGACGTTCGCGCTCGCCCTCTGTGGGCTGGTGTCGAGCTCCGTCGTCTCGGGGCGCGCGGCGGCGCAGGTCAGCCCCGACGCCCCGCCGGGGCTCGAGAACGTCGGCGTCGAGGAGCAGCTCGATCGGCGCATCCCCACCGACCTCGTCTTCCGCAATCACGAAGGCGAGCGCGTCCGGCTCGGCTCGCTCATCCGCGGCGACCGGCCGGTGCTGCTGAACCTCGTCTACCACTCGTGCCCGAGCTTCTGCTCGCTGGTGCTCGACGGCACCCTCGCGGCGTTGGGCACCCAGCCGTGGTCGGTCGGCGCCGAATTCGACGTCATCACCGTGAGCATCGACCCGAGGGACACCCCGGAGATCGCGGCCGACAAGCGCCGCCGCATGCTCTACCAGTACGGGCGCGACGGGGCCGAGGAGGGCTGGCACTTCCTGGTGGCCGAGCGCGCGCTCTCGGACGACGACGTGGTCGCCGAGCACGCCAGCTACCCCGCCGCGGAGCAGCTCGCCGACGCGCTGGGCTTCCGCTACCAGTGGATGCCGCGGCAGCGCCAGTTCGCCCACCCGGGCGTCATCATGTTGCTCACCCCCGAGGCGCGCGTGGCGCGCTACCTCTACGGGCTCGAGTACGACTCCAACGACGTGCGCCTCGGGCTGCTCGAGGCGTCCGAGGGGCGCAGCGTCTCCACGGTGGAGCGGGCGATCCTCTACTGCTACCGCTACGACGCCTCGGCGCAGGGCTACACGCTCGTCGCCTGGCGCGTGATGCAGATCGGCGGCGGGATCAGCGCCCTGCTGCTCGGGCTGTTTCTCTTCTTCTTCTGGCGACGCGAGCTCCGCAGGAAGCGCGCGCGCGTCGCCGGGGCCGATGGGCCCCCCGTTTCGAACGCGACTTCTTCGAGTTCTGACCCCGACCCCATCGCTGCGAATGCATGAGAGCTGACTGATGGAAGAGCAGGAATACCTAGACGCGACCATCCAGCTGCCGGAGCAGGCTTCGACCCTCGCTCCCGCGGTGGACTCGCTCTACTACGACATCTACTGGATCAGCGTCGCCTTCTTCGTGGCGATCGTCGGCGCGATGGTCTGGTTCGCCTGGCAGTACCGTCGCCGCAAGGGCGTCAAGAGCAAGCCGCCCGGTCACCACACCGCGCTCGAGCTCTTCTGGACGTTCTCGCCGCTGATCCTGCTGGCGTACATGTTCCACCAGGGCTTCGACGGGTACATGGCCATGGTGATCCCGCCGGAGAACGCGATCACCGTCCGGGCCCGCGCCTACAAGTGGCGCTGGGAGTTCGAGCAGCCCAACGGGATGATCGAGGGCCAGCTCCGCGTCCCGGTGGGCCAGCCGGTCCGCATGGTGATGGCGTCGGTGCCGAACGGCCCGAACCCCGAGGACGCCGCGGTGCTCCACTCCTTCTTCATCCCGTCCTTCCGGGTGAAGCGCGACGTGGTGCCCGGCATGTACACATCGCTCTGGTTCGAGGCGACGCGCGAGGGCACCTTCGACATCTACTGCACCGAGTACTGCGGCACCGGTCACTCCCGGATGCTCAGCGAGGTGGAGGTCATGTCGCAGGAGGCCTACCGCGAGTACCTCCGCATCGGGCCCAGCTGCCCCGAGGACATCGAGGAGGACTGGGAGTGGGGCCAGAGCCTCTTCGCCAACAACGGCTGCCCGGCGTGTCACAACGTCGACGCGGCTCAGGGCGCGGGCGTCGGGCCGAACCTCGCCAACGTGGCGGGCACGATGCAGCCCATCGACGGCGGCGGCGAGCACCTCGCCGACTACGCGTACATCCGCGAGTCGATCCAGCAGCCGCAGGCGCAGATCGTCAGCGGCTTCACGAGCGCGGCCATGCCCGCGTTCAACCTGCCCGAGACCCAGCTCGACGCGCTCGTCAGCTATCTCGCGCACTTGAGCTCCGAGGGCAGCAGCCTCGAGATTCCCCAGCACTGCGGCGACGCCGCGGCGCAGGCGGAGGAGTAGGACGATGACGGTCGAAGCAGGAACGCATCTCCCGGGCGAGGGCGACCACGCCCACGACGACGCCAACTACATCGAGGGCGCCAAGGGCGTGATGAGCTGGCTCATCACCCTCGATCACAAGCGCATCGGGATCATGTATCTCGGCGCCATCCTCCTGAACTTCTTCGTCGGCGGCGTGTTCGCGCTGCTGGTCCGCACCGAGCTGATCCTGCCCGGTGAGACGATCATGGACGCGGAGACCTACAACAAGGTCTTCACGCTCCACGGCGCCATCATGGTGTTCCTGTTCATCATCCCCTCGGTCCCGGCGGCGATCGGCAACTTCTTCTTGCCGATCATGCTGGGCGCGAAGGACGTCGCGTTCCCGCGGCTCAACTTGATGAGCTTCTACATCTACGTGCTCGGCGCCGGCTTCGCGATCTTCAGCATCGTCGACAACAGCGTCGACACCGGCTGGACCTTCTACACGCCCTACAGCCAGACCACGAGCACGTCAGTGCTCGCGATGACCCTCGCGGTCTTCATCCTGGGCTTCAGCTCCATCCTGACGGGCGTCAACTTCATCGCCACCGTGCATAAGCTCCGCGCGCCGGGCCTGCACTGGAAGCGGCTGCCGCTCTTCATCTGGGGCATCTACGCCACGAGCGTCATCCAGGTGCTCGCGACGCCGGTCCTCGCCATCACGCTCTTCCTGCTGATGATGGAGAAGGTGCTGACCATCGGCATCTTCGACCCGCGCCTCGGCGGCGACCCGGTGCTCTTCCAGCACTTCTTCTGGTTCTACTCGCACCCGGCCGTCTACATCATGATCCTGCCGGGCATGGCGATCGTGAACGAGATCATCGGCACGTTCAGCCGCCGCCCGCTCTTCGGGTACATGTTCATCGCGATGAGCTCCGTGGCCCTCGCGCTGCTCGGCTTCCTCGTGTGGGGTCACCACATGTTCGTCGCCGGCATGAGCGAGTACGCGACGATGGTGTTCTCCGGGCTGACCTTCCTCGTGGCCATCCCCTCGGGCGTGAAGGTCTTCAACTGGGTCGCCACGCTCTACAACGGCTCGGTGAGCTTCCAGTCGCCGATGCTCTACGCGCTCGCGTTCATCGTGCTCTTCAGCATCGGCGGCCTGACGGGGCTCTTCCTGGGCACGCTCAGCGTCGACGTGCACCTGCACGACACCTACTTCGTGGTGGCGCACTTCCACTACGTCATGGTCGGCGGCACGGTGATCGGCTTCGTCGGCGGCCTCCACTACTGGTGGCCGAAGATGACCGGGAAGCTCTACGACGAGATGCTCGCGAAGATCGCGTTCGTCTTCGTCTTCATCGGCTTCAACATGACCTTCCTGACCCAGTTCGTGCTGGGCAGCCAGGGCATGCCGCGTCGCTACTACGACTACCTCGACCACTTCCAGCCCCTGCACGGCTTCAGCTCGATCGGCTCGTACGTGCTCGGGATCGGCTTCTTCATCATGGCCTTCATGTTCATCAAGTCGCTGATGAGCGGGAAGAAGTCGCCGCCCAACCCGTGGGGCAGCGCCGGGTTCGAGTGGATGACGGCGTCGCCGCCGCTCATGCACAACTTCCACCACACCCCGGTCATCGACCGCGGCCCGTACGACTACCACCTCGCCACCGAGGAGGAGCTCTTCGACGGCTTCCCCGAGGAGATGCCCGAGGGCATCCGCAGCGGGCGTGGCGTCGCGGAGCACGAGACCGAGGGCAGCTCTTCCGCCGAGACCGAGATGGAAGAGACCGATGACGCCGACACCCGGGACGAAGAGGAGTGATCGAGGGCTGACGCCTTCGACCACCTCGCAATCGCAGAAGGAAGAACGACGCGATGTCCACCGCAACCGACAAGGGTGAGCAGCACCACGAGCACGAATCGTGGCTCGCCCACCACTTCGACACCCCGCTTCAGCAGTTCGAGTCGGCGAAGCTGGGAATGTGGCTCTTCCTCGCGCAGGAAGTGCTCTTCTTCTCCGGCCTCTTCGTCGCTTATGGCGTGTTCCGGGCGAACTACCCCGACGCGTTCGCGGCGGGCTCGGCCCAGCTCGATCGCATCATCGGCGGCTTCAACACCTGCGTCCTGCTCGTGAGCTCGTTCACGGCGGCGATGGCGGTGCGCTCGGCCCAGATGGGTGACCGCAAGCAGACGTCGATGCACCTGATCATCACGATCCTGTGCGCGTTCGGCTTCTTGATCATCAAGTACTTCGAGTACTCGGCGAAGTTCGACCACGGGCTCCTGCCCGGGCAGTTCTTCCACCCGCACCACGCGGCGGACGGGACGCTCGAGGCGATCAACCCCTGGATCGCGGGCCAGGAGGCGGTCACCGCGCTGCCCGCGAAGACCCACGTCTTCTTCGGCATCTACTTCGTGCTGACCGGCCTGCACGGCGTGCACGTGGCCATCGGCATCGGCGTCCTCGCCTGGATCCTCTACCGGAACGTCCGGGGCGAGTTCACCAAGGACTACTGGACGGCGGTCGACATCGCGGCGCTCTACTGGCACCTCGTCGACCTCGTCTGGATCTACCTCTTCCCGCTCCTCTACCTCATCTAGAGAGAACGATGGCCGAACACACTCACGAACATGCGAACGACGGCTCCGTCCACGTTCACATCCACCCGGTCAAGTTCTACGCGGGCATCCTCGGCGCGCTGATGTTCCTGACCGTCGTCACCGTCGCGGCGAGCTACGTCGACATCGACGGGTTCCTCGCGATGGGCGCAGAGGTCGAGGGCGTCGGCGCCTGGAACCTCATCGTCGCCATCCTCATCGCGACGATGAAGGCGTCCCTCGTGGTGCTCTTCTTCATGCACCTCAAGGACGACTCCCGCTTCAACGCGCTGGTCTTCGTCGGCTCGCTTCTCTTCGTGGGCGTCTTCTTCGCCTACACGATGAACGACACGGGGACCCGCGGGGCGACCGGCGACCGCTACAACGGCGTGCACATCGACCCGGACACGGGCGAGCGCGCGCCGGGCGGCATCCCCGCGCCGATCCCGGGTCAGGTCCTCGAGCCCGGCATGGTCGCGCCCGAGGGCGCCGACGCGCACGGCGCCGAGGGCGAAGCCCACGAGGGCGAGGGAGCCGCGGGTGCGGAGGCCGCGGGTGATGAAGCCGCGACGCTCCCGGCCGATGCCGCGGACGTGCTCCCGGGCGCCGACCAGGACGGCATCGCCGAGGACTCGGTCCAGGCCGAGGTCGCCGCCGAGGCGCTCGACCAGCCCGAGCTCGAGGCGTCCGACCTCCCCGAGGAGGCCGAGGCGGCCCGCGAGCCGGGCCCCGACACCGAGACGCCCACGGAAGAGAGCGACCCGGTCGGGGTCGAGTAGCTCCCGATGCGCCGTCCCTGGGCCGACGCGCTCACGAGGTCCGCCCTCGTCGCGTCGGCCTTTCTTCTTCCGTCCTGCGAGTGCGAGGGCGGGCCGCGTCAGCGCCTCGCCGAGGTGCCCGAGATCCCCTATCCCGACATCTGCCAGACCGAGGGCGGCGGGGAGGGCGAGCTCGAGCTGAGCCGCACCCTGCGCTCGGGCCCCGACATGCGCGAGCCCAACGTGGTGGAGCGCTTCGAGCTGCGTCGGGCGGGGGCCTGCCGCGTGATCCGCGTGCGCCAGGAGTGGCCACTCGGCACCGCGGACGTCGACGTGGCGTACGACGCCGACGGGCTCCCGCTCCGGGTCTGGAAGCGCACCACGCTGCCCGACGCGCGCAGTCAGGTGGGCCACGGAGACCTGCGCGTGTTCGACGTCGCGTCCGAGCCGGTCCGCCTCGCGCGCCGCGGCCCGGACGGGTCGCGCGAGGGTGAGACGATCCGCGGCGCCCGTCCTCGCGCCGTGATCGGGCCAGGGCGAGGCCTGCTCACGGCCTGGATCCAGCGAGCCGACCTCGACGTTTCGGAGCGCCTGCGCGAGAGCGTGCTCGACGTGCGGGAGTCGCTCGCGGTGATCCGCGACGTGACCCTCCAGCGCCACCCCGACCAGGAGGTCGAGTCCCTCGGCCGCGTCCGCGTCTACACCATCTATGGCCGCGAGCCGGTCTTCACCGACGACGACGGAGTCATCGTCGGCGACATGTTCGGCCTCCGCGACGCCGCGCGCCTCGAGGGACCCATCCCCGACCCGATGCCCGACCCCGGCCCGTTCGATCCGCACACCACCCCCTGAGGCGCGAGACAGGCCGCCTGGGTGACTCAGGCGTGAGGTGCTATATCGGCTCGATGCGACGCGTGGAGAGGTGGGCGCTGCTCCTGGCCCTCGGGCTCGCGGCCTGTGATGGGGTGGACGATCCGGGCTCGGACGCGGGCGCGCCGCGCGAAGACGCCGCGCTCGAGCAGGACGGCGGCTCGGGCGACGAAGACGCGGGCCGCGACGGGGGAGCCGCGGGCGACGCCGGCG
>SHBB01000620.1 GCA_004213565.1 Sandaracinaceae bacterium
AGCCGCCCCCGCCCTGCCCCATGGGAGGCTGCCCGCCTGGAGGTGGCCCGAACCCGCCCGGAGGCTGCCCGAAGCCGCCGCCGCCTCCCGAAGGAGGTTGCCCGAAGCCGCCGCCGCCCGAAGGAGGCTGAGGCGGCCCACCCGGAGGCCCGAAGCCCCCACCGCTCGGATGATTCACGCGCGCCAGCATACACGCGCGCTCCGCGACGCGCTCTCGCCGGCTCAGCGGAGGCGGCGGAGCTCTTCTTCGAGGGGGGAGATGTCGTCGTTGCCGGGGTCGAGGAGGCGGGCGCGGCGGAGCGCGGTCTCGGCGCCGTCGAGGTCGCCGTCCTCGATGGCCTGGCGCGCCTGATCCACGGCGTCCTTCGCGGCCTCGTCGCGCTCGAACGGGCTCATGGTGGAGACGTCCAGCGTGCCGGAGTCCGGGGCCTCGGCGACGCCCGTGTCGAGGGGGGCGGCGAGGCCCGCGTCGGGGACGCGGAGGCCCGCGTCGCGGGCGACGATGCTGGGCGCCGCGTCGACGACGGGACCGGCGTCGGGCGAGACGTCGGGATCGATCGCCGGGTCGGGCGGCTCGGTGTCGAGGAACGCGGCGACGAAGGCCACGCCGACCGCGAGCAGCGCGATGGTCACGAGGTAGAACATCCAGCCCGAGGAGCGGCGCGGAGGCGGCTCGGGGACGGGGAGGATCTGCGCGCCGGTCGGGTCGCGGTCGAGCACGCCCGTGGAGACGTAGGCGGTGGCGAGCGCGTCCACGAAGGACATCGCGCTGTCGTAGCGCTGGTCGTGCTCCTTGTTGAGGCCGCGCATGACGACGCGGTCGACCTCCTTCGGGATGCGCACGTCGGGGTGGACCACGCTCGGCGGATCCGGGTCGTCGTGCACGACGTGGTTCGCCACGCTGATCGCGTCGTCGCCCGGGAACGCCCGGATGGCGGTGATCGCCTCGTACATGACGGCGGCGAAGGAGAACAAGTCGCTGTGCGGCCCGTAGCGGCCCTCGTCGAGGGTCTCGGGCGCGGCGTAGCAGGGGGTGCCGAGGAACTGGCCCTCCTTGGTGAGCGCGGCGTCGGGCACACGCGCGACGCCGAAGTCGGCGAGCTTGGCGTCGCCGGTGGCGCTGACCAGGATGTTGTCGGGCTTGACGTCGCGGTGGATGACGCCGGCCGCGTGCGCGGTGTCGAGCGCGGCGGCGATCTGGCGGCCGAGCCGGACGACCGCGTCGGGGGCGAGGGGGCCGCGGCCGCGAAGGATCTGCTTGAGCGTGCTGCCGGCGACGTACTCGAAGACGAGGTACGGCCCGACGCCCGCGTCCTCGCCCACGTCATAGACGGCGACGATGGCGGGGTGGCTCAGCCGCGCGGCGGCGCGGGCCTCGTTCTTGAAGCGCTCGAGGAAGGTCGTCAGGCGCTTCTCCTCGAGGTCGAGGTGCCGCACCGTCTTGATCGCGACCGCGCGATCGAGGTCGAGGTCGCGGCCCAGGTAGACGGACCCCATCGCGCCCTGGCCGAGGAGACGCTCGACCTGATAGCGCCCGATCGTTTCGGGGATCTCGTTCAATGCGTACCGCTCTCGGACATCAAAGCGTGTGGAGCTTCACGGTGTTGGTGCCCACCGAAGGCGGCCAGCCGATCGTCATCGCGACCGAGTCGCCGTGCACGCAGAACTTCTCCCGCACGAGCAGGGCCGAGGCGAGCCGGAGCGCCTCCTCGAGCGTGTCCGGCGGGATCTCGAGGCGCGGCGTGACGCCCCACTCGAGCGCCATGCGGTTGGCGACCTGGGGGTTCGCGGTGATCGCGACGATGGGCGCGCGCGGGCGGTACTCGCTCATGAGCCGCGCGGTGCGCCCGTCGCGGGTGAAGGCGACGATGGCCTTGAGGGGCAGCGCGTAGCTGAGCATCGCGGCCGCGCGGGCCGCGGCGTCGGTGAAGCCCCACTTGTTCTTCACCATCGTCGGGTCGCTGATCTCGCCCTCGGCGTCGGTCAGCCACTCCGCTTCGACCTCGTTGATGATGGCGGCCATCATCTTCACCGACTGCACGGGGTACTTCCCGGCCGCGGTCTCGGCGCTGAGCATCACGGCGTCGGTGCCGTCGATGACCGCGTTGGCGACGTCGGCCGCCTCCGCGCGGGTGGGCCGCGGGTTGCGGATCATCGAGTCGAGCATCTGGGTCGCGGTGATGACGATCTTCCCGCGCTCGTTCACCTCGCGGATGATGCGCTTCTGGATGAGCGGCACCTTCTCGGAGCCGACCTCCACCCCGAGGTCGCCGCGCGCGACCATCGCGCCCTCCGCCCGGTCGAGGATCGCGCCGAGGTGCTCGATGGCCTCGGGCTTCTCGAGCTTCGCGATGACCGGCGTGCCCTTGGCGAGCATCTGCGCCTGCGCGACGTCGTCTTCGGTGCGCACGAAGCTGAGCGCGAGGTAGTCCACCTTCAGCTCGTCCACCGCGAACGCGAGGTCGATCCGGTCCTTCTCGGTCAGGGCCGGGGTCGAGAGGTTGGCGCCCGGCACGTTCATGCCCTTGCGGTCGCTCAGCGTGCCGCCGACCTCCACCTCGGTGACGACCTCGGTCTCGCTGGTCTCGATGACCCGGAGCCGCAGGAGGCCGTCGTCGAGGAGGATGGCGTCGCCGGGCACCACGTCGTTCGAGAGCGGCGGGTAGCTGTGGGAGACCTGGTTCTGGTCTCCGGGCACCTTCCGGCTGGTGAGGGTGAAGCGCGCGCCCTCCTCGAGCTCGATGGGCCCGTTCGGGAACTTGCCCACGCGCATCTTCGGGCCGCAGAGGTCCCCGAGGATCGCGACGGGCTTGCGCATCCGGGACGCCGCCTCCCGGACGAGCGAGGCCACCTTGGCGTGATCTTCGTGCGTGCCGTGGGAGAAGTTCAGCCGCGCGCAGTCCATCCCGGCCTCGATCAGCGCCTCGATGCCCTCGAGGGTGTTGGAGGCGGGACCCAGCGTGCACACGATTTTGGCCCGTCGCATGCCGCGGTTGTACCCGGGGGCGGACCTCACGTCGAGACGGGGAAGGAAGTGGCCATCTCGGCGCGCTCCGGTCTACGGTGGGCCCATGCGGACGCTCCTGGTTCTCCTTGCCTTGCTCGTCGCTGGCGGCTGCGTCTATCCGCGGCGCGGCACCTCGCTCACCGCCATCCGGAGCGACCGCTCCGCCGGCTCGCTCTCCGCGCCCGCCGACGTCTGGAAGCTGACGGTCGTCAGCGCCCAGGTGCGGCCGCGTCGGCCCGGGGACCTGACCTGGGACGACGGCGGCGGGCTGCCCGACGTCTTCGTGCGCATCTACCGGAACGAGGAGCTGCTCTTCGAGACGGAGACGATCAACGACACGCTCACCCCGGAGTTCGACGCGAGCCCGGCCCAGAACGTGCGCCTCCCGATGGGCACGCCGCTGCGCTTCGAGGTGTGGGACGCGGACACGGTGGGCGCCGACCCGATCGGGATCCACCGCACCAACGGCCTGCCGCAGAACGCCGTCCCGGACGCCGACGCGCGCATCATGCTCGAGGGCGGCTCGTGGCTCACGATCCGCATCTCCGCGCCTCGCGCTCACCGCGGCCTCGGGATCGCGGAGTACGAGGTGCGGCCGGACGAGCTGGTCGTGGTGCGCGTCGAGCCCTACTCCCCCGCGGGCCGCGCGGGCATCGAGCCCGGAGACCGCATCGTCGCGATCGGAGACCAGCGCGTCTCCACCCTGAACGAAGCCCAGGCCGCGAGCGCGCTCTCGATGTCGGTCACGCGCCAGAGCCAGCTGACGGTGATGAACGCCCAGGGCCGCGAGCGTCAGGTCGACGTCGACCAGGGCTACGTCTGGCTGACCCTCTGAGGCGACCACCTGTGCGAAGATGAGCGCATGTCTTCGCGCGCCTGGGTCGCTCTCCTCCTCCTCTCGGCCTGTGATCCGGCGCCCGTCGAGCCCGGCTGCGCCGACGACGGCGACTGCGCACCCGGTGAGCGCTGCGCCGACGCGGTCTGCGTGCCTTCGCCCGACGCCGGGATGACGGACGACGCGGGCCCGGACGACGCCGGGGTCTGCGACTGCGGCGCGGGCGAGGTCTGCCGGGACGGCGCGTGTGGCGCCGACTGCGGGGACCCCGGCGCGACGCCCTGCGGGGCGGGCCGGGTCTGCGACTACGCCACCGGGGAGTGCGCGGACGAGGGCGCGAGCGGGATCCTCACCGGGGAAGGCGTGCGCTGCGGCGACGACGGGCCGCTCTGCCTCCCGGGCACCGAGTGCGCCCTGGACGGCACCTGCGCCGCCGCGCCGCCCTGCTTCGCCACGCGCTGCACCGAAGACGGCGCCGCCTGCTGGGGCCGCTCGTGCCTGACCCGTCGCCCGGCCGGCGCGTGCACGCCCGCGCCGCTCGACCGCATGAACATGGACGACTTCCTCCGCGGCGGAGACGGCGGCGCGTTCGACCTCGAGCTCGACGACGCGTGCAACGCGTACGTGGTCACGATGATCAGCGGGACCGACTACCTCCGCCAGCTCTCGCCCGACGGCACGCTGACCATCTGGAACGGCGTCACGAACCTCAACATGGGCGAGGTGGCCGTGCGCCGGATCGAAGGCGACGAGTTCGGCACCGGAGACGGCGAGGGGCAGGTCGGGCTCACCTATGTCTGCTGCGCCGCGTGCGGTTGTGTGTCGTCGGACCCGCAGGGCGTCGCCCGGCTGGACCGCGCGGACCCGAGCGCGAGCCTGCCCATGGTGATCACCGCGATGCCGAGCCCGGGCGAGGGGCCGTTCCAGCGGAGCGAGCTCGACACCGGGCCGTACGGGCTGACCTGGGGTCGCGACAACACGCTCTACGTGGGCAACGTGACGGCGCAGGGGGACCTGGTGCGGGCGGACCTCGACGCGGGCAGCACCGAGGAGATCCACCGGCTGCCGGCCCGCATCCACGCGAGCGCGGTCTTCGACCGGCACTCGCTCCTGGTCGCGGTGGACGAGGGCGTGGTGCACCGCGTCGCGACCGACAGCGCGCTGACGGAGGTCTGGGCCGAGGTCGGCGAGGACGTGACGAGCCTGGTCCGCGACCCCTTCACGGGGCGCATCTTCATCTCGGTGACCAGCGCGCGCATCCTGGAATACACACCGGATGGAACCTTGCTCGGCGAGTGGGAGAGCCCGGGCGAGCGGGGCCGCCTGGCGTACTCGCCGGACGGCTACCTCTACTACCTGATCAGCGGCTGGCCGACGCGGGCCGAGGTCTTGCGCTACGCGCTCCCGGAGACGCTGTGAGGCGCGCGCTCTTCGTCGCCGCCCTCCTCACGGCGTGCGGCGAGGCGCCCGCGCCCGGCTGCGTGACGGACTCGGAGTGCGCGGCGGGGGAGCGGTGCGTCGACGGGGCCTGCCTCGCGGCCCTCGACGCGGCGGCCGACCCGGACTCCGGCGCCGACGGAGGGGTCTGCGCGTGCGGCCCGGGAGAGGTGTGCTCGGACGGCGCGTGCGCGGCCGACTGCGGCGACCCCACGGCGCTGGCCTGCGGCGCGGGGCGTGTGTGTGACTTCGCCACGGGCGCCTGCGCAGACGAGGGGAGCCCCGGCCTGCTCACCGGGGCGGGCCGTCCGTGCGGCGCGTCGACCTGCCTGCCGGGCACCGAGTGCGGGCTCGAGGGCGCCTGCGTCCCCGCCCCGCCCTGCTTCGCGCTCCGCTGCAGCGAGGACGGCGCGACCTGCTGGGGTCGCTCGTGCCTCGGTCGACGGCCCGCGGGCGCGTGCGCGCCGCCCTCGCTCGAGCGCATGAACATGGACGACTTCTTGCGCGGCGGCGACGGCGGCGCGGTGGACCTCGAGTTCGACGACGCGTGCAACGCCTACGTGGTCACCGTCATCAGCGGCGGGGACTACCTCCGGCAGCTCAGCCCCGACGGTGCGCTGACCGTGTGGGACGGAGTGACCAACCTCGACATGGGAGAGGTCGCCGTGCGCCGGCTCGAAGGAGGCGAGTTCGGC
>SHBB01000621.1 GCA_004213565.1 Sandaracinaceae bacterium
ACGCCGAGCGGGTCGCGACCCACATGCTCGAGGCGACGCGATGAGCAAGATCATCATCTGCCGCTGCGAGGACGTCACGCGGCATGAGGTCGAGGAGGCGGTCTCGAAAGGACACGACGACCTCGAGAGCCTCAAGCGCTACACCGGGTTCGGCACCGGCTGGTGCCAGGGCAAGCAATGCGTCGCGCTCGCGTCGCGCGAGCTGGTCCGCCTCGGCGGGAAGATCCCCGACGCGCCCATCACGCCGCGGCCGCCGTTTCACCCAGTCCCGCTCGCCCACCTCGCGGGGCTCGCGCCGCGCGACGACGGCGCGCCCTCGCACACCCTCGATCCGGAGGAGGACGCGAAGTGAGCCAGCGGCCGCTCCCGGAGGACGCGCGCGTGGTCGTGATCGGCGCGGGCATCATGGGCCTCGCCATCGCGTACAACCTCGCGCGCTTCGGCGTCGATCGCATCGTCGTGCTCGACGCGGGCTATCTCTGCGGAGGCGCGTCGGGCCGCAACGGCGGCGGCGTGCGCGCCCAGTGGTCGAGCGAGACCAACATCCGGCTCATGCGGCGCTCGATCGCCATCTGCGACGACTTCGCGACGCAGATGCGCATCAACGTCTGGTTCCGTCAGGCCGGCTACCTCTTCCTCGCTCGCAGCGAGGGGCGCGCCAAGCAGCTCTCGGACTCGGTCGCGCTCCAGAACGAGCACGGGCTGCCCACGCGCATGCTCGACGCGGGCGAGGTGAAGAAGCTCGTCCCCGAGCTCGACACCGCGAAGATCGTGGCCGCGAGCTACAACCCGGAGGACGGCGTCGTCTTCCCCTGGCCGTTCGTCTGGGGCTACGCGCGCGAGTGTCAGCGCCTCGGTGTCGATCTGCACACCCACACGCGGGTCGTGGACCTCGAGACGGAGGGGAGCCGGATCACGGGCGTCGTCACCGACCGCGGCGTGATCCGGACCCCGAAGGTGATCTGCGCGGCGGGGGCGTGGAGCCCCGAGATCACCGAGATGGTGGGCGTGTCCTTGCCCAGCCACCCGCACCGCCACGAGATCTGCAGCACGGAGCCGCTCAAGCCCTTCCTCAGGCCCTTCGTCGGGGACCTCGAGAGCGGCCTCTACTTCTCCCAGTCCATGCGCGGGGAGATCGTGGGCGGGCACGGCAACCCGCGCGTGCCCGAGGGGCTCGACCAGAACAGCTCGCTCCGGTTCCTGGCCCTCTACGCGCGCTCGCTGACTGAAGCGATGCCCATCCTCGGCGGGGTGCGGGTGCTGCGCCAGTGGTCGGGCTGCTACGACATCACGCCCGACGGCAACCCGCTCGTCGGGCCCGTCGACGAGATGGACGGGCTGATCCTCACGAGCGGCTTCATGGGCCACGGCTTCATGATGGCGCCGATCATGGGGGAGCTCCTCGCGCGGCACCTGCTGTATGGCGAGGAGAAGGAGCTCTTCGAGCGCTGGAACCTGCGCCGCTACCGCGAGGGCAACCTCCTGAGCGAGACGATGATCCTCGGCTGACCTGGTTCGGTCAGCGGCCGGTCAGCGCGCGGTCGATGTCGTCGAGCACGCTCCGGCGGCGGTGCCAGCCCGACTGGAGCGGGGCGCGCGCGCTCATGCCCCCGCTGCCGGTCGTCTTCTGCGCCTTGCCGTTCACGCCTTGCTCGGAGCCACCCTCCTCGCTGCGCATCGAGCGTCGCCCGTACACCGCGTGGCAGACCGCCTGAACCAGCTCGCCGATGGGCCGCATCTTGTGGATGACGAACCAGGCCGGGGCCAGCTCCTCCGTGGTGAGCTCGTCGAGACGCTGGCTCGCCGACCAGAGCCCCATCGGCAACTCCGGGCGGACCTCGAGGATGCCTCGCATCAGCTCGACTCCGTCCATGCCCGGCATCTCGAGGTCGATCACGGCGACGTCGATCGCCTCTCTGGCGCGCAACAGCGCGAGGGCGTCTCGGCCGGACTCGGCGCTCACCACCTGGAACCCGGCGCGGCTCAAGAAGCGCACGGAGCTCCTGCGCATCACTTCATCGTCGTCCACCAACAGTAGACGTGGCGTACCTGGCCCGCTCCAGCGGGAGGATAGGTAGGCAGGCTTGCGATCTTCGGTCATCGTCACCCCTTGCCGATGTCTTCAGCAACCCCCATGCCGCCCTGCTCTAGAGCATCCTCTCATAGAAGCCGCATGAAAACATCCCACGATGAGGACGTTCATTGACCGAGCTTGTCTCCGAGCGCGACAGGTCCCCAGTCTCAGCCATGGGCGGCCGGTCTCGAAACGAGACACGTCAGGCGACGACCGCGAGGCTGCGGCGGGGGCGCTGGGAGGGTAGGGCGCTGAACGCGCGCTCGTAGTCACGGAACGAGCCTCCCCGCTTCAGCGCGTCGAGCACGGCCTTGCCTTCGGCGCGACCGCCCTGCGCCAGCATGTACTCGACCCAGGCCCAGCGCGCGCTCGTGGCGCGGAGATCGACGCGCCCCTTCAGGCCACGCCGGAGCCGCTTCAGCCGCCGCTGCACCGCCTTGATGCCCGCGAACTCGTGGCCGTCCAGCGGCGTGTTCCGCTTGGCCACGAAGGGCGCGATGCCGAGGCTGAGCGGCACGATCTTCGATAGCTCGGTGCCGAGCAGGACCAGCTCGTCGATGTCCGCCTCGGTCTCGTCCGGCAGCCCCACCATCATGTAGAGCTTCAGGCGCTTCATCCCGTGCGCGCGGGCGAGCGCGGCGGCTCGCTCCAGGTGCTTCTCGCGCGCCTTGCGCTGCATCGAGTCTCGCAAGCGCTGGCTGGCCCCGTCGCTGGCGGTGGTGAGCGTGCGATAGCCGGCCCGCTTCAGCGCGCCCACGAACCGATCGTTGAGGCGATCGGGGCGGAGCGAGGAGAGCCCCACCTGTCGCCCCTGGTCGGCGAGCGTCTCGACGATGTCGGCGATCTTCGGGTGGTCGCTCACCGCGGCGCCGACCAGCCCCACGCGCGACGCGTCCTCGGGGATGAGCTCGAGGATCCGCTCCATGGACACGAGGCGCATGCCGCCGTTCGTCGAGCGCCGCATCACGCAGTAGGCGCACTGACGATGGCAGCCGCGCTCCGCCTCGAGCAGGAACATGTCGCGCAGCTCCGTGTGGGGCGTGCGGATCGCGGCGTAGGCGGGCAGCAGGTTCACGTCGCACTTGGCGACGTCGGGCATGTGGTCGCCGTGCAGATCGGGCACGAAGCAGCTCGGGATCTCGCGCGCGAGCGTGGTCTTGGCCTCCTCCTTGTCCTGGCAGGCGAAGAGGATGTCGAGGGCCTGGTGGACCGTCTCGTCCGCCTCGCCCATCAGGATGGCGTCGGCGTAGGGCGCGAGCGGGAGCGGGTTCGAGAAGGTCAGCGGCCCGCCCATCAGGACGAAGGGCGCGTTGCGGGGGCGCTCCTCCGCGAGCGGCGACAGGCCCGACAGCTCGAGCACCTGGATGACCCCGGCGAGCTCCAGCTCGAAGGCCACGCTCAGGGCGAGGACCGGGAAGTCACCGACGGGCCGGCCGGACTCGTAGGTGAAGAGCGCCGTGCCGTGGTGCGCCTCGAGGTCGTCGGGCAAGAACGCGCGCTCCGCGCAGCGCCCCGGCGTCTCGTTGACGGTGCGGTAGATCTGCTGGAAGCCGAGCGAGCTCATCCCGGCCGCGTAGGGGCTCGGGTAGACGAGGGCGACCTTCTCGGGCGCCTCGGCGCCGATCGTGCCCACCTCGTCCGCGAGGCGCATGCGCACCTGGGCGCGCAGATCGTCCATGCTGGCCATGCTGCAGCCGGCCAACGTAGCAGCGGCCGACGCGACCGCTACCCGGCGCAGCCCACGGAGGCCGCTATTCGATGCCGTCGAAGATCCGGTTCCAGCGCACGTGGGTGTCGTTGGACCAGTAGATCGCCAGGGCGCGGCCCTTGACCCGCTCGACCGGGATCATGCCCACGTGCGGGTTGCGGCTGTCGTTGCTGCGGTTTCGGTGGTCGCCGAGCACGAAGATGTGGCCGGGCGGCACCTCTTGCTCGGCCGCGCTGTCGGGCACCTCGTAGGACGCGGTGCTGGTGTGCCAGTCGTGGTCCCCGATGCCCTCGACGTACCAGACGCACTCGTCGTCCAGCACGTTGCCGTAGTCGTCGCGGCAGGCCTCGCGCCCGTGCCGGAGAGGCTCGCCGTTGCGGTAGACGACGTCGTCCCGGATCTCGATGACGTCCCCGGGCACGCCGATCACGCGCTTGACGATGTCGATGTTGTCGGCCGGGCTGCGCACGATGACCACGTCGCCGGGCTCGGGCATGCCCCAGGTGGCGACCGCCTCGTTGGTGAACGGGAGGAAGAGGCCGTAGAGGAACTTCGCGACGACCACGCGATCGCCGTGCAGGAGGGTCGGCTCCATGGACGGGCCGTCGATCTCGAACGCCTCGAACAGGACGATGCGGATGAAGAGCGCCAGCAGCACGGCGCCGCCGATCGTCTTGGTGTTCGCCTTCACCTTCTCCCAGCGATCTTCCTCGACCGTCTCGGCGGGCGCGGCGGCTTCGGAGGGGCGACGGCGGCTCATCCGTGCACCGTCGCGCTGAGGGGGAGGGCGGCGACCACCTGCGCCTCGCGCCCGGCGAGGTCGGCCAGCCGGGACCGGGTCGTCTCGCGACCGAAGCGATCCTCGGCGAGGCGCGTGAACAGGCGGTGGTGTCGGGCTTCGCTCTCCATCAGGTCCCGGTAGAACTCCCGGAGCGCCGCATTGTTCAGCTTCTCCGAGAGGAGTTGGAAGCGCTCACACGAGCGGCCTTCGATGAGCGCGTTGACGAGGAGGCGATCCAGCATGAGCGGGTAGGCGCCGTGATCGGTTCGAACCGCGCGGCGCAGGGCATTGACGTACCCGTCTGTCTCGGGAAGGTCCAGCTTCGTGCCACGACTTTCCATGCGTCGGTGCACTTGGTCGAAGTGGCCGGTCTCTTCCTTCGCCAGCGACAGGAGCGGCGCGACGATCTCCGGGGCCTCTCCGCCGAAGCGCGCGACGAGCGAGAGCGCCGACTGCGCGGCCTTCAGCTCACAGTGCGCGTGGTCCGACATGAGCCCGTCGAGGTCATCCTCCACGGCCTCGACCCAGTCGGGGTTCGTCGGTGTCAAAAGGCCGAGCACGGGGCGCCGAACGCTAGGCGGCGGACCCCTCCTGGTCAAGCGCGCTCTACAACAAGAGCAGAAGGGAGACGGCGATGCTGAACGTGAAGCAGCCGATGACCATCGCGCTGAACACGAGGATGGCCTTGAGCAGCATCGCGGTGCGCACGAGCCCGAGCCCGCTCACCAGGTGATGCTGTCGCCGCGCGTCGCGTGAGACGCGGTGAAAGCGCCAGCCCGCCGCGAGCAGCCAAACGGACAGCGCGGTCGCGAGGATGCCCACGACGACGTGCGCCACGGAGCCCGGACCGGTGAGATAGCTGAGGCCGGTCAGCGCCCCGACCGCCAGCGTGATGAAGCCGCAGAAAGCCACCCACCGGCTCAGCGAGCGGACGGTGGCGAGCGCCTCGGCGTCGAACGGGATCCGCCCGGGCAGGCTCGTCCGCGACTTGCGCCGCTTCCCCTCGATCTCGGGCGCGCTGTGCCGCCCTTCGAGCTTGGGCGGGCGGATCGACTCGTCGTGCTCCACCGCCAGCTCGAGCCGCCGCCGCGCGGACGGGGTCATGTTCTTCAGCCCGACCGGCTTCTTCGGCGCGCCTTCCTCCTCGTCGTCGAAGGCGAGCTGCAGCCGGAGCCGGGCGGAGGTCGTCATGTTTTTCAGGCCGGGCGGCTTCTCGGGGAGCACCGCCTCCCGATCCGACGCGCGAGCCTCGCCCTCGGGCTCACCGCCCCCGTTCAGCACGCGCAGCGGCGTCGGGTCTCGTCGCTCCCCGGTCGGCGGCCGGAGTCGAGCGCTGCTCTCCGCGGGGGGGATGCCCGACGGCGTCTTGCGCGCCCCGTCCTCCGCTCCGTCCTTCT
>SHBB01000622.1 GCA_004213565.1 Sandaracinaceae bacterium
TGAGCTGGCTCGTCGTCGTGGGGGCCGGGTGGGCGTCAGTCGATCTCGCAGATCCAGAACGCGCCGGGCTCGCAGAAGAGCGGCTCGCAGCGGCCGCCGACCACGTAGGGCAGGCACTCCGCGCCGCCCGCGCAGCGCCCCTCCGGGCAGCGCGCCCCGATCGCCGGGGCGTGGGCGCACCGCGCCGCGACGCCGCCGTCCCGGTCACGGGCCCAGACGCAGGCGAGCCGAGGGCCGCACGCGTTGCGGTCGTAGGGCACGCACGCGGCGCCGACCCTGGCCCCCGGCGCCACACACCGGCCGACGCGGCAGACCAGCCCGCCCCCACAGCGGCCGTCGGCGCAGACCGCGCCGAGCGTCTCGGGCGCCTCGGCGCACCGGCCGTCGCAGACGAGCCCCTCGCGGCAGCCCGCGGTGTGATCGCACGGCTCGCCTTCGGGCAAGAGCCAGGGCTCGGGCGGCTCGATCCCGCACCGCTCCACCACCTCGCCCCCGCAGCGACGCTCGCGGCCGCACTCTCCGTCCAGGCGACAGCGCTCCACGCCCTGGCAGCGGCCGTCCCGGCACGCCTCCCCGACGCCACACGCCTCGTCGTGGTCGCAGCGCTCCGCGGGCGCGGCGCAGCGCTCGTCCACGCAGCTCAGCGCGGGCGGGCAGTCGAGGCTTCGGCCGCACTCCAGCCCCACCGCGTCGGGCGCGCACCGCGCCTCCCAGTTGCAGCGCAGACCGGGCGCGCACACGCGGAAGCAGGCCTCGCCTTCCCCCGGCAGCGGCGCGCACGCCCCGCGGTCGCAGCGGCCGCCGCGACAAGGGCCGTACGGGTCATGGCAGGGCGCGCCGACCTCCACCGGCTGCGCGAGCAGCGCGTAGCACTCGCCCGGGAGCTCCGCGCCGCGGCAGCTCGACAGCTCCGACGACGCCGCGCGCAGGCAGCGGGTGAGCGCGCTCTCGTCGATCTCCCAGGCGCCGTCGCCCGGAGGCCAGGCCGCGCACTCCAGCCAGCGCTCGCAGCTCGCGCGCTCCTCCCCTTCGCAGCCGGGATGCGGCGTGACGCAGCCACAGGCTCGCCGCGCCTCGCAGAGCGCGCTCGCGAGCGGCCCGCAGAGTCGATCCGCGAGTCCCTCGAGCGCGGCGGGCAGGGGCGGGTCGTCGGGGACCGACTCGTAGAGCTCGTCCGGCAGGGAGACGCCCGGGCCGCCATCGGGCTGCGTCGCGAGGTCGCGCTCCGGACGGATGTCGACACGCCTGCGTCGCGCGCGGCTGCTCACGCACTCGAAGACGACGACCCCGAGGACGGCCACGACCCCGAGCACCGCGAACAAGGGCACGAGGTCGCGAAGTCGATCCACGCCCGCGCGCCAGCGCAAGGCGCGTGCCGATGGTCATCCGTCGTCGTCCGCCGCGGGGCCGCGTCCGCCTTGCCACGCCGCCGTGTCCGCTCGCACGCGCCGTCCTACAGGCGACGCGCCGGCGCGGTCATCGGCCCGCCCGCGTCCCCCGTGTTCACCAGCGCCGCCGGCTCGAAGAGGAGCACCTGACAGCGCGACTCCGCGACCGGGCGATGCTCCACCCCGCGCGGCACCACGTAGAGCTCTCCCTCGCCGAGCTCGACGACTCCGTCCCGGAGCTCGATCCGCATCGCACCCGACAGCACGAGGAACAGCTCGTCCGCGTCGGCGTGCGCGTGCCAGACGAACTCCCCCTCCAGCTCCACCACCTTCACCTCTTGCCCGTTGCAGTCGGCGATCACCGCCGGGCGCCACGGGCCGTCGAGGAGGGCGAGCTTGTCGGCGAGGCGGATGGCGTCGGGCATCAGGCGTAGGATAGCCCCATGGGCGCGCGCGACGTGGCGCTGCTACAAACGGGGCGGTCATGGCGAAGAAGGGCAAGCCCGAGCCGGAGGCACCCCCCGCGGAGAGGCGCCCCTTCCCGTGGTGGCTCGTCGGCGCGGTCGCGCTCGTGGTGGGTCTCGTCGCCGTGGTGCGCATCTCCAACGGAGACTCGAGGAGCGCCGAGATGCAGGACGCGGTCGAGGACGTGGTGATGGACGCGCCCCCCGCGCGCGCCGAGCGGCTCCGGGTCGAGGTGGTCGAGCGGCACCCGCACGACCGCGCGGCGTTCACGCAGGGGCTGCTCTGGCACGACGGCCACCTCTACGAGAGCACGGGCCTGCGCGGCCGCTCGAGCCTGCGCAAGGTCGATCTCGAGACCGGCGAGGTGCTCGCGCAGCGCTCGGTCGAGCGGCGCATCTTCGCCGAGGGGCTCGCGCGCGTGGGCGACCTGCTCTATCAGCTCAGCTGGACGGCCGGGGAGGCGCACGTCTGGACGCTCGACGGCTTCGAGCACCGGCGCACCTTCGAGTACGACGGGGAAGGGTGGGGGCTCTGTCACGACGGCACCCACCTGGTCATGAGCGATGGCTCGGACCGGCTGAGCTTCCGCGACCCGGAGACCTTCCAGGTCTCGCGCGTCGTGCGAGTGCGCCTCGACGGAGCGCCCCTCGACCAGATCAACGAGCTGGAGTGCGTCGACGGCGTGATCTGGGCCAACGTCTGGCAGACCGACGAGATCGTGCGCATCGACCCCGCGAGCGGCCAGGTCACCGCCGTGGTCGACGCGAGCGGGCTGCTGACGCCGGAGGAGCGCTGGGGCGCCGACGTGCTGAACGGCGTCGCGTGGATCCCCGAGCGCCAGCGCTTCGCGATCACGGGCAAGCACTGGCCGCACCTTTTCGAGGTCCGCTTCGTGCCCGCGGACTGAAGGACTGTCGATTGAGCGCGCCGCGCCGCTCGGGCATCATGCGCCGGTGAGCGTGGAGCCCGGCGTAGCGTTGCCCGTCGTCCGAGAGGACGCGCCCTCGGAGGCCGTCGACCCTTACGTCATCGCGGGCTGGGACAGCCGCGCCCACGCCCCCGGCCTCTCCGCGGGCACGCTGCGCGCGGCCCGTGCGGTGAGCGAGGCGCTCTTCAGCACCGAGTCCGGCCCGCCCCCGGCGCCGCGGCTCGACTGGCTCGAGACGGATCTCGGGGACTTCTTCGGGCACGCGAACTGGCGCGCCAGGCTGCTCTTCCGCGCGTGCCTCTTCGCGATCACCTGGGTCGCGCCGCTGCTGGTCGGCCGCCTCGGTCGGCTGGCATCGCTCCCGGTCGCGCGTCGCGTCGAGGCCCTCGAGCGCATGGAGGAGACCCCGCTCTCGCTCGCGTTCTTCGGCGCCAAGGCCGTCCTGTGCATCGTCTGGTACGAGCACCCCGACTCGGCGCGCGAGATCGGCTGGACCGCCACCTGCCTCGGGCCGCGCCCGTGAGCGACGTCTCCGAAGGGCGCCTGCACGAGGGCGCGCTCGCGCTCGACTGCGACGTCGTCGTCGTCGGATCCGGCGCCGGCGGCATGGTCGCGGTGACGATCCTCGCGGAGTCCGGCCTCGACGTGCTCGTGCTCGAGGAGGGCAAGCGCCTCCACGCCGCGGTGCACGGGAAGATGCGGCAGAGCCAGTCGCTCAGGCACATCTGGCGCGACGGCGGCATGAGCATGGCGTTCGGGACGGACGGGACGCCGGCGATCAACGTCACGATGGGCGTCGGCGTGGGCGGCTCGTCGATGGTCACCGGCGGCGTCTGTCTCCGCGTCCCGGAGGGCATCCTCGCGCCCTGGTCGCGCGAGCTGGGCCTCGAGGAGCTCACGCCCGACGGGATGGACCCCTACTACCGCGAGGTGGAACGCGCGGTGCACGTCGAGGAGGTCCCCGTCGAGATGCAGTCCCGCTCGACCCAGCTCTTCGGCGAAGGCGCGGCCGCGCTCGGCCACCCCATCCGCCCGCTGACCCGCAACACCAAGGGCTGCAACGGCTGCGGTCGCTGCAACTTCGGTTGCCCCGAGCAGGCGAAGATGAGCGTGGACCTCAGCTATCTCCCGCGGCTGCTCGCGGCGGGCGGGCGTATCTGGTCGGACTGCCTCGTGCAAAAGGTCGTGCACGAGGGCGGCAGAGCGACCGGCGTGCGCGGCCGGCTGTTGAACCGACCGGGGCGCAAGAGGGGCGACCGCTTCGAGGTGCGCGCCAAGGTCGTCCTCGTCGCGTGCGGAGGCCTGCACACGCCCGTCCTGCTCAAGTCGAGCGGGCTCGCGCCCTTCGGCAGCCAGGTCGGGAGGAACCTCACGCTGCACCCGGGCTTCCGGGTCTTCGCCGCCTTCGACGAGGAGGTGCGCGGCTGGGAGGGCGCGATGCAGAGCGCCTACACCGACGCCTTCGAGGAGGACCACGTCACCCTGATGAGCCTCTTCATCCCGGGCAGCGTGATCGCGGCGACCATGCCGGGCGCGGGGCCCAAGCACCACGCGCGCGCAGCGACCCTGCCTCACATCGCGATGTTCGGCGCGATGGTGCACGACGAGGGCCCGGGCGTGGTGCGCCGCGGGATCGGGCGCGAGCCGTTCACGACGTACCGGATGAGCAAGAAGGACCGGGCGGCGATGTACCGAGGCATCCGCCTGCTCGCCGAGACCTTCCTCGCCGCCGGCGCCAAGCAACTCTACTTGCCCGTGCTCGGCGAGGACGTCTTCAGCCCCGATCGCTACCGCAGCTTCGAGCTCGAGCGTGTCCCCGGGGCGCGCATCGAGTGCAGCTCCCAGCACCCCCTCGGGAGCTGTCAGATGAGCCGGAGCGCGGGCGAGGGCGGCGTCGATCCCGACGGCAAGCTCTGGGACGCCGAGAACGTCTTCGTCTGCGACGGCAGCGTGATCCCGACCAGCCTCGGCGTGAACCCGCAGCTGACCATCATGGCCATGGCCACCCGCATCGCGCAGAAGCTCCGCGGCCGCTACCGCGCGCTCGCCCGCCGCGCCGCCTGAGCGGAATGTTCCGTCACCCCGCCGGTTGAATCCGGCGTGACGCTGCGCGCCGACGAGCAAGGCTTCTGGACCCCCGACGGCGCACACATCCCGTGGCACTCCCTGCGCGTCATCACTTCAACCGTCCGGCGGAGCTTCTCCTTGAAGGTCGAGCTCGCGGGGGAGACCCGAAACGTTCGCGTGCGGGGGGACGCCAGCGCGGAGGGAGCGCTGCACGAGGCATGGTACGAGGCGCAGCTGGCGACCCTGCGCCGTCGAGGCGGCGTGCAGGTCTGCGTTCGACCCTTCGAGCCGGCGCGGCTCTGGGTGGCGATCTTCGCTGCGGTCGCCGGTCTCGTGATCGGCTCGCCCTGGACGGTGGGGCTCGCCTGCGTCGACGTCCGAGGGGTCCTCGGTGGCTTGCCCGCCTCCGACGCTCCCGGATTCTGGTTCGTATACGCGGTTCTTTGGCTCGTCGGCGTCCTGCTCGTCTGGATGGGGCCCGCGCTCGTGTGGGGGGCGCTGCGAGAGCGTCGGGAGATCTCCGCCTGGCGGCGCGCGGAGCTGCGGCGCGAGGGCGTGGTCCGGGTGGCGCCCGACGGGACGGTGACCATGACCCCTTGGGACCGCGTGTCGCGCGTACGAACCGGCTGGCGCGTCGGCGCGGCCACGCTGCCCTGGGCCTCCATCACGGGGAGCGCGCTCCCTCTCGAGATTCTCGTCGCGAAGGTCCCGCGAGAGCCTTCGCGCTGGAAGCGTCGAGTCCTCGGCTGGACCCTCGTGGCAGCCGGCGCGGCCCTCGCGGTCGCGGGGGTAGGGCTCGGCTGGGAGGGGGCCGCGGGGCTCTTCGCGATGGCTGTGTCCCCAGGGGTGTTCGGGCTCCTCGCCGGCGCTACCAGCCCGCGGCTCCACGAAGAAGCGCGGGGCCGGCGTGCGAGGCTCGCCGAGCGGACGGGGTGGTCCGAGGTGGAGGCGTAGCGCGTGCGTGCGTCGCCCGAGGAGGAGGGCTTGCAGTCCACGGTGGGCGTGATCCCCTGGTCGGCGGTGCGCAGCATGAAGCGTGTCGGGCTGCGCCTTCGGGTGACGGTCGTGCTCGCGGGAGAGCGACGCGCCCTCGCCTGCGCGTGGGACGCGGC
>SHBB01000623.1 GCA_004213565.1 Sandaracinaceae bacterium
GACATCGACGAAGACCCGCCGTGGCTCGACCGGGATCGCCTCGAGCGCGGCGCGCGTGTCTTCCGGCGCTGGGGCACGTCCGTCTTCCGCTTCGCGGGCGCGGTGACCCTCGCCGCGTACTCCGAGAGCTCCGTCGCGAAGCCGCTCGCGCTGACCGGCGCCTACGCAGGCGCGTCGACCAAGAACCGCTTCCTCGAGACGGCGGCCTTCTGGATCGCGGTCTCCGAGCCCGGCGGCATGCGGCCGGGTGGGGCGGGCCGCGCGTCGGCGCTGCGCGTCCGCATGATGCACGTCTTCGTGCGAGACCGCCTGCTCGCGCACCCCGACTGGGACCTCGAGGCGTGGGGCGTGCCCATCTCGCAGGCCGACGCGCTGCTGACCCTGATGGGCGGCTCGGTCGCGCCCGGCATCGCGCTGCGGGCCATGGGCTACCGCCCGAGCCGCGCCGACATCGAGGCCACGATGCACTTCTGGCGCTACGTCGGACACGTCATGGGCGTGCGGCCGAGGTGGTACCCCGCGTCGGTCGAGGAGGCGCTCCAACTCGCGTTCGTGACGCACGTGAAGTCCGCGCGCACGGCGGGTGAAGACGGCGTGCGATTGTGCCAGTCCTGGGTCGACGCGTTCGCGGCGGGGGCGGACGCCAGCCTCCGCAGCCGGCTGAGCGACGGAGTGCACCGGGGCTTCACGCGCGCCTTCCTCCCGCCCGCCGCCTACGCCGCGAACCGCCTCCCGCCCGCCGGGCCGTGGGCGCTGCTCCCCTTCGCCTGCTTCCCGTTCATCTTCGGCGCCGAGACCCTGCGCCGCGCGCTGCCGCCGCTCGAGCACGTCGCGGATCGCGCCGCTCGCTGGAGGCGCCGCCGCTGGCTCGCGCACCACACGGGCGGGCGTCCCCCGGAGTACGCGCCACGCGATCCCACCGCTACGCGGGCTCGAGCCTGAGCAGCGAGACGCTCCGCGCGGGCACGGGCACCGTCACGCGGCCGCCGCCCATGGTCAGCGCGGGCGCGTCGCGCGCTTCGGGGGCGCCGTCGATCACGCGCCGCAGGATCCGCGCGGCGTCCATGCCCTCCACGCGCAGCTCCACGTCCAGCGCCTCGTCCGCGCGCCCGATGATCACGAGCACGAGCGCCTCGCCGTCCCGGCTCCCCCACACGCCGACCTGCGACAGATCGCTCGAGGCGGCGTCGATCGCCTCGGGACCGAAGTCCGCGTAGAGCCGGAGTGCCGCGAACGCATGGTCGTGCGCCTGGTTGGTCAGCGGCCAGTAGCAGGCGGCCAGGACGCCGCGCGTGGCCATCGCGCCCAGCGCGTCCGCGACCGCGACCGCGCCCGACGGATGCGCGGCGCCGCCGTAGGCCCACTCGGTGATCGCGATCTCGGCCCCGGGCGCGGAGCCGTCGATCCAGGTCTGCAGTCGGTCGAGGAGCTTGACCGAGCCGCGCAAGTCGTCCTCGACGATCCAGGATGGCTCGAGGTACGTCGGGTCGTGCAGGCTGCGCGGGACCTGCATGCGGAGCCGCGCCACCGCGTCGTCCTCCGTGTCCTCGGTCACGCTCACGCCGTCCGCGCGCACGTCCGGGTACCAGTGCACGTCGAGCACGTCCACGCGCCCGCGCAGCGAGCGCAGGTAGGTGCGGATGAAGTGCCGCCCGCGCGCGTCGCTCGCGCCCGTCAGCCGCGTCATCGCGGGCCAGCCGAAGCTCACCGGCCCGAAGATCTTCGCGCCCGGCGCCTCGTCTCGGATCATCGCCGCGTACTCGCGGCTCGTGTCGATGAGCTCCGCGTAGGTCAGCGCCTCGCTCCGCAGCCGGGGGTGCGTGACGGTCCAGCTCGAGGGCTCGTTGTCGAGGGCGAAGAAGACGGTCACGCCTCGCTCTTCGGCCGCCTCGCGCACGAAGCGCACGTACTCGTCCTGGCAGACCGCGCCCTCCTCGCATGCGCCCCCTTGGGACCGCGCCACCGACCGTCGGAACCGCGTCTCCAGGTACTCGGGCGTCTGCGCCACGTCGCCGTCGGCGTCCCGGTCGGCGGCCACGTGCCCGAGCATGGGCACGGTGATCAGCGCCGCCGCCCCGCGCGCCTGCGCCGCGTCGAGCACGTCGAGCACCGCGCCTCCGGGCTCCTCGCGCGCGCTCAGGTACGCGTCGTTCTGGTGCCCGGGCGGGTCCGCGCCCGAGTTCGACGCGTTCGCCCGCCAGTTGTAGTTGCTGGTCCGGTTGCCCCCGAAGCGGATGAGCTTCGTGTACGGGCCGAGCGCCTCGAGGTCGGCCAGCCCGTTGATGCCGTAGACGTAGGGCGAGATGGGCCGGCCCTCCGCGCGGGCGTCGACCGTGATCCGCAGCGTGTCGTCCACGGGCTCCCCCTCCGCGGTCTCCTCCTCCTGGGTGGTAGCGCGCGGCGAGTCCCCCTCACAGCCGGCGCAGCCGGCCAGCAGGGCGAAGCAAGACAGCACGATCCAGGCACGCATCTGCCCCCTATCTGTCCCCGAAGCCGCCATCCACCAAGACCGCCGCGCGGGGGCCGTGGAGCCGGAGGGTCAGAGAGACCGGCTCGCCCGCGTGCTCCGGGGTCGGGACCGAGACCCGATGACGACCTGGCTGGTCCGGAAGAGAGATGGACCGCAGCGCCTCCCCGTTCACCTCGACGTCCAGCGTGCCGCCGCCGCCGAGCTCGTCGGGGATGGCGTATTCGAGCGTCAGCGCGTCGCTCGCGCGGACCCCTTCCCAGGTGATCGTCCGCGATCGCATCCCGCTCGCGCTCAGCAGGAGCATCCGCGCCTCCACGCCGCCGACGTGGAGCGGCTGGCTGGTGGCGAGGCCGACCTCGTCGTGCACGCCGCGGTCGTGGGTGGCGCACTCCCAGTTCAGGTGCTCCCAGGCCAGGAAGTCGCAGGGGATGTCGTCGAGGAACACGCGGGCCTCGCGCACCCCGCGATAGGAGGCCAGCCGGAGCGGCGCGTCGGACAATCGCGGCACGAGCCCGATCACGAAGAGGAGCGCCAGCGCCGCAGCCGCCGCCCCCAGCCGACCCTTCACGCCGACCGCGCGCCAGGCCGCCATCGCCCACGTGGCCAGCCGGTCGAACCCGATCGGGAAGGGCACGCAGAGCAGCGCGAGCGCGAAGAGCGGGATCTGGCCCTCGCCGATGCCCACCACGCGCGGCACCAGCAGGAGGGCCAGCGGCGCGAGCAGCCAGGCGCGCTTGCCCAGGAGTGGGAGCGCGAGCGCGGCGGGCACCACGAGCAGCAGCGGCGGGTCCGCGAGCGTCCCGTCGAGAGCCGGGCTCATCACCGCGGCGGCGCCCGCCAGCGCCGCGAACGTGAACGCGAGGAGCGGCCGCTTCACCCCGAGCGCGAGCGCCACGCACGTCGCGACCCAGAGGTCGGGGCCTCCCTCGAGGAGCCGCTCGCGCACGCCCGGCAAGAGCACGAAGCTCAGCGGGGCGAGCGCGGCGAGCTCGCTCCGGGTCGTCCGCAGCGCGGTCAGCGTCAGCCCGAAGGCGAGCGCGGCCGTGGCCAGCGCCGCCGCGGCGTGGCTCGCCTCTGGCGGCGCGGACCCGAGCGTCATCAGGCTCAGCGCCGGCGCGGCGAGCGCGGCGAGGATCGGCACGCGGAGGCCACGCAGCCGACGCAGGAGCTTGGCGGCTGCGTCGAAGGTGAGCGCGATGGCGGGGGTGAGCAGCAGCGCCGACGGCCAGAGGAAGCGGTCGCCGTACCACTCGTAGCGCGCGAACACGAGCACCGAGAGCCCGACGCCGAGCGCGCTCGCCAGCGCCACGAGCGGGCGTCGGCGCGCGAGGATCGCGAGCCCGGGCAGCGCGAACGCGGCGAACGTGAGGCGGTGGCTCACGCCCCAGGGACCGCTCCAGAGCGCGCGGAGCCCATCGCCCCACGGGACCCCGAACGCGTTCGAGTGATCGGCGAGCTGCGCGACCCCGTCGACGACGACGATCGTGCGGTTGTATCCGCTCCACCACGGCGCTCCGAAGAGCCACCAGTTCGTCAGCGCGATCACGCCGATCATCGCGGTGCCCGTGATCAGCGCGCGCCGCAGGGTCAGCCAGTCGCGCCGGTCGGCGACGAGGAGCGCGACGGAGGGAAGCCAGAGGAGCGTGGTGGGGCGCAGCATCACCGCCGCGCCGATCGCCAGCCCCGCGATCCAGCCGCGACGTCCGAGCGCGAGCGCCACCCCCAGCGCGAAGAGGGCGAGGATGAGCACGTCGACGTGATAGTCGTACGCGTACTCGCGAATGCTCGTCGCGAGCAGCAGCCCCAGGGTCGCGACCGCGGCGCCGCTCGTCGCGCCGAAGCGCCGCGCGAACGCGAAGGTGGCCGCGCCCGCGAGGCCGAACATCGCGAGGTTGAACAGCAGCGTGCCGAACAGCCCGAAGGCCCAGAAGAGCGGCGTCGAGAGCACCGGCATCAGGATCGGGTGCTTCGGCAGGTGCACCCCGTCCCGCCCGAGCGCGAGGTTGCTCCACGCGGCGTCGAGGTTCTCGTTCCAGCCGAGCCCGCCTTCGTACCAGCTCGCCGCGAGCTCGTCCTGGACCACCGAGCCTCGCTCGGCGAGCGTGACGTTGACGTTCACGTAGAAGCGGCCGTCGCGCTCGATCCACGTGCTGGGCGCGTATTCGTGCGCGGCCTGTGCGACGCCGAGGAGCGTCGCGGCCAGACCGATGGCGACCACCAGCCGCGTCCCGGACGCGGGCAGTGAATCCGCGCTTCGCACGCGCGGGAGCCTACACCGAAAGCCCGCCCGCGACGTGGTGGAGATCACGGCGGCGCGCCTACGGTTCCTCTACGGTGCCGGCACAGCAGAAGGAGACCGGGTGAGCCAAGAGAAGAAGCAGGGCATGGGCACGACCGCCGTCTGGGCGGGAGAAGAGGGCGAGCAGCCCTATGGCGCGACGGTCGTACCCGTCGTGCACAGCGTCACCTACAACTACGACGACGTGGACGAGTGGTTCGCGGTCGCCACCGGTACCCAGCCCGGCCACATCTACTCGCGCAACACCAACCCGACCGTCGACGCGCTCGAGAAGAAGATGGCCGGTCTCGAGGCGGCGGAGGACGCGACGAGCTTCTCCACCGGGATGGCCGCGATCAGCAACACGCTCTTCACGCTGCTCTCGCCCGGCGACCGCGTCGTGAGCGTCAAGGACAGCTACGGCGGCACGCTCAAGGTCTTCACGGACTTCCTCCCGCGCTTCGGCGTGGAGGTCGAGCTGTGCGAGACCGAAGACCACGAGGCCATCGAGGCCGCCGTGGCCAAGGGCTGCAAGGTCCTCTACCTCGAGACGCCCACCAACCCGACGCTGAAGGTGCTCGACCTCGAGCGGCTCTCCAAGGCGGGGCACGCGCAGGGCGCGACGGTCGTGGTCGACAACACCTTCAGCACGCCGATCAACCAGCGCCCGCTCGAGCTCGGCGCGGACCTCGTCGTCTACAGCGGCACGAAGTTCCTCAACGGCCACTCGGACGCGATGTGCGGCATCCTGACGGGCAGCCGCGAGCTCGTGCGACAGGTCTTCCACTTCCGCGAGATCAACGGCGCGAGCCTGCACGCCTCGACCGCGTACCTCGTGATGCGGGGCCTGAAGACGCTCGAGCTCCGCATCGCGCGGCACAACGAGAACGCCGGGCGCCTCGCGCGCTTCCTCGCCGAGCGCGACGAGGTCGAGCAGGTGAACTACCCGGGCCTCGAGACGCACCGCGGCCACGACATCGCCAAGCGTCAGATGCTCGGCTACGGCGGCATGCTCTCCTTCTCGCTGAAGGGCGGCATGGACGCGGTGAAGGCGTTCATGCCCAAGCTCCGCTTCGCCCACCGCGGCGCCTCGCTCGGCTCGGTCGGCACGCTGGTCGGCTCCCCCGGGACCACGAGCCACGTCGAGGTCCCGAAGGAGGAGCGCGCCAAGGCCGGCATCCCCGAGGGCCTCGTGCG
>SHBB01000624.1 GCA_004213565.1 Sandaracinaceae bacterium
GGCCGGCGCGGAGGCGGGCGCGGAGGCCGGCGCGGGCGCGGAGGCCGGCGCGGAGGCGGGCGCGGAGGCCGGCGCGGAGACCGGCGCGGAGGCCGGCGCGGAGACCGGCGCGGAGGCGGACCCGGACGCGGTTGCGGAAGCGGCTGCGAAGGCGGACTCCCTCCCAGAAGACGGAAGCGGACACGCGCCGGACGACTCCACGCATCGATCAGAAGGCGCTCAGAACAGCGAGCGCTCCAACAGCCAGAAGCCGGCGAGGGTCGCGATCACGCCGGATCCTCCCTGGACGATCCAGCGCTCGTAGCCGGTCCACCGCGCGGCGCGCTCGAGGGGCACGAGGAGCGCGGCGACGAAGGCGAGCTGCGCGAGCTCGATGCCGACGTTGAACGCGACCAGGCTCAGCACCCGGGCCTGCGCCGGGAGCCCGAGCTCGGCGAGCACGCCGCTGAAGCCGAAGCCGTGCACGAGGCCGAACGCGAAGGCGAGCCAGGGCATGGAGGCGCGCTTCTCGGGGCGGGCGAGGTTGAGCAACGCGACGACCACGATCGAGCCCGCGATCACGCTCTCCACGAGGCGCGAGGGGAGCACGACCCAGCCGAGCGCGGCCGCGATCAGGGTGACGCTGTGACCCAGGGTGAACGCGGTGACGATCCACGCGACGTCCTTGGCCGCCGCGCGCAGCCCCTCGCGCCGCGCCATGCCGCCCGCGGTGAGGATGAGCGAGAGCAGGAAGAGCACGTGGTCGTAGCCCGTCGCGAGGTGCCGCACGCCCTCCCAGAGGAAGCGCGCGAGCAAGGACGAGACGGCCGGCGGCTCCGAGAGCCGCAGCGACTGCCGCCCCGCGCGCAGCACGTGAGCGTCGCTCTGCTCGGCCCAGCGCACCCGGACGAAGGCCTCGTGCTGGGCGTCGTCGCCGAAGATCGTGCCGTCTTCGAGCACGAGCCCGCTCGCCTCGCTCGGACACTCCGCCACCAGGCGGACGCGCACCCGCCGCTGTCCGTCGACCTCGATCCCTTCGGGCGCCTCGGCGTGGAGCGAACAGGCGCCGCCCGCCCCTCGCACCGAGAAGCCACGCTCGAGCCAGGCGCGGATCGCGGCGTCGCGGGCGAGCACGTCCTCGGGTGGCGCGTCCTCATCCATCCCGAGGGACACCGCGACGTCGACCGACTCCAGCTCGACGTCCACCACGGCTCCGTCGCTCGTCCGCTCGACGGTCACCAGCTTGGCGCTGCCTCGGTGCGCGTGGGCGAGCGGGGCCAGCGCGAGCAGGGTCACCATCACGGGGAGCGCGTGTCGCATGGGCGCCGAGCCTACAGCGGGCCCGTGCGTTGTGGCACGCCGCGATGCCCGCAGCCTGCCCGGTCGTTGTGATCGCGGGCCCCGAGCGCTACACCCCGCGCGTGGATCTTTTCGACGACCACTTCCATGACGAGTGCGGCGTCTTCGGCATCTTCGGAGCGGAGGAGGCGTCGAACCTGACCTACCTGGGTCTGCACTCGCTGCAGCACCGCGGCCAGGAGAGCGCGGGCATCGTGTCCACGGACGGCGAGCGCCTCTACGCCCACAAGGCGCTGGGTCTCGTGCAGGACGGCTTCGGTCACGACGTCCTGGAGAAGCTGCCCGGGCCGAACGCGATCGGCCACGTCCGCTACTCCACCGCCGGCGGCGGCGGCCTCAAGAACGCGCAGCCCATCGCCGTCGACTACGCGCACGGCACGCTCGCCGTGGCTCACAACGGCAACCTCACCAACTTCCAGGCCGTCCGGGAGCGCCTCGAGGACGAGGGCTCCATCTTCCAGACGACCAGCGACACGGAGCTGCTCGTCCACCTGATCGCGCGCTCGCGAAAAGCGACGACCGCGGAGCGCGTGGTCGACGCGCTCGAGCAGGTCGAGGGCGCCTACTCGATCGTCTTCATGACGCAGGGCGAGCTGATCGCGGTGCGGGACCCGTATGGCTTCCGGCCGCTCTGCATCGGCATGCTCAACGACGCGCAGGTCATCGCGAGCGAGCCGGTCGCCTTCCACCTCATCGGCGCCGAGTACCTCCGTGACGTCAAGCCCGGCGAGATGATCGTCATCGACTCTTCCGGACTGCGGACGTCGATGCCGTTCGCCGAGAAGCCGACGAAGATGTGCATCTTCGAGTACGTCTACTTCGCCCGGCCCGACTCGGAGCTGAACGGCGTGAGCGTCTACGACGCGCGCAAGCGAATGGGCCGCATCCTCGCCCGCGACCAGCCCGCCGACGCCGACCTCGTGATCCCCGTGCCGGACAGCGGCGTCGCCTCGGCGATGGGCTTCGCGAACGAGCTCGGCCTGCCCTTCGAGCTCGGTCTCATCCGCAGCCACTACGTGGGCCGGACCTTCATCGAGCCCGCGCAGTCGATCCGTCACTTCGGCGTGAGGCTGAAGCTGTCTCCCGTCTCTCATCTGCTGGCGGGCAAGCGGGTCGCCGTCGTCGACGACTCGATCGTGCGGGGCACGACCAGCCGGAAGATCGTCAAGATGCTTCGCGACGCCGGAGCGCGCGAGGTGCACCTTCGCATCAGCTCGCCTCCCACGCGCTGGCCCTGCTTCTACGGCATCGACACGCCCTCACGCGGGGAGCTGATCGCCTCCAGCCACACGCCGGAGGAGATCAGCCGCTACATCACGGCGGACTCGCTCGGCTACCTGAGCATCGAGGGTCTCCGTGAGGCCGTGAGCGGCGAGGGCTTCTGTGACGCCTGCTTCAGCGGTGACTACCCGGTCCCGGTGCACGCGCGCGACGAACGCAGCAAGAAGCAGCTCCCGCTCGTCGGCGTCTGAGACCCCGGCGCGCGAGCGCCTGTGATAGGCTCGCGCGCATGCGAGCTGGACGAGTGCCGCTCGCGCTCGCCGTGCTCCTCTGCGCGTTGGCCTCGTCGCCCGCGCACGCCCAGGAGCCCGACGCGCCGAGTGAAGAGACCCAAGACACCGCGGCTCCCGATGGTGGCGCGGCGGACGCCGGGGCCCCCCAGCCCGCCGACACGCCGAGCGACCCCCTGGGTGAGCTGCCGGGGCGTCGACTGAACCTGGCCGTGCTCGGCAACCCGCCCTTCCACCTGAGCCGCGGCGGCGAGCCGTCGGGCCTGAGCGTCGACGTGTGGCACGCGCTCGCGGCGCGGCTCGAGGTCGACTACGCGCTGACGGTCGTCCCCAACGCCGGCGTGGCCATCGACGGCGTGGCGGACGGCACGTACGACGGCGCGATCGGACCGATCAGCATCACCAGTGAGCGGGCCCAGCGCGTCGACTTCACCCAGCCCTATCACGACGCGACCCTGGCCATCCTCACCCTCCCCGGCAGCAGCGGGGCGTGGGAGCGGATCGAGCCGTTTCTCACCAAGGCCTTCTTCGGCGCGCTCGCGCTCCTCCTCCTGGTCTTGACCCTCGTGGGCGCGCTGATGTGGGTGGTCGAGCGCAAGGCGAACGACGGCTTCCCCAAGGCCCCGCTCGCGGGCGTCGGCGTCGGCATCTGGCTCGCGCTGGTGACGATGACCACCGTCGGCTACGGGGACAAGGCCCCGATCACCCCCGCCGGTCGCCTGCTGACGGGCGTGTGGATGGTGCTCTCGATGCTCACCGTCTCGTCACTGACGGCCGGCATCGCCACCGCGCTGACCCTGTCCCAGCTGGATCGCGCGGCGATCGAGACCGCGGGCGAGCTGGCCGGGCGCCCGGTGGCCACGCTCGAGGGCACCACGGCCGCGGCGCTCGCGCGCCGGAACGACGCGAACATCATCGCGGTGGACAACCTCCAGGAGGGCATCGACCGCCTGGTCGACGAGCGCGTCGACGCCGTCGTGTACGACCGCCCGGTGCTGCAGTACCACTTGCGCCAGAACGAGGACCTCGGCCTGGCCCTGTCGGCCCACGAGTATGATCCTCAGGGCTACGGCTTCGCCTTCCCGCTGGGGAGCTCCCTGGCCCATCAGGTCAACGTCGAGCTCCTCGCGCTCGAGGAGAGCGGACAGCTCGAGGCGATCAAGGACGAGTGGCTGTAGCAGCCCCGCGTAGATCGCCCACCGTTCCCTGAACTCCGGATAGCCGAGAGGCCGCCGAGCGAGGCGACAGCCGACCCAGCCATGACCCCGGCAACCGCAGCTGCGCAGTCGCGACGCTCGGAAGCGGAAGCGGCTGCCGAAGCGCAAGCGGCTGCCGAAGCGGCAGCGGCTGCCGAAGCGGCAGCGGCTGCCGAAGCGGCAGCGGCGGATGCAGCCGCTGAGGCGGCAGCGGGCAGCGGCAGCGGTAGCGGCAGCGGCAGCGGCAGCGGCAGCGGCAGCGGCTGCCGAAGCGGCAGCGGCAGCCGCAGCGGCAGCGGCAGCCGCAGCGGCAGCGGGAGCGGCAGCGGGCAGCGGGAGCGGCAGCCGCAGCGGGAGCGGGAGCGGGAGCGGGAGCGGCAGCGGCTGCCGAAGCGGGAGCGGGAGCGGCGGCGGATGCGGCCGCGGAAGCGGAGGCGGAGGCGGATGCGGCCGCGGAAGCGGATGCGGCCGCGGAGGCGGATGCGGCCGCGGAAGCGGCGGCGGAAGTGGATGGCTGCGGAAGCGGATGCGGCCGCGGAGGCGGAAGCGGAGGCGGATGCGGCCGCGGAGGCGGATGCGGCCGCGGAGGCGGAGGCGGATGCGGCTGCGGAGGCGGATGCGGCCGCGGAGGCGGATGCGGCCGCGGAGGCGGATGCGGAAGCGGCGGCGGCTGCGGAAGCGGTTGCGGAAGCGGCCGCGGAGGTGGAAGCGGCTACGGGAGCTGCACGGTCGCCGCCAGCACGCCCTCTTCGGTCACGAACAACAACGTGTCCCCGGCGAGCGCGGGCATCTGCTCGATGCGATCCGGGGTCCGGGTCAGCGGCCTCGTGCGGTAGCTCGGGCTCGCCAGATCGGTGATCCAGAGGTCTCCTGCCGTCAGCACGTGCCCGTCATCCTCGGTCCGGTCGAAGACCAGCCAGCGCCCATCGGCGGAGAACTGCGGGTGACCGCCGCGGCCGAGCTCGATCGTGGCGCCGTCTTCGACGCGGTGGAGGAACAGGCCGCTCGCCATCCCCCAGAAGACGACGTGGCGCCCGTCGGCCGCCACGGAGGGCTCGATGTAGCGGTCGCCTTCGGGGCTGACGACCTCGCCGTGGCCTCCCGCGGCATGCAAGACGACCTGCGACTGCTCATCCAGTCGAACGTGAAGGCCATGCGGCGCGCGCGGGCCGACGTCGTGGGCGAGCGCGACGCTGTGGTGGGGGACCGCGGTGGGGCTCTGCTGCGCGTGGCGGTAGCGCAGGCTCGAGCCATCGAAGACCGGCCGGTAGCCGACCCGCGGCCCCTGGGCCACCGCCTCGATCTCGACCTCGGAGGCGCCGAGCGTCACGAGGAAGAGGGTGTCGTGCGCGTGCGTGCTGAGCGCAGCGTAGCGGCCGTCCGGGGAGAGCACGGGCGCGGTGAGACCTTCGGCCACCGGACGCTCGCGGGTGAGGCGCGCGGGCGTCGCGAGCTGCTCGGCGACGAGGCGCGAGCTCTCGCCGTCGGCGGGCGCGGTCTCGTTCAGCGTGGAGGGCGCGGTCTCGTTCAGCGGGGAGGCCGCGGAGGGCGAGCCGCAGCCGACGAGCAGCAGCGAGAGCCACAGGCCGCCGCGGAGCGATCCGCGGCGCCGCGCGAAGACGAAGAGCGCCATCAGCAGGAGAGACGCCGCCGCGAGCGAGCTGTTCATTCGCGCGCCGGGCGCGGTCTGGCAGCTGCAGCCGGGATCGGCCACCGGGGGCGTCGCGCCGGCGTCGGCGGGCGGCGGGGGCGCGCTGGCGTCCACCGTCACGGCCGCGTCGGGCTCCGGCGCGCCGGCGTCGGCGGGCGCCGCCTCGCGCACGACGCCGACCGAGCACCACGTGGTCCCGCGCGGGGTCACGTCGCAGCTCCGCTCCGCAGGGCGCCATCCGTCCA
>SHBB01000625.1 GCA_004213565.1 Sandaracinaceae bacterium
CGTCTCTGGCCGCGGCGGAGACCACGAGGCAGCTCGCGACGCCGCCGCGCTCCGCCGCCACCACCGTCGCGAGCGCGGTCTTGCCGATGCCAGCCGGCCCGGCGAGCACCGTCACGGGGCCCCGATCGAGCGCCGCCTCCAGCCACGCGCGCTCCTCCGCGCGGCCCGTGAAGCGGGGGGGAGGGTGGGGGAGCCGCCAGCGGCGGGGGGGCGGCTTGGGCTTGCTCCGCCTCGGCACGACTCAGGACTATCAGCTCCCCGTGCGGGCTCAAAGGGGAAAGCCGGGGCCGCCGTCAGTCGAAGCGGGCGAATCCGTCGTCGGCAGGAGCCGGCGGCGCGGTCGGCGTGGGCGCTCTCCGCGTCCGCCGCCGACGGGCTCTCGGCCTCGGCGCCGGCTCGACCAGGATCACCCGGACGTGCTGGTCGCGGTCCGGCACGATGCGCTCCTCCGCCTCGAGCGCGCCTCGTGAGACGTGCACGACCACCGGATCCGCCTCGCGCGCCAGCTGCACGTCCAGCGGGGTCTCGCCCGCGTCCTCGCCGTCGATCTGCACCTGCGCGCCGCTGGGATCGCTGTCGACGTGGAGCGACACGGTCTCGGGTTCGGCGGGGGCGGCGACCGGCGCGGGGCTCGGTGGGGCCGCGGCGCCAGCCGACGTCGGGAGCGCGGGCGCCTGGGCCATCGGCCCGGGCTCGTCGGGCTGCACCGAGAGCGCGACGATCGTCGTGAGCCCGGCCGCGAGGATCACCGCCACGATCCACCCGAGGCGCCGCAGCGGGGACGGCGCTCGCTCCGGCGCCGGCTCCGGTCTCGACGGGGCCGGGAGCGCGCCCACCGTGGGCAGCTCGATCTCCACGTCGATCTCGGCCTCCGGCACGGAGGTGATGTCGGACCCGGCGCGGACCCGGCGGAGCATCTCGCTCTTCTCCTCGATGCGGTCGGCGAAGAGGCGCTGCATCAGCTCCGCCAGCGCCTCGTCCGGGACGGCGGGCCCATCGAGCCGCGCCTCGGCGAGCGCGCGGCGCATCTCGGCCGCGGTCTCGAAGCGAGCGTCCCGATCGCGCTCGAGCGCCCGGAGGATGGCCGCCTCGAGCGCGGCGGGCAGCTCGACGTCGAGCTCGGACGGGGTCGGGAACGGCGCTCGGACGACGGCGTCGAGGGTCTTGAGCTGGGCCTCGCGATGGAACAGGCGTCGCCCCGTCACGGCCTCGTAGAGCACGATGCCCAGCGCGAAGAGATCGCTGCGACGGTCGAGCGGGTCGCCGAGGCACTGCTCCGGCGACATGTAGGAGAACTTGCCCTTGAGGGTCCCGGCCTCGGTCTGCGTGATCCGATCGGCGGCCTTCGCGATGCCGAAGTCGAGGATCTTCACCGAGCCGTCGTAGCCGATGAAGACGTTCTGCGGAGAGATGTCGCGGTGCACCAGCCCGCTCGGGTTGCCGTCGGCGTCGGGCAGCTCGTGGGCGGCGTGGAGGCCGGCGCACGCCTCGGCGCCGATGTGGGCGACGAGCGCGGGTGGCAGCCGCTCGCCGAAGAGGGTCAGGCGCCGCATCAGCCCGTGCAGGCTCTCCCCCTCGAGGTACTCCATGACGAGGAACAGCTCGCCGCCGTCCTGTCCCAGCTCGTGCACCTGCACGACGTTGGGGTGGCGGATGGCCGCGGCGATGCGCGCCTCGTCGAGGAACATCGACGTGAAGCTCGGCTGCTGCGCGAGGTGCGGGAGGACCCGCTTGATGACCACCACGCGCTCGAAGCCGCTGGGTCCGAGGAGCCGGCCGAGCAGGATCTCCGCCATGCCTCCCATCGCGAGCCGGCCGACCACGCCGTAGCGACCGATGCTGCCCTCGCCCGACCGCCGAGCGCTTTCTTCCGACTGCAGAGTGTTCCCGTCCGACCGCACGGGCCGAGTATACGGTAAGGCGAAGTCAGGCCGCGTCCGTGGAGCCGCGCGCCGCCGCGCGTGACCGTGGAGGCATGTCTCGCCTCACGCTCCTCCTCCTCCTCCTCTCGGGCTGCGAAGGCGTCCTCGCGCCGGTCGCGCCGGACGGCCGCGTCCTGCGCGACGACGCCGGGCCCCTCACCGACGCGGAGCCGCCGCCGCCGCCGACGGAGCCCGTCGACTGCAGCCCCGGCTTCGCGGTGCCGATCGAGGTCGCGGAGCCCGTGAACGCGGAGCGCCGGCAGGCCCCCGTCTCGGGGGGCGTCCCGTTCGCGCGAGGCGAGCTGTTCGAGGACGATCTCGATCTGCTCACCCTCGTGGACGCGAGCGGGGGAAGGGTCGCGAGCTTCCAGCGCCCGGTCGCGCTCGGTCGCTGGGACGACGGCAGCGTGAAGTGGCTGCTCCTGGACTTCTCCGCCGACGTGCCCGCGGGGGGCGCGCGCGCCTTCACGCTCTGCTTCGCCGAGACGCGCCCGGCGTCCGACGGCGTCGTGGTCACCGAGGAGGCGGACGCCTTCGTCATCGACACCGGCGCCATGCGCGCCGTGCTCCCGAAGGACCGCTTCGCGCTCCTGTCCGAGGTCTCCGTCGACCTCGACGGAGATGGCGCGTACGCCGACGACGAGCGCGTGGTCCGGGCGGCGTCGGAGATGTTCATCGACCTCGACGACGCCATGCCCGGCCCCCGCGACGAGGGCGCGTTCGAGCACCCGCGCGACGCCGGCCCAGGCGTCGAGGGCGGCAGCTGGATGCGCGCCTCGGCCGCCGCCACCGCCACGCGTCACCTCGCGTCGGCGGGCGACTACGAGGTGTCGGTCTTCCGGGCCGGGCGCGCGCACACCGTCTTCCGCCTCGCCGGCTGGCACCGCGACCCGGCGTCGGGGCGGGACTTCGGTCGCTACACGATCTATCTCCACTTCTACGCCGGGCTGAGCCACGTGCGGGTCTCGCACACGTGGATCATGACGGGCGATCCCGAGCGCGACTTCGTGCGTCGGATGGGCATCGAGGTGCCCTTCGCGGCCTCGGTCGATCGCTGGGCGGTGGGCGGCCCGTTCGAGGGCGAGGGGGAGCCCGTCCGTCTCGTCGAAGGAGAGCCGCCCTACGTGCCGAGGGTCCCCGGCCCGAGCGCGATCCACGCCGGCGCGCTCGGGGCGGGCGGCGCGGTCGACGTCACCGCGATCGGCCCGATGCCCTACCACCACATGGCCTCGCTCGAGCGCGACACGCGCGTCCCCTACGCCGTCCGGCTCGACGGCGAGCGCGTGCAGGAGGGCTTCGCGGCCGCCGGCTGGCTCGACGTCTCCGACGGGCGCGTGGGCGTGGCGGCCGCCGTCGCCGACTTCTGGCGCGTGCACCCCAAGCAGGTCGCGTGGCGGGACGGAGCGATGACCGTCTACCTCTGGCCGGACGAAGGTGGGCAGACCCTGGACCTGCGACGGCGCTACCCCGAGGCGCGGGGCGCGGCGGGGGAGTGGGGACACGCGGCCCGGCGCGAGTTCGATCCCGTCGGCTCGGCCGTGGGCCTCGCGGTGACGACCGACGTGATGTTGCAGTTCCACGCCGGCGATCACGAGGCGGCCCGCGTCGACGCGGTGGCGCGCGGCTTCTCCGATCCGCTGCGGCCCGCCGCGTCTCCCGAGCACAACATGGCGAGCGGCGTGCTCGGCCCGATCCCGCCGCGCGACGAGTCGTCGTTCGCCCGCACGGAGCGGTACCTGGACCTGACGATGGCCTGGCCGCTTCGCAGCGCCGAAGAGTGGGGATGGCACGGCTGGCTCGACCACGGCGACCACCTCATCGAGTACGAGACGATGAGCTGGGAGCTGGACGTCGATCCCAACTGGGGCACCTACTCGAACTGGGGCTACGCGGGCTGGATGCAGGAGGCCTACCGCCTCGGCCCCGCGCTCTTCGTGCAGTACCTGCGGACCGGGCGCTACCGCGACTTCCGACAGGGCGACGTGTGGCTCCGGCACCACCGCGACGTCGACTGCGTGCACTGGGACACGCCGGACAACGGACCGCGCCCCGGCGACAACCGGGGCAGCCCCCGGCTCGGGGCCGGACACCGACACGACCAGCAGCACTGGGGCGGCTACCTCGCGGGCTACGGCATCCCCACCATCGCGACGGCGCACCACTACTTCTTGACGGGAGACGGGCGCGATCTCGAGGCGATGCGGGCCTACTCGGAGTGGATCCTGGAGGACGCGCGCATCGAGAATCACGGGCGTTACTCCGTGCTCTACATGGGCGAGGCGCTCGACGATCCGACGCTGATCGAGCGGGCGTGGGCCGCGGACGTCTCGCCCGGGGTGGGCTTCGGGCGGATCGTCTACGACAGCGGCATGGGGTTGATGCTGCACGACGTGCAGACGGGCGGGGCGCCGGAGGTGCGAGCGCGGCTGCGGCGCTGGGCGTCCGAAGAGGACGAGGCGTTCGCGTACCTGCGCGCGTACCTCGAGGCGAGCGAGGGGACGGGCGAGCACGTCGAGGCCATCGCGCGCGACTTCGCGACGCTCTTCCCCGACGAGGACGTGCGCACGCGCTACTTCGGCTGGGCGCCGCGCGCGCCGACGGGGTTTCGCGACGCCTTCAGCCCGGACATCATGCCCGATGGACCGTTCGGCTGGCCCATCCGCTCCATCGAGCACCTGATCTTCGACGCGGGCCGCGGGCTCGGCAACAACCCGAGCCGCCAGGTGTTCGTCGCGCAGCTCCCGTGGTTGATGGCGGTCACCCCCGGGGACCCGTGAGGCTCAGTATCGGAAGCGGATGGCGCGCGCGGTGACGGGAGAGCGGTCGGGGAAGATGCCGCCGAAGCGCAGCTCGGAGAAGGCGAGACCGCGCCACTCGTCCGCCGAGAGCGCCCGGCCCTCCTCGTGCGTGAGCGCGGTCAACGGGATCTGATAGACCCTCGCCGCCCCGCCGCCGCGGATGGCGAAGTCTCCGCGCCGTCCCCACCAGAGCGTCTCGCCGGTCGCCGGGTCCTCGGTGCGGAGGTAGAGCTCGCCGTAGTTGCTCGTCCCCGCGAACCCGACCTCGATCTCCAGGTAGGCGTCCTGGAACTGACCCTCGGTGATCGCGGGGAGCGGCTCGGCCGGGTCGAACGACCACCGAAACGTCCACCAGCACTGGGGGAGGCGCGGGCGCGCGTCCGAGTCGTCGCAGGCCCACGTGTCGGCGTTGCACGGGTCGGGGCTGCCTCCGCACTCGCCGCGCATCCCGATGGGAGGGGGGCACTGGACGATGAAGTCGAGGCTCTCCCCCGACTCCATCGGACAGCTCGGGAACGCGCTCGCGCCCGTCCTCGAGACCCCCTCGAAGAAGGGGGCGTCGAACGCGGTCTCGCGCGACGTCCGCGGGGAGATGCTCGCGCTCCGCGAGACGCCGCCCGCGATGTCGAACGCGAGGAGCTGCGCGCGGTAGAGGGTGTCCGGCATCAAGCCGGCGATCGTGGTCTCGCGCACGGGCTCGGTCCCGTCGGTCTGGTTGCTCCGCGTGTCGTTCCCGAGCTCGGGGTTCTCGTCCTCGTCGATCACGCGCACGCGCAGCCCGGCGCAGTCTCCGCCCTCGGCCAGCGCGCAGCCGCACTCCTCGACCGACTCCGGGTCCGTGCCGATCACGACCGCGAGGTGGGCCAGGTCCTCGCCCGCCGACGAATCGGCGACGCTCCACGTGAGCTGCAGCTGGTGTTCGGCCGACCACCCGGCTTCGAGCGCTTCGATCACGTATCGCCCCTCGCTCCCGCACGCCGCGGGGCGCCGCGCGCAGGTGCCGGCCGCGCAGACCCAGCCGTCCGGGCACGGGCAGCGCTTGCCCTCCAGGTCGACCTCGTCGACCGCGCACCCGGCGACGCCCACGAGGAGCATCAGCGAGGTCAGGCGCGCTACCACGACACCCTCACCCCCTGCGCGTCCAGGCGCAGCGCGCTCGCGGACGGCGTCTCGAGGGACGCCACGTCCACGATCCCCCAGATCACGCCGACGAGCGCCAC
>SHBB01000626.1 GCA_004213565.1 Sandaracinaceae bacterium
GTGGTTCCGCTGGTCTAGGCGCGTGATGTTGTCGAGGGCGGCGATGCTCACACGGTCGAACTTCGCTCCTGACGTACGTGTGAGGGGTTCCCGAGCCCCGCGAGCCGGCAGAACCCGGATCGAGAAATCGGCCAAGGGGTGTTCATGGGTCCTGTCCTCGCGTGCTATGGACCCCGACGCGCCACGCCTATGAAGACGGGGCCGACCGACATCTGGAGTGATTGATGGACATTCTGACCGGGCTGAGTGAAGAGACGAGCTACTCCATGCGAGAGCTCCAGGGGATCGTTGCCGCGTGGGTACTGAGCTCGGCGCTCGAGGGCCGCGGCAAGGTCTCGACCGTCAACGGGCACGTCGAGGAGGAGGACTACACCAAGCAGTCCGTCTACTCGATCCTCTACTCGATGTACCGGCAGGTCGGTACCGTGAAGAGCGACCTCGGCACGCCGTACGAGTTCACGTTCAACACGTGGGGCTACGCCTGGCCCGAGGCCTGGGGCGAGGCGCCGTCGGGCCGCGAGGATCCGCAGCGCTTCGGCCGCAACGCCTACACCGGGCTCATGCACTTCGACGCGATCAAGGAGCTCGCGGCCGAGCGTGACGGTCGCGTGCACGTGGTCGAGATGGGCTGCGGGACCGGCGCCGGCGCCGACCACATCTGCACCAGCGTGCTGCCCAAGTGCACCTACGAGGCCGTCGACATGCAGATGGCCGGCGTCTCCACGTGCCGCAAGAAGTTCGTGCCGCGGCACAAGGGCCGCCTTGTCGCCACCCGCGCGGACGCCACGCGCCTGCCCATCGACGACGAGGTCGCCGACATCGTCGCGGTGTGCGAGACGCACGTGACCGACCAGGGTGAGGTCATGACCGAAGAGGACCGCAAGTTCTTCCGGTCCGCGCGCCGCATCCTCAAGCCCGGCGGCTACTTCGTCTGGGGCAACGCCATTCCCGACATCGCCTGGCAGCCCTGCCTGGACTTCATGCAGTCGATCGGGATGGAGACGATCGAGGTCTGCGACGTCACCGAGGAGGCCATCCAGGCCCGCGACGAGGACCGCGAGCGCATCAGCGCCTACATCGAGCAGGCGCTCGACAAGTTCGTCGGTTTCCGTACGCCGATCCTCGGCGCCCGGAAGCGCACCGAGGCCGCGCTGGCGATGAAAAACCTCTGCCGCGACCCGGGCACCCGGCTCTACGACGACATGAAGACCCGCGCCGACACCTACAAGGTCGTGCTCGCCAAGAAGGTCTGAGGCTCGTCTCGCCGTCCGGCACGTCGGCGCCCCACTGTCGAAGTATCAGCGTGGGCGTGTCAGGACGGAGTGAGCGTGTGCATCGCGAAGAGCCGCCCGAGCGCGGCGTCCGTGAGCCGCGTCGGGAGCCACGGGAAGAGCGGGGCCGCGAGGGCGGCCGACGCCGGGGCGCGATAGCGAGGCGCGGGGGAGGGGGCCCGCGCGGCGCGGAGGATGGCTCGCGCGACGTCCGCCGGCTCACCGCCGACCGCGTCCAGCCGGGCCAGGATGGTCTCCATGTGCGCGGCGACCGGCGCGTAGGGGGTCTGCTCGAGGTCGTAGCGGGCGATGGTCTTCTTCGCCGTCTCCGCGAAGCCGCTCCGGATGAAGGCGGGCTGCACCGCGCTGACGTGCACGCCGAACGCGTCCAGCTCCAGGCGCAGGGTGTCGGTCAAGGCCTCCACCGCGTGTTTGCTCGCGCAGTAGACGCCCATGAGCGGGAAGCCGATCACCCCGGCCACGCTCGAGACGTTGACGATGCGGCCCCGCCCCCGGGCGCGCATGCCCCGCGCGAAGGCGCGGGAGACCCCGAGGAGGCCATGCACGTTGACGCGCATCTGCGCGCGCCACGCCTCGTCGGGGGCCAGCTCGATCGGGCCGAGCTCCGCGTAGCCCGCGTTGTTCACGAGCAGCTCCACCGGCCCGAGCCCGTCCGCGAGCGCCTCGGCCGCGGCCGCGTCGGTGACGTCCAGCGGGCGGGTCTCGACCGGCAGCCGCTGCTCCTTCGCCGCGCGCCCCACCTCGGCGAGCGCCGAGCGATCGACGTCGGTGGCGATCACCGTCCAGCCGGCCTTCGCGAGCCGGAACGCGGTCGCGCGGCCGATGCCGCCCGCCGCGCCGGTGACCACCGCGACCGGCACGCGCGCCGCGGCGGGGGAGCGGGTGACGCGGTGCAGCCCGGTCGCGCGCGAGAGGGTCAGCTCGAAGAGCGGCCGCCCGTGCCGGCCGAGCCCCACCTGCGCGGCCGCGATCGCGGGCACGTAGCGGTGCGCCGAGCCCGCCCCCGCCACCGCGCGGCGGATCGCGTCCACCACCACGCGCGGCCGGGCGCTCATGCGCGCGTTGGTGGACTCGAGGGCGCGCATCGTCGCGAGCATCGGCGCGTACGCCTCGCTCGAGAGCGCCTCGAGCGCGCCGAACGCGCCGCCGCCGAACGCCGTGTCGATCGAGCCCGGGGCGATCCCGTGCACCTCCACCCCGAACGGGGCCAGCTCCATCCGCAGCGCCGCGCTCATCGCGTCGAGCGCGTGCTTGGTGGCCGCGTAGGCCCCGTGGCCCGGCATGGTCACCGCGCCGAGCACGCTCGAGATCTGGATCACGCGGCCGCGCCCCCGCGCGCGCATCGCGGGGACGAAGGCGCGGATCGTCCGCGCCGCGCCCAGCACGTTCGTCTCGAACATCGCCTCGACCCGCGACGCGGGCAGCAGCTCGAGCGGCCCCATCTCCCCGAAGCCCGCGTTGTTGATCAGGACGTCGAGGCCGCGGCCTCCCGTCCGCGCGCGCACCGCCTCCGCGGCCGCGTCGACCGAAGCCGGATCGTCCACGTCGAGGCGAAGCGTCTCGAGCCCGTCCCGCGCCAGCCGCTCGAGCTTCGCCTCGCTCCGACCGGTGGCGAAGACGCGGTGCCCGTCCGCCGCGAGGGCGCGCGCGGTGTGCTCGCCGATCCCGCTCGTCGCGCCCGTGACCAGGATGGTGTGCATGCTCGCTCCTACCACGGCGCGGGGGAGCGCTTCGAACCGTGCGTGCCGCCGCTCGATTCGAGGGGCCTCGGCAGACGCGAGGCCTGACGTCGGACGATCTCCGGTAGACTGGGCGCGGGTCGCACGTGCGGCCCCGTTCGCGACGGAGGATCCCATTTCCAAGCTCGGTCGAAACGACCCGTGTCACTGCGGGTCCGGGAAGAAGTACAAGAAGTGCCACCTCGCCGAGGACGAGGCGGCGCGCACGGCCGAGCTCGCCGCGAAGAACGCGGCCGCGGCCGAAGCGCGTGAGGCGGCCGAGGCCGCGGAAGCCGAGGCGGCCGAGGAAGGCGACGAGAAGAAGCCGGAGCCGAAGAAGGGCGGCTTCGCCAAGAGCAAGCCCACCTCCAAGAAGCCGGCGACCTCCGCCCCCGCCGCGAAGCCGGGTCGTCGTCGCGGCGTCTCCTGAGTCCGCGGCCCCCACGTGGGTGGACGACCCGCGATACCGCACGTCACGCCAGCCATCGCGCAGTTGGCGCCACACGAGAGACGGCGACTCGGCTGGCGCTCAGGACGGACCGCATCGGGGGCTGGGCTGCGACGACGGGTACAATGGGCGAAGCGGTGGCGGAGCGTGACGGAATGAGATCCAGAGGTGGTTGGGGGTGCGCATGCGCGGCGGTGGTCTTGCTGAGCGCATGCGGGAGCGAGTCGGGCCTCGACGCGAGCGCAGCGCCAGACGCGCGAGCCGTCGTCGACGGCTCCATGCAGGGGCTCGACGCGGGGCGCTCGGACGCCGGCCCCATCGACGCGGGTCGCACTGACGCGGGCCTCGTGGACGCGGCCCTCATGGACGCGGCCCTCATGGACGCAGGCCTCACCGATTCGGGCATCGCGGACGCGGGCCTGGCCGACGCGGGCTTCGACGCCGGGCCGAGCTTCGGATACCCGTGCGACCTCGTCGTGCCCGATGATCACGCGACGATCCCGGACGCGGTCGCGGCGGCGCCCAGCCCCGGAGTGGTCTGCGTGCGCGCCGGCATTCACGACGCCGCCTTCTCCCTGCGGCCGCACGTCGCGGTGGTCGGGGAGGGACCGGCGACCATCATCCGAGGCGAGATCACGGCGCGCGACCTCGACGACCCCGACCCGACGCCCACGCTCCTCGCCGACTTCACGCTCGAGGCCACGGGCAACGAGGCGATCCACACCTGCCGCCTCGGCAGCCGGAGCTGCGGCGACCGCCAGATCAACATCACGAGCGGCTGGGCCCTGCACCTCTCGAGCCTCGAGATCAACATGCCTGCTGTCGGCTCGACCTACTGTCTCCACACCGACCTCGCGTGGCTCGGCGGCAGCCTGACGATGGAGGACTCGCGCTGCGCCTCGAGCCGCGGGATCCGCTTCCTCGGCGCGGTGCGTCAGACGGCCCCGGCCTCCCGGTTCGACGTGACCCTCGAGCGCAACCGCTTCGAGCGCGGCGTCGCGGGCGCGATGCGGGAGCCCATCGAGCTGTTGATCGGCTCTGGAGGGACCTGCGGGTCCACCCCCGCGGCCCCGGGCACCCGCGTCAACGCGCTGGTGCGCAACAACGAGCTGTTCGAGGTCACCGGCGACGCCGTCTACCTGATCCAGTGCCTCGACCTCGCGCCCGCGGACGACCGGGCGAGCGACTACGTCTTCACCTACAACACCATCACGGGCGCCCCCACCGCGCGGGTCGCGTACGCGTTCTGGAACAACAGCTCGAACGGCCATGGGCCTCGGTGGAGCGTGGTCAACAACCTCTACTACGGGTTCATGGGCGAGACCTACAACGGCCCCGTGCCCGACGTGGCGGCCTCCAACCTTCGGCTCGACACCTCACCGTTCGTCGACGTCGCGACCGGCGACCTGCGGTTGGCTCCCGGCGCCTCGCCCATCGACGCGGCCGACCCGGGCTACGTGGTCGCCGTCGACATGGCCGGGGATCCGCGTCCCATCGACGGCGACGCGAGCGGGGTCGCCGAGCACGACGTCGGCGCGCGCGAGTACGCGCCCTGAGGGAGGCGACGCCTCGAGCGGTCGACCGGGTCAGCGACCGGCGACCACGCCGCCGCCGGTCGGGAGCCGCACCTCACAGCCGCCGCTCGCGGCGTGCATCACCACGCTCTGCACCGTGATGTCCATGCGCACCTTCTCGTCGAGCAGGATCTCGAACGCGGCGTCGAAGGTGGTGGGCGGCGAGCTCGACGCGAGGTGGGTGGTCCGGTCGAAGCGGCCGCAGGAGGTGGCGGCCAGCGCGTCTCCGGGGCGCTCGAAGCCGTCGTCGATGGCGCGGTAGTCGTTGGTGACCACCACGAGCCCGTTCGCGGGCGCTCGGAGGGCGGAGCGGGTGCTCGTCCGCTCGATGACGACCATCTCCCCCGCCTTCGTGCCCGTGACGAGCAGCAGGCAGCCCGAGGCGATGGGCGTCTCGGCGAGCGTCATGACCGCCTCCTCGTAGCTGCGCGCCTCGTCGAACACCTTTCGCAGCAGGAGCGTGACCGGGAGCGCGAGCGGCTTCGGCTCGGCGCTGATGACGGCGTTGAGGGAGACGGCGAAGCGGCCCTCGGCCACGCCCGTGAACACGCCCATGAACCCCGGCCAACCGACGGAGCGATAGGGCGTGGGCGCGCCTCGGAAGTCGCAGAGCAGCGTGTGCTCCGAGAGCATGCGCCGCTCGGTCCACCAGTCGAGGTTGCGCGCGTGGAGCGGTCCGTCCGGCGTGTCGATGGCGAACGCCGTGCACCCGAGCACCGCGTGCATCGCGTCGTAGTACAGGTTCGCCACCAGAGACGCGTTCGAGGAGATCCCCACCTCGTCCGCGATCGCGTCGATCTCCGCGCCGAAGTCGGTCGGTACGTACGCCGCCCGGTACGCGTCCACGAGATCTCCGAAGAGCTCGAGCCCGCCGAGGTCTCGCACGTAGCTCTCCGCCAGCGCGCGC
>SHBB01000627.1 GCA_004213565.1 Sandaracinaceae bacterium
GCGCCCGTGCCGGGCGTCCAACCGTCGCCCGTCGCGCCGCCCACGCCATCTGCGCCCGCGCGTCCGGCCGCGCGCGACCCCTTCGCGGGCGCGGTGCCGGAGGAGCTGGCCGGGCTGAAGCGACGGGCGGAGGCGGTGCGCCGCGGCAGCCGCCCCGCGCGGCAGCTCCTGAGCGACATCAGCCGCTACCAGAGCGCGCATCCGGACGACCCACGCCCGCACCTCGTCCTGGCCCACCTCTACGTGCGCGCGCGCTGGCTCAGCCGCGCCCTGCCCGAGTACCAGACCGCGCTCGCGCTCGACGAGAGCGTGCGCGGATACGCCGAGCTGCTCCCCGATCTCCTCGAGATGGTCCGCAGCAACTCGCTCGAGACCGAGGCGGGCGACATGGTGCGAGACGTCTTCGGGGCCGCGGCTCGCCCCGCGGTGCAGGCGGCGCTCGACGAGAGGATGCGCCCGGAGGAGCGGCAGCACCTCGAGGCGCTCCTGGCCCGCCTGCCCGCCCTAGAGTCATCCGGAACCCGGGTGAGTCCTCAGCCGTAGGGCGGGATCACGAGCGAGCGGGCGCTGAAGCCGTCCTTCACGTACGGCCACACCACGCGGTGGAAGTTCGTGCGGGCGTGGGCACGCGAGAAGTACTCGTAGTAGCCGAGGACCACGCGGCTGAGGAAGATGAAGTGCCGCTGCGCGGGGGGCGGGCGTCGGCGCGTGAGGAAGTGCATCACCAGCTCGCGACCGGCGGCCACGTAGTCGAAGTCGCGGAAGTCGAAGACCTCGTCCTGGCGCACGCCGGCCGAGAAGTACTCGGCGATCTTCAGCATGTCCTCGAACTCCTCGTCGCTCTCGCGGTCCTCCATCAGCTCGAGCCGCATGAAGGCGTCGCGCAGGCGCTCCTCGTCGTCGTCGATGCTCGCGTGCATCATCTCGCCGAACGCTCGCATGAAGGGCTCCTCGAAGATCTTCACGCAGCCGTAGTCGAGGATGCCCAGGCGCCCGTCGGCGAGGATCTTGAAGTTGCCCGGGTGCGGGTCGGCGTGGAGCAGGCCGCCGCGGAAGAACTGGTGCCAGAACGCGTGGCTGAGCTGCGCGACGACCCGCGCCCGCACCGCCTCGTCCTCGTGGGCCAGCCCCCAGTCGAGATCCTCGCCCTCGAGCCAGTCGTAGGTGACCACGCGCAGGCCGCTGTGGGAGTCGTGCACGCGCGGCACGACGATCTCGGGATCGTCCGCGAAGAGCCGGCCGAGCAGCTTGGCGTTGAAGGCCTCGCGGCAGTAGTCGGTCTCCTGCTGGAGGTGCTCCGACAGCTCCTCCGCGATGGGGGTCACGTCGAAGCGGGTCTGCCCGAGCATGTCGGCGACGAGCCTCTTCATCATCTTGCTGCCGAGCTGGATGTTGGCGAGGTCGCCCTCGACGCTCTCCTCCGCGCCCGGGTACTGGACCTTGACGGCGACCTCGGTCCCGTCCGGCAGGACGCCCTTGTGGACCTGGCCGAGCGAGGCGGCGGCGACCGCCTCCTCCGTGAAGTCCCGGAAGAGCGACTCCGGGGGCTCGCCGAGGTCGTCGATCAGCACCTCGCGGATCGTGCGGTAGGACATCGGCGGCGCCGACGACTGGAGCGTCTTGAGGATGCCGCCGTACTCGTCCGGGAGCGCCTCTCCGTGGGTGCTGAGGAGCTGGCCGATCTTCATGAGCGGGCCGCGCAGCTGCGCCATCGTGCTCGCGATGCGCTTGGCGTTCTCCACGTGGCGCTGGCCGGCGACCTCGTCGGTCTCCTTCCGGAAGGCGCCCGCGATCTTGCCGCCCAGGTAGCTCGAGCTGACCCGGCCGCCGAGCAGCCCCATCTTCAGGGTGCGCGCGAGCCGGCCCGGGATGCGCTCTTTGTCGTCGCCCATGAGGGCCCGAAAACGTAGCAGACCTCCCGTCTCTCGCATGCCCTGCGGAACGACCCGAGCTCCGCCATATTGAGGGGCGTGAGCCAGACGGTCCGAGAGGGGCTCGCCCGCTACCACGCCGACAACGGGTTCGCGGGCGACGCCATGACGAGCGAGACGATCCAGATGCACCTCTTCGGCCAGACGCTGGACCTCCCCAACCCCGAGTTCCAGCGCCCGCTCCTCGCCAGGCACGACCTGCATCACGTCCTGACCGGGTACGGGACCGACCTGCGCGGGGAGGCGGAGATGGGCGCCTGGGAGCTCGGCGCGGGGCCCGGGCACTGGTTCGTCTGGCTCAACGACCTCGGCGCGCTCGCCCTGGGCGTGCTCTGCCCCCTCCGCGCCGCGCGGGCGTTCGCGCGTGGGCTCCGGTGCCGATCGCTCTACGGGGACGACACCCCCTACGAGGGGCTGCTGGACATGGAGCTCCACGCGCTGCGCGCCCGCCTCGGCCTGGTGCCTCCGGGCGAGGCGCGTGGCACCCTCGACGCGCCGTGACGCGCGCACTCTGTCTCACCCTCCTGCTGGTCGCGTGCGCCGAGGAGCCCGCGCCCGACGCGCCCACGAGCGCGGCGTCGGAAGGAGAGCCGCCCTCCGACGAGCAGGGCCAGCGGCTCGGCGTGCCTCCCGCGCAGCTCGCGCGCGCCCGGCGGGAGGCCTCGGGGCTGTCGCATCTCTCGCCCGCGCTCCGTCGGCAGGCGCTCGCGGGGCAGGACGCGGACGACCAGCCCAGCTACGTCGCGCTCCGCCGTGACGCCGACGCGCACGCCGACGCCAGCGTGCACCTCCGCGGTCGGGTGGGGCTGGTCCGCCCCGCGGGCGAGCACCTCTGGATCCTCGCGCTCATGCTCCGGCGGGAGGACGCCGGGTGGCGCGATCCGCTCTACGTGCTGAGCGTCGTCGAGCCGGACGCGCCGCCCGAGGGAGGCGCGCTCGTGCGCGTGCACGGCTGGGTGGTGGGAGAGCGCACGATCGGGCGCCACGCGCTCCCGCTCGTGCTCGCCTACGCGGTCGAGCCCGAGCCCGAGTGAGCCGCGTGCGTCCCCAGCAGGCGCAGCAGCCCCTCCAGATCGATCGGCTTGACCAGGTGGTGGGCGAACCCGGCCGCCGCGCTGCGCTCCCGATCCTGTTGCTGGCCGTAGCCGGTGACCGCCACGAGCAGCGTCGCGGGGTGGGCGGCCCGGAGGCGGGTGGCCAGCTCGAGCCCATCCATCACCGGCAGCCCCAGGTCCAGCAGGGCGACATCCGGCGGGCTCGTCGCGGCGAGCTCCAGCGCGCTCGGCCCGTCGTAGGCGACGAGCGCCTCGTGTCCGCGGCGCCGCAGCGCACGCTGCAGCAGGAAGGCCGCGTCCTCGTTGTCGTCCACCACGAGGACCCGGAGGGACGTGGACACGGTCGGCGCGCGGGGCGCGAGCGAGACCGCGTGGGGCGGCGGGTCGATCCGCGGGAGCGAGACGAGCGCGGTGGTCCCCGCGCCCAGGCCCTCGCTCTTCAGCTCCACCTCGCCCCCCATGGCCTCCACCAGGTGGCGAACGATGGTCAGCCCGAGGCCCAGCCCGCCGTCGGCGCGATCGAACGAGCGGCTGCGCTGGACGAACGCCTCGAAGAGCTCCGGGAGCAGCTCGGGCGCGATGCCCTCCCCGTCGTCCGTCACGCTGAGGATGGCGCGCTCGCCCTGCGCCCGCGTCGCGACCACCACGCGTCCTCCCGGCGGCGTGTACTTGGCGGCGTTGGTGAGCAGGTTCGAGGCGATCTGCGCGAGCCGGTGGGCGTCTCCCTTCACCCACGCGTCGCCGTCGACGTCGTGGGTGAGGTGGTGCGAGCGCGCTTCGAGGAGCGGGCTGGCCAGCTCGATCGCGCGGTCGATGACGTCCTGCAGGCGGACCGGCGCCAGCTCCATCGTCAACGTGCCGCGCGTGATGCGTGAGATGTCGAGCAGGTCGTCCACGAGCCGGCTCATGTGATCGACCTGCCGCCGCAGGATGCGCCGCTCGTCCTCGAAGGCGGGGGCGCCCATGTCCATCAATTCGAGCGCCGTGCGCATGGGCGCGAGCGGGTTGCGGAGCTCGTGGCCGAGCATGGCGAGGAAGTCGTCCTTGACGCGGCTCGCCGCGGTGGCGCGGTCACGCTCCGCGCGGAGCGCGTCGAGCAGCACGTGCGTCTCGACCGACACCGAGGCCATGTGCGCGAGCGAGACGAGCAGGTCCTCGTCCGACGCGTCGAACTCCTCGTCGTCGAGCTTGTCCGAGAGCTGGATCAGCCCGAGGTTCTCCCCGTCGCGATCCACCAGCGGCGCCGCCAGCCAGCCCCGCATCGGCGGGTGCTCCGCGGCGTGCTCGCCCAGACCGCGCCAGCGAGGGTGCGCCTCGAGCTCGGCCTGCGTCATGCGCGCGGTCTCGTTCCGCTCGCAGATCATCGCGTAGATCCCGGATCCGTCGGGCGGCGTGTCGTACTCCCGGTACGCCGCGTAGCGCTCGCTCAGCGAGACCGCGGTGATGGCCTGGCCCCAGCGCTGGTTCCGGGTCATCGAGGTGATCGCCTGGTGCGCCCCGATGGCGGCGCGCGCCGCGTCGGTGATGACCTGCAGGGCCTCGGCGAGCGTGCGGGCGGAGGTCATCGCGACCGCGGCCTCGGCGAGCGCGCGCTGGCTGCGCGAGCGCTGCTCTTCGAGCCGCCGCTGCGTGCGCAGGTCGAGCACGTAGCAGAGGATGTTGCGGCTGCCGTCGCCGAGGTGCGCGCCGCCCAGCAGGATGGGGACGCGCGTTCCGTCCTTCGCGATGTACTCCTTCTCGAAGGGCGCGAACCGCCCGCTCTGCTCGAGCTCCGAGAGGGCGGCGTCGTCGAGCCTCACGTATTCGTCCGGGGTGAGGGCTCGCCAGCGGATCACGCCCGCCTCCAGCTCCTCGCGCGAGTAGCCCACGAGATGCAGGAACGCGTCGTTCGCGTCGGTGATGTTGCCCGCGTGGTCTCCGAGGATGAGCGGCGCCATCTGGGTCTCGAAGAGCCCGCGGAAGCGCTGCTCGGCGTCACGCGCCTCGTTGGTGAGGAACGCGTTGTCGAGCGCGAGGGCGGCGCGGCGCGTCAGCTCGCGGGCCATCTCGACGTCGGCGCCGGAGAAGCGTCGTTCGGATTCGCTCGCGAACGTGCAGAGCGCCACGACGCGGTCCGCTTCCACCAGCGGCGTGATGATCACCGAGCCGAGGGAGAGCGCGCGGAGCGCGCGGAGGTGGTCCTCGTCCTCCGCCGCGTGGCTCAACATCGCGTCGGGGATCTCCTGGGCGAAGTAGGCTTCGCGCGTCTCGATGACGCTTCGCGCCTTCGGGCTGCGCTCGAGGCTGGGCGGCCAGCGTCGAGCCATCTCGTGCGCGTTGGCCTCCGCGGCGGGGTCGACGTGCCTGATCACGACGCGCTCGAGCGCTCCGTCTCGCACGCGATCGACCGCGCACCAGTCGGCGACCTCGGGCACGGCCAGCTCCGCGATGCGCGGCAGCACGGCCTCGAGGGCCGAGGTCTCGGCGAAGACGTCGGAGACGCGCGCGAGGAAGCGCTCCCGGCGCGCGGCCTCGCGAACCAGGTGCGCGTCGGTGACGTCTCGGAGGAGCGCGCACGTGCCCTCCTCGAGCCGCACGAATCGCACCTCGAGCACGCGCTCTTCGCGGCGGAGCTGCGCCTCGCCGTCCTCCCCGGGCTCCCACGCGCCCCGCAGGAGATCGTTGATGGACGCGCCCAGGATCGTCTCCTCCGGCGGGGTCACGTCCTCCGCGAAGAGCAGCCGCCGCGCCGCGGGGTTGGCGCCCACGACGCGACCCTGGGCGTCGGCCCACACGACCCCCTCACGCAAGGCGTCGAACGCCGCGGCCAGGACGCTCGACCTGGACGCGGGAGGCTGCGGGGGGGATGGCGGGGTTCGTTCGGGCAAGACGCCGAGGCGAATCTAGAGAGTTGAGCCGCTTACCGGACCGAGCATGCCGTTTCCCGCGTTTTCTGGGCAAGGCGC
>SHBB01000628.1 GCA_004213565.1 Sandaracinaceae bacterium
CAGAGAGGGCACCCGGCTCGCAGCGCGTGCAGCGCCGTGCGCGCCAGCCTCCGCGGGGCGTCGTCAGGGCCCCCGCAGATCGGCCACATCGCTCGGGCACGACGGGCCCCACGCGCCGGTGGGCGCCCGGCCGCCGGGCGCCCGTGCCCGAGCACGCCCCGCTCGCGGATGCGCGAGCGCCGTCACCAGCGCCCGCGCACGGTAGCGGAGGAACGCCATCACATCGGCCGGCGCCACCGCCGTGATCGCGCGGCAGCGCTGGCACTGGTAGCGGCGCACCAGAACTCCGGTCTGCTCGGACGCCGCGAACAGGTCGGGCGGGCGGGCGGAGCTAGTACACGAGCGCAGAGGTTCTGACCGATTCAGCCGTCGGTGGGCACAGGGTAGGCGCGTCCGAGCTTGCGGCGAGCCGCATCGACGTCGAAGAGCCAGTCGATCTTCGCCCCGGAGGCGTTGCGGCGTTCGACCCACGCGCGCGTCTCGCGGTCGAGGGTGAGGATGCCGGGAATGCGCTGGGCGAGGCACTGCTTCGACAGCACGCCGATCTCGATCTCGACCATGTTCAGCCAGCTCGCGTGCTTTGGGACGAAGTGGAACTCGAGCCGGCGCAGAATGCGGCGTGCTTCGTCAGCAGGGAAGGTCTCGTAGAGAGCCGCCTCGCGATGGGTCGACAGGTTATTGTTAGCGCGCGCGCAGTCTGAGGTTCGGGGCCGCGATCTCGCGCACGCTGCTCGAGGGAAGTGAGGCCGGCGCCACGCCGATGCCCATCGCCGAGTTTTCGTGTTTCGCGGCCGGGTCCGGGTAGACGCGGCTGCGGAGGCGAGAGCATCGGCGCAGGGCCGACCGAAGAGGTGGCGGGGCTGAGTTTGGCGACTTCCCCCGCCGTGCTCCGGACACCCAGTCGAGGAGATACGGAGCACAGGTCGGATCGTTCATTCGGCGATCGACGTCAAGTCCTGGACGAAGTCCCTGCCCTCGGCGGCGGCGGTCCGTCCGGCGCGCTGCGTCGCGTGCGGGCATGGAGGAGCCGTCCCCGGCCGCCCTGTCGGCCTGCACGGCCACGGCACACGGATGCGGCTGCAGCTCGGTCCACCCGGTCTGTTCGAGCCGCCTGAAGAGACCGAGGTGCTTGTGCGCCGCTACCAGTGCCAGCGGTGCGACGCGATCACGGTGGTCGCGCCCGCCGACGTGCTCGCGCGGCTGCGCTACCGCGGCCGCGCCGTGGTGATGGCGCTCGCGTACCTGGCCGAAGGCCGGGCGAGCCCGTGGATCCGCGAGCAGGTCAGCCCGCAGCGAGTGCTGGGTCACGAGGGTCGGCGCGCGTGGCGCTCGCCCGCGCGATGGGCGGAGCGGGCTCGGGCGCTGTGGCCGATCCGCGCGGGTCCCGACGACGGTGACCCGAGGAGCCGGGCGCGCGCTGCGGTGCGCTCGCTTCAGAGCCGCGCTCCGTCGTCGACGGGACAGCTGCTCGCGGACGCGATCGCGGGCGCGCTCCTCGGTGGACCTCGCCTCTGAGCAGCGCCCCGATCCCGGCCCACCATCGGTGCTCGTCGCGGTCGGCGCGGCGAACGCGAGACGACTCCACGACGCCCCCGCGGTGGGGGCGACGAAAGGAGTCACGACATGGACGACGACTTGAAGCCGGCCGACTGGGCTGAAGAGCAGGCGCTCTTCCGCCTCAAGGTGATCGGCCCCCTCCTGTGCGGCGACACGATGAGTCACGGAGAGCTCGCCGCGGCGCTGCGCGACCTCAGCCAGGCGCGCTTCCGACCGCCCTACGCGGCGGTGACGCGGACATACGCCGTCTCGACGCTCGAGCGCTGGCTCTACGCCTACCAGGGCGGCGGGCTCGGCGCGCTGCGTCCGAAGCGCCGCTCCGACCGCGGTCACGCCCGCGCGCTCACCGACGAGCAGCGTGAGCTGCTGCTCGACATCCGACGCCAGTACCCCCGCGCGAGCGCGTCGCTGATCGTGCGTACCCTCGAGGCCGACGGGCGCCTGGCGTCCAAGCAAGTGAGCGCCGCGACGGTGCGGCGGCTCTACCGCGCCGAGGGCCTCGACCGGCAGTCGATGAAGAGCCGCGACGGGGAGGTCCGCCGCCGGTGGCAGGCCCCGCACCCGCACGCGCTCTGGCACGCCGACGTCTGCCACGGGCCCGCCCTCGACGTCGACGGCAAGAGCGTGCCACTGCGCATCCACGCGATCCTCGACGACCACACGCGACACATCATGGCGATCCAGGCGTGCGCCACCGAGCGCGAGAGCGAGATGCTGGCCCTCGTGGCCAAGGCGGTGCGCGCGCACGGCGCGCCCGATGTGCTCTACCTCGACAACGGCTCGACGTACTCGGGCGACTCCCTCGCGACCGCGTGCGGTCGGCTCGGGATCGCGCTCCTGCACGCCCAGCCCTACGACCCGCAGGCGCGCGGCAAGATGGAGCGCTTCTGGCGCACGCTGCGCGAGCAGTGCCTGAGCTTCCTCGGCGGCTCCGAGACACTGCACGACGTGCAGGTCCGCCTGCTCGCGTGGCTCGACCGGCACTACCACGCCGCGCCGCACGGAGGGCTCATGGGCAAGAGCCCCGCGCAGGCCCTCGGCGTCGACTTCGGCGCCGAGGTCGGCGAAGAGAAGCTCCGCGAGGCGCTGACCGTCCGTGGCCGCCGACGGGTACGCCGCGATGGGACCGTGAGCCTCGGCGGAGTCGACTTCGAGCTCGACCAGGGCTTCCTCCACGGTCGCGTCGTCACCGTCGTCCGCTCGCTGATCGAGCCGACCGCGGCGCCGTGGGTCGAGCACGAGGAGCGGCGTCTGCCGCTGCGCCCCGTCGACGCGATCGCGAACGGACAGCGCCGTAACAAGCGCAAGCCGTCCTCGAAGAAGACCGGGCTCGACACGCCCTTCGACCCGCCTGGCGCGCTCCTCGACGCGCGCCTCGGCAAGGAGCCCGGCGATGAGTAGGCCGCGCTGGCTCGCGCACTTCGGCTTCGACGCGCCGCCCTTCAGCAAGGAGCTCGCGGACGAGCAGCTCTGGGTCCCGACCTCGCGCCAGCGCGTCCTCGACCGCCTCGTCGAGGCGTGCGGCGAGCGCACGCACGTCCTGCTCACGGGCGAGCCTGGCGTCGGCAAGACCTGCGTCCTGCGCGCGCTGCGCCAGCGTCTGCCGAAGGCGCGCTTCCGGCTGACCTACTGCCACAACGCAACCCTCGGTCGACGCGACTTCTACCGGCACATTTGCCTCGCGCTCGGGCTGAACCCGAAGGCGACCGCGGCGTCGGTCTTCCTCGCGATCACCCAGCACGTCGAGGAGCAGCACACCGAGCGCGTCCACCCCGTCTTCCTTCTCGATGAAGCGCACCTGCTCCACCAGCAGGTGCTCGCGCATCTGCACATCCTCTCGAACTACGAGTGGGACTCCAGCGCGCTGCTCTCGCTCGTCCTCGTCGGGCTGCCAGAACTCGACCAGCGCATGAGGCTGCGGGTCAACCGCTCGCTCTATTCGCGCATCGGCGCCCGCCTCCACCTCGGCGAAGCGCAGCCCGACGACACCGCCGAGTACCTCGCGCACCGACTCGGCCTCGTCGGGTGCGACAAGGTCCTCTTCGACAGCGACGCCGTCGCCCTGCTCCACGAGGCGAGCGACGGACGCCTCCGTGACATCGACCGCATCGCCACCGACGCCCTCAAGCGCGCCGCACGCCGAAAGCACAAGCGCGTCGACCGAGCCCTCATCGAAGCCTCACGCGACGACGACCTCATCGACTGACTCGAACCCGCCAAGTACGAGGGCCATCGCGAGCGCCACGCCTCCGGCGCGCTACGCGGTGGCCCTCGTCTCCGTCCGTCCCGGGGCGGACACCACGGCCATCACGCGCGGACGAGCATCGCCGTCGCTGCGATGCCCATCACGTAGCCCGCGCGAACCTCCTTCGAATACCCTGCGCGGCAACAGTTATCCAGGACGACCCGGATCCGCCGCGCGTGCGGGTAGTGCACGTCCACCAGGTCCCGCATGCAGCGTGCGAAGTCGTAGCGGGTCCGTTGCTCCGTCACCTTCACCTCGCGCCATGGCCGATGGGCGTTGACGAAGACGAAGAGGTTGGCCACGCCATTGCGCCGGTACTCGTAGTCGACACGCTTGGTCTGCCCGGGCCGCGCAGGAATCGGCGTTCGGGTCTCGCCGATGAGCTGCACGGGCGTCTCGTCGAAGCAGACGACCGGATCGGTCTCGGGAGCGTCCTCCGCGTAGAGCTCGAGTACGTCTTCCATCCGGGCGACGTACTCGGCATCGACCTTGGGGATGCACCACATCCGCTTCTGCCAGGGCTTGAGCTTGTTCTCCTTGAGCCGGCGTCGAACCGTGTCCGCTGAAAGCGACTCATGCTCGGTGAATCGAACGACTTCGCCGGCCAGCAGCTCCATCGTCCAGCACGCCTGTCCCTCGGGCGGGTTCGAGCAGGCCAGCGCCACGAGAAGCGCCTCCTCCTTTCCTGAGAGCTTCCGCCGAGCGCCCGGGCGCTGCTTGTCGTGCAAGGCACGCTCGAGGCCACCCTCCACGTAGCGGCGCTTCGTCCGGTACACGGTCGAAGTCCCCACACTCAGCGTCTCCGCCACGCTGGCATCCGTGAAGCCCTTGTCCGATGCCAAGAGGATCTGCGCCCGCTTCACCTTCCGCGCCCTCGGATTGCCACCGCGCAGCACCTGCTCCAGCTCCACTCGTTCCGTGCTCTGCAGCTCGACGACGTAGCGCACGTTCATGCTCACCTCCGTTTCGGGAGGCGAGTCGATCAACGATGAGGGATCCTGTCGATCCCTCATGGCCAAGTTCACCGACAAGCAGGGCCAGTACCTGGCCTTCATCCACGCCTACACGAAGCTCAACCGACGACCGCCGGCTGAGTCCGACATGCAGCGCTTCTTCGAGGTGACGCCACCTACCGTTCACCGCATGGTCGTCGAGCTCGAGAAGCGCGGCCTCATCCAGCGGCAGCCTGGCAAAGCGCGAACCATCCAGGTCCTCGTGCCGACCGAGGAAATTCCGGCGCTCCAGTGAGTCGTCAATCGATCAGAATCACTGCGGCCGTGTACTAGAGCCGCGTCCGCTTGCCGTGATGACAATGCAGTCGGAGGGGGCGCCCCAGAGTGGCTCCATTGTGCCCGCGACGTAGGGAGCCGGGTGATCTGCCGCGGCCGAAGGCAGCGACTTCGTCCAAGACTCGACGTCGATCGCCGAATGGACGATCCGTCCCTTGCTCCGAGTCTCTTCGACTGGAGGGTCCGGAGCAAGGTGGGGGAGCGCCAATACTCACCCCCGCCACCTCTTCGGTCGGCCCGGCGCCGATGCTCTCGCCTCGGCGTCGCGTCCACCCGGCGTGGCCAGGAACCAGGAGAACTCGGCGTGGCCATCGGCGCGGCGCCGGCCACACTCCCTCACACAGCCTGCGCTGTGCCTGCCGGCCATCAAACGCCGCAAGCCCCAACAGCCGGGCGCATCTACATCGTCCAGATGCTCGTTCCGACGAGAGCGTGGTTGGAGCTGTCAGAGAACCGGGTACGAGATCGCGCGGGGGCGACGAAGCTGATCGCACTCGGGACGGCCAATGCGATCGCGCCGGAACTCTGTGCGACCTGCACGACGGATGTGAACCCCAAAGTCTATTGGGGTCTACCTAGCTTGCGACGGGGAGCGCGGGCGGCGTGTGGGTTAGGATCGGCAGCGTCCTGACAGAGCCCGCCGCCGAATCAGCTGCACGTGTGGGCTACTACGGCGGGCGGCTGGTCGCCCGTCGGCCCGGCACATCACCGAGCGATTCCTGGAGGCCGGCGTCCCCCCTCGACGGCACGACGCCGAACGACGAGCGCGACGCGATCATCGCTCGCCTCGCGTCGGGCGAGACGCTGGTGGTGCCGAACGTTGGAGTGCTCTGCGAGG
>SHBB01000629.1 GCA_004213565.1 Sandaracinaceae bacterium
TTCGCGCTCGCTCCGGGCCTAGCAATTTCTAGTAAGGGGCTTTTCGCAAACGCCCCTCGCTGCGGCGGCAAAGCCGCCTTCGCTTCACCCGAAAACGACGCGCCTGCGGCGCTTCTAGCCCCAAAAAGGCGCATCGTGGAACGAGGCGCTGGATTTGGGGCTAGGGAAGCTCCATGCCCAAGTGGTCGAAACGCGCGCTCGACGTGCTCCTCGGGATCGCCCTCACCCTCGCCGCGTTCTCCGCGGCGCTCTGGCTCCACCTCGGACAGTCGGTCGGGCGCGTCGCGGTGGCCGACGCGGTCACCGCGCTCGTGAGCGGCGAGATCCCCGGCGCCTTCACGCTCGAAGACGTCCGTGACGCGCACCCGGGCAACATCCGGGTCGGTACGCTCCGCATGGACGCGCCCAACGGTCGGACCGTGCTCGAGCTGCACGACATCGAGGCCACGCTCGACGTCGCCCGCTCGTGGTCGGAGGGCGGCCTCATCTTGACGCGCGCGCGCGTGGGCGACGGGCACGTCGACGTGACCGAGGCCGCGGACGGGCGCACCTACCTGGAGCACGCGGTCAGCCACGGCGGAGAAGAGGACGGCGGCGAGAAGCAGGGCGACTCGGGGGGCGGCGGGTTCAGCTTCCGCTTCGAAGACGTCCGCTTCCGCTCCTTGAACACCCGCCTCGCGCCCCGCGGCGGTCCCACGCTGCAGCTGTCTGACGCCAGCGGACGTGCGCGCCTCTGGTTGCCGCCGCGGAACGACGTGCAGCTGCGCTTCTGGAGCGTGGCCGGGCACCTCCGGACGCAGGGCATCCCGATGGTCGGGGAGACCCCCGTCGATGGTCTCGCCCTCACCATCGACCCGACCTCCGCGCCCGTCGTGCGTTTCGCGACCGGCGCGCGCCTCACCGGATCGCACGTCACGGTCGCGGGCGGGATCGGTGGCCCCAACCACCAGCCGCGCATCTGCGTGTGGACGGGCGGCCCCTCGCTCGCCACCGTGCTCGGGCTCGGCGCGGAGCTCGTCGTCCCTCTCTTCAGCGACCTCGACCTCGACGTTCGACCGAGCGAGGCGCCCCGTCGCCCGCGCTGCGAGGAGGGGGCGTGAGCGCCGCCGTCTGGGTCTTCCTCGGGCTCGCCGCGACCTCGGCCGTGCTCCTCACGCTGACGCTCCGGCTCGCCGTGGTGCACATCGCGCGCTCGGAGGACGCGGTGAGCAACCGGGTGATCCGGGCCGCGCTCGTGCCCTGGGCCGCCGCGCGCGAGTGGCGCCGCGGCCATCGGGCGTTCGTCGGCGCGTGGGCCGTCTTCGCGCTCGCGTACGCGGCTCTCCAGGCTGTGGCGCTCGGCCTCTGGGGCACCTGAGGCGCGCCGCCTCGTGCCCTGCGCGTGAACGCGCAGCGTGGCGAGGCGTCCCGCTCGCGGTCCCGAAACGTCGAGCTGAGCCGTGTGGCACGCAACCTGATGTACCTCCCCGTGACTCGAGACCCTTCAAGGGAGGAAAAACATCATGCTCAAATGGACTCTGATCTTCTTCGTGCTCGCCCTCATCGCGGCCGTCTTCGGCTTCGGTGGAATCGCAGCGGGCGCGGCCACCATCGCGAAGGTCCTCTTCGTCGGTTTCCTGATCCTGGCGGCGATCAGCCTCGTCAGCGGCAGCCTGCGCTCGCGCAACGTTTGATGACGACGCGTGGACGCTGAGCGCGCAGGCACGGCCGCTCCCCGCGCGGGGGGCGGCGCGTGCGACGCGCGGCGCGCCGCGACGACCAGAAGGAAGACGATGATCCAGGAGACGAGATGGACGCGATACGCCGCGGTCGCCCTCGGGGCGCTCTTCGCGCTCGGGTGCGAGACGGCCGCGCTGCACGCGCCGGACGCCGCGCGCCCCTTCGGGGACGCCGGAGACGCGGGCCTGAACGAGACGCCGAGCGGCGACGCGGGCTGCGTGCCCGGCGCCGGCTTCGCCGACATGGACGGCGACGGCTACGGGGACCCCGACGCGCCGCGCCGCTGGTGCGGTGCGCGCCCCGACGGCGTGGCCGACAACGGCGACGACTGCGACGACACGTCGGCGAGCTGCCGCCCGCTCGCGGACGAGCGCTGCGACGCGCTCGACAACGACTGCGACGGCGACATCGACGAGGACGTCGTCGACGCGACCTTCTTCGCAGACGCGGACGGCGACGGCTTCGGCGATCCGTCCGTGACGGTCGAGGACTGCGCGCCGCCCGAGGGCTTCACCGACGTGGCCGACGACTGCGATGACGCGGTCGCAGACATCTTCCCCGGCGCCGCGGAGACGTGCGACGTGGTCGACCAGGACTGCGACGGCGCGGTCGACGAGGGCGTGCTGACCCTCTCGAGCCGGCCCACGATGCTCGGCGCCTACGACCAGGTCGGTCGCAACCTCGCCATCGCGTCGGACGGCGCGGGCGCGGCGGCCGTGTGGGTCGAGCCCGGCGGCGCCTTGACGCTCCAGCTCCTCGACCCCGCGGGCGGCCTGCTCGGCGGCACCACGCGCGTCGGCGACGCCCCGGCCAGCGGAGACGCCATCCCCCGCGTCGCGATCACCCGCACCGAGGGCGCACGTGTCGCCTATGTGATGTGGGCCGGCGTCGACGGCGTCCGGGCCCGCGCGGTGCCGCTCGACGGCAGCGCCGCGCCTCCGTCGCAGCTCGTCGACGCCGACCCGGCGGCGCGCCCGACCGACCTCGTCCTGCTCGGCGGCGTCCCCTACGCGACGTGGCAGCGGCGGCAGCGACACTATCTGCGCCAGCTCTCCCCGTCCGACCTTGCCCCCGTCGGTGGAGAGGCGCTGTTCGTGGAGACCCGCGCCACCGACATCACCGAGAGCGGCGCGACCGCCATCGCCCTCGACGCGGACCACATGCTCTTCGGCGTGCTCGACCAGGACGTCGTGAGCGGCGTGCGCTCCGCCTACGTGCACCGCGTCCGCGTGCGCCCGAACGTCGAGCTCCGCGTGCGCCCGGGGCGGTTCGCTCTGCCGATGGACGTGGCGCCACGAAGCGTGCACCTCGCGGTCGACCCGGCGGGCGATCCGACCCAGCGCTCGGCCCTCGCGTTCGTGGGCTGGGGCGAGCGCCCCGACCGCGTGACCCAGGTCTTCCGCTTCATCCCCAACGCGCCGAGCGCGTCGGGCAGCATCCGGGCGGTGGGCGCGCCGCTCGAGGGGTTGGTGATCGGCGCGAGCCTCTCCGAAGCGGGCGCCGACTGGTGCGCGGTCGAGGAGGAGCCCGCCGGACGCGAGACCCTGCGTCTGCGCCATCAGCCTCTGGCCGACCTCGCCTCGAGCGCGGTGGGCACGACCGGTCCGCTCATGCCGGGGCTCTGGGGCGCGAGCGCGGCGCGCTTCGGCGCCACGGGCTTCGTGCTCTTCGGCGGGCGCCTCTCGCCGACCGACGTCGAGCCGCAGGTCTGGGCGAACACCTACGGGTGCCTACCCTGATCTCGCCATGATCAACGAGACCGTCATCACCCTGGAGGAGCTGCGCGGCTGGCTCACCGACCTGACCCCGCTCCGCATCCACATCGACGGCCCCGACGACCCCGAGCGCTGGCTCGAGCTGGACGAGCCCACGGACGTCCACCTCGAGCCCGGCCTCGGGGCCGTCGTGCGTACGTCGGGCCGCTTCCGCTTCGAGTGGAAGAGCCTGCCCGTGAAGGGTGAGATACGCGAGGTGACCGTGCGGTTGAGACCCACGATCATCGAGGGCGATCCCGGCGGCAAGGCGCTGGCGTTCCAGCTCGACATCGAGGACGGCGACCTCGTGCACGTGCCGGACAAGATCGACGCGGGGCTGGTGTCGGTGGTCAACGATGCGATCACCGCGCGATCGACGGGCCTCGTCTGGGATTTCACCGGCGCGCTCGACAAGCGCTTCGACATGGGGCCCAACCTCCAGCAGCTCGACGCGCTGGGCACCCGCGTGGAGGACGGCGACGTCGAGGTCACGGAGCACGAGATCCGCTTCCGGCTCACCCTCCGGCTCGACGTGCTGCGCGCCAGCTGACGGTCGGTCAGAGCGCGCCGCTGTCGAAGACGGTGATCGGGCTCGGCATCGTGGCCTCGTCCGCGCTCATCAGCCGGAGCCGCACCGAGGTCTCGTCGCCCTCGGTCTCCAGATCCACCACGCCGAAGTTGAGCCCCCCGAAGGGGTTGCGGGTCGCGCCGTTCGTGCCCTCGATGAGCGTGGCCTCCGCGTAGAGCCGCCGCCCCTTGCCCATCACCGAGCGCATGGCGGGCGCGGACTCGGCGGCGATGCGGTGCGCGAGCCCCTGGTGGTTCGAGAGCGCGCTCGACACCAGTTGCACGGCGCGCGCGCTGCTCTCTTTCCATCGGAACTGCACCGCGCAGCCCACGTGGATGTCTCCCCCGACCAGCACCAGGCGCTGCTCGGGGTGGGCCTCCTGGTGCTCCTCGAGCAGCGCGAGCAGCGCGTCTCGGCTCCCGTGGGCGCGCTCGTGCGACCATCGATCGGAGGCGTCGCTCCCCTCGCCCGTGAGGTCACCGCCGAGGGTGGCCATCCAGTCGGGCACGTGGAGGATGGGGACGCTCAGCACGATCACCAACGCGCGCGCGTCTCCGTTGGCCCTCATGAAGGCGCGCATGTCGGCGAGCTGCGAGCGCTCGAACAGCCAGAGGCTGTCGCCGTCCACGTGCCGCTGACTGCGCAGGTCCATCACGAACGCCGCGAAGTCGCCGTGGCGGAAGCCGTGATGGAACGAGGGAGGGCGCCGCTCCCCGAACACGCGCCGCGCCTGGTAGTCGTGGAACGCGTCCAGCGCCCCTTCGCGGATCGCGGCCCAGCGCGCGGTCCCGTGCTCCGGCGCGGAGCCGAAGTTGTCGACGATCTCGTGGTCGTCGAGGATGGGGTGCGTCGCCCAGCCGCGCATCAGGTCGGTGAAGCGGTCGGTCTTCCAGAAGATGCGGTGCCGCTCGTGAAAGAGGCTGCGGACCTCGTCGCGGGTGCAGTCGAAGATCGTCTCCCGGTGGGGCGGCGCGACCGTCCGGAAGAACGTCGGGTCGAAGAGCGAGAGCGAGGCGGGCAGGTCGCCGTACACCTGGTCGCCCATCAGCAGGAGCCGCGAGGCGCCGGCCGCCTCGAGCGCCTCGGGCGCCACCGCCAGCGTGCGCAGCGCGGCCGCGTCGAGGCGACCGTCTCCGTTGAACGGGTTGTGACAGCTCGCGACCCCGAACGTGAAGCGGCGCGCGGCCCTCGACCCCGGCTCCGGCGCGGTGCGGAAGGCGCCCTCTCCGAGGACGTCGCCCGACGCGACGTGGGTGACGGTGAAGGCGTAGCGCGTGGCTGGCTCGAGCGCGCGACCTCCGGGAGCCTCCTGCGGGTAGAGCAGCGAGAACGTGCCGTCGGTCACTCGCGGGTTGGGCGGCTCGACCTGCGCGTCGTGGCGGTCGCCGTCGTCGTCGAGCGAGCGGATCTCGAAGCGGTGCGCGCCCGCGTGCGGGCTCCGGGCGAAGAGCCGCGCCGATCGCCGATCGACCCGGCCTGCGCCCACCGTCCGCTCCAGCGTTCGCTCGAAGAATGGACCCCGCCCGAAGAGCGCGGGGCGATCGGCCAGTGGGGGGGCCGCTGCGTCGTCTCCCATGCGCGCGACTCGAGCACTCACCGTGCCGCGGTGCCCCGTGGGCGCGCCCACCCGATCGGCGCACCGTCGCGCCTCACCGGGGCACATCGCGACGCGCCAACTCGACGGGCTGGGAGCGAAATTGAAGGCGCCCCGGGAACCAGGTTCACGGGGCGAGAGCGCCTGTTGCGAGCGAGAGCCACTTAGCAGATTCGAACTGCTGACCTACGGTTTACGAAACCGTTGCTCTACCAACTGAGCTAAAGTGGCCGAACGGAGGCGGGGAACTACCGCACGCTCCGGGGGG
>SHBB01000063.1 GCA_004213565.1 Sandaracinaceae bacterium
GGGTCAGCAGCGCCAGCGCGCGCGCGCTCAGCGAGTCACAGCGCCAGAGATCGTCGACGAACAAGCCGACGCGCCCGCTCCGCGAGCGGCCCGCCGCGACCCGCACCGCCGCCGCGAGCGCCACCGCGACCGCCTCGGCGCGCCCCTTCCCGCGGCGCCCATCGAGGCCCTTCGGGTCCAGCACCTCGGCGATCCCCGCGCGCGCGATCGGGTCACCCACCGCGTCGCTCTCCGCGATCTCGCGCATCCGCGGCTCGTCGACGTCGAGGAGGGTCGCCATGAGCTGGCGGATCGGCCAGTACGGGACGATCGCGCCGCTCGGGTGCGGCCCGGCCGCCGCGAGCGCGTCACCGTCCGCCACCAGCTGCTGGCCCAGCTCGTTCATGAGCCGCGTCTTGCCGACGCCGGCCTCCCCGACGACGCGCACCCAGAGCGAGGCGCGCTCGGACTGGTCGCGGAGCTCGATGAGCCGATCCAGCTCCGCCCGCCGCCCGATGAGGCGGGTCTCGGTCGGCCCGGGGAGGAGCGACGTGCGCGGGGGCGGCGCGACCGAGCGGAAGCTCGGCGGGATCGTGAAGCGGTCGGTGAGGCGGGCGCCGCAGGTGCCGCAGAAGCGCTGCTCCGCGGGGTTGCGACCACCGCAGCTCGGGCACGTGGTGATCGACGCGTTCTTCGCCGCCTCGAGCCGCTCCTCGATCTTGCGGACCGCCTCGTACATCTCGTCGGCGGACTGGAAGCGCTCGCTCGCCTTCTTCCGCAGGGCCTTGAGGCAGACCTCGGCCAGGTCGTCCGGGATGGCGCGATGAGGCGCGGTCTCCCGCGGATCCGGGGTCGGATCGTGGATGTGCTTGAACACCACCTTGGTCGGCGTGTCGTCCTCGTAGGGGAGCCGATCGGTGAGCATCTCGAAGAGCACCACGCCGACGCTGTAGAGATCGCCGCGCCCGTCGACGGTCTCCCCCTTGCCCTGCTCGGGCGACATGTAGTCGGGGGTTCCGCAGACGAGCCCGGGCGTGGTGATGGACGTGCCGCCCGGCCCGACGATGTGCGCGAGCCCGAAGTCGACGACCTTGATCTGCTCGGCGCCCTTGCGGACGGTGCGGCAGATGACGTTCTCGGGCTTGAGATCGCGGTGCACGACGCCGAGCGCGTGCGCTTCGCCGAGCGCGCTCAAGACGTGGCGCGCGACCCGGCAGATGCGGCCGAACGGGAGCGGGCCCTCCTCCGCCAGGATGTGGGCGAGGTCCTTCCCCGCCAGGTACTCCATGACGAGGTAGAGGATCCCGTCTTCGGTCCGACCGAAGTCGATGATCGAGACGCTGTCGGGGTGGTTCAGTCGGCTGGCCGCGCGCGCCTCGTTGTAGAACCGCGCTACGGTCTGATCGTCACCCAGCAGGTGCGGGTGAATGACCTTGACCGCCACCGTGCGGCCCAACATGTTCTGTTCGGCGCGATAGACACGGCCCATGCCGCCCACGCCGACGAGCTCCTGGAGCAGATACGCTCCCCCCACCGTGCGACCGATCAGGGGGTCGGGTCGGGCCTCGTCCGTCCCCGCCCCACAGTGCGCGCAGAAGCGCGCGTCGTCGTCGTTGGGGGTACTGCACTGAGGGCACAGCTTCACGCGTGCAGTCTAGCTCATGAGCGCCGATCCCCATACAGCTTCGTTGGAAACCGCCTCCGCCCGCCGGAGCGCGGACGCGGCGGACGCGTGGCGCATCGGCCTGCTCGGACTGAACGCCTGGGTGGTGATCGTCGCGTTCCCGCTGGGCCGGATGGGTGACCTCGGGCTCACCGATGTGCTGTACGCCTCGGTCCCCGTGGCCGCGCTGACCTCCGGGCTCGTGCTGAACGCGCGCGCGCGGAGAGAGGCCGCCCGCTGGGTGCTGCTGGCCGCCGGCCCGGTGGCGCTGGCGCTCCCCGTCGCGCTCCGCCCGGCCCTGGTCGAGCGCGAGGTCCTGGATCTGCCGACCTCGTTGCTCGGGGCCCTGTCGATGCTCGCCTACCTGGCGGCGGCGACCCACGCGCTCGGGCGGCCGATGAAGGTGAAGCCCGCGGTCGCCCAGACGATCGTCGGCAAGGAGCCGGTGTCCGAGCCGCGCGCGCGCCGGTGGCTGCGGCGGGCGCTGCTCGGCTCGACCGCCGTCGGCGCGTTCGGCGTGGCGGTGGTGGCGCCGGCGTGGACGGATCGTCAGAGCCAGGCGGCGCTCTGGGGGGACGCGGCGGACGACGCGGCCGTGCTCACGAGCGTGGTCGCGGCGCTCGTCGCCGCCCTCGCGGTGGGCGTGGTCGTCGGCCCGGGCCTGCGCGCCGAGCGGGGTCAGGCGCGCGCGGCCCCCAGGCGCCGACGCACGCTCGCGCTCGCGGTCTTCGTCGCCGCCGCGGCCGGCGCGGGCTGGGTGCTGCTCCAGCGCGCCCCCTGACCACTGCGCGGCGGCCTCAAATACTTCGGGCTCAGGGCTTCTCCGGGCTGCTAGACTCTCGGCGTGCGCGGCGGCTCTCGTGCGCTCGGAGCGGATCGTCCACGGGGCATGCATGTGCTCTCGTGGTTGAAGGAGCGTGGCGTCTTGACGCCAGCGCAGTACGAGGGAGCCCTGCATCAAGCGCAGCGCACCGGCGACCGGGTCGAGGAGGCCATCCTCGACACGGGCGCGATGAGAGAGGCCGAGCTGCTCAAGCTCCTCGCGTCGCACTACCAGACGCGCTTCGTCTCCACCGAGCGGCTGAGCAAGGCGAACATCGAACGCAAGACGCTCGAGCGCATCCCGCGCAAGCTCGCCGAGCGCCTTCAGGTCTTCCCCGTCGTCTTCGACCGGCGAGCACAGCAGCTCTCGATCGTGGTCGCCGCACCCGGCGAGGACGATCTGGAGAAGCAGGTGCAGGTCGTGAGCGGCGTGCGCGAGGTCCGCTCACTGGTGGCGCGCCCCGCGGCGATCGCCGCCGCCATCGAGAAGTTCTACGCCGGACACGCCCGCGCCTTCGAGGAGCTCTTCGCGCGCGAGATGCCGGACTACGGCGAGCTCGATCCGTTCGAGACCACGCGCGTCGGCGGCCCGAGCGCGCCGTCGCAGGGCGGCCAGTTCGGCAGCGTCACCGCGAGCGGCAGCGCCCAGCACGGAGACGCGGACTTCGCCGACCCGTTCGCCTTCATGGGGCCCGCGATCGATCCGCCGCCGGCCGACGCGCCGCCTCCCACCGCGCGCGTCGCGCCCCGTGAGCCGGCGCCGCAGGTCGCGCCCGCGCCGCTGCCGGCGCCGGTCCCCCTCGAGGGCACCATCCCGATCGACTCTCCGCTCTCGGGCACCGACGAGACGCCCCGCGTCTCGCTCGACGACTACCTCGAGACCCTGAACGTCTTCGTGTCCCTCCTCGACCGCGATCGCGGCGAGCTGCGAGGGCACAGCGGTCAGGTGGCGCGCCTCTGCCGACTCGTGGCGGAGCGGGTCGGGCTGAGCGGCGCCGACCGACACGCGCTCGTCGTCGCGGCCTACATCCACGACCTCGGCAAGACCGGAGGAGATCTCCACCTCACGGCGCTCAACGTCGCGCGCCACGAAGGCCACCGCGGCCGCGCCACCAAGTCGCGCCTGTCCCCGGTCAAGCTCTTTGCCTCGGCCCAGCTCCCCCCCGACACGAAGAAGATCCTCGGTCACCTCTACGAGCGCTTCGACGGCAAAGGCCTCCCCGATCGGCTCGCGGGCAAGGACATCCCCTACGGCGCGCGGGTCCTCGCCATCGTCGAGACCTACTCCGACCTGACGACGAACTCGAAGAACCCCTACCGCCGCGTGCTCTCGATCCCCCAGGCGCTCAGCGTGCTCAAGGAGCTCGGCGGCGAGCTCTTCGACCCGACGCTCGTGGATCTCCTGCGGCACGTGGTCGTGGGCGACGACGGCGCGGAGCGGCTCGGCACGCGCCCGCGGGTGCTGATCGTGGATCCCGACCCCGAGGAGACGACGGTGCTCGAGATGCGCCTCATCGAGCACGGGTTCGCGGTCGAGGTGGCGCGCGAGCTCCCGGCCGCGCTCGCCCTCCTCGCGGAGCGCCCGCCCGAGGTCATCGTGACCGAGGTGGACCTGAGCGCGGGTGGCGAGGGCTTCACGCTCATGGAGCGCGTGCGAGAGCTCGGCGAGACGGACCGACCGGCGGTGCTGTTCCTGACCGGTCGGGCGGACCGCGAGTCCGTCACCAAGGGGTTCGAGCTCGGCGCGACCGACTACGTCGTCAAGCCGGCCTCGCCCGAGGTCGTCGCGACCAAGGCGGGCCAGGCGGTGGAGGGCGCGTCTCGCCAGGAGGCCAGCGGCGTCAGCGGATCGCTCGAGGAGATGTCGCTGCCCGACGTCGTGCAGATCCTCGCCAACGGGCGGCGCGGGGGGCGGCTCCAGATCGTGGCCGGCGCCAAGCGCGGCGAGATCCACTTCTGCGAGGGTCAGATCCACGACGCGCGCTTCGGAGAGCGCACGGGCGAGGAGGCCTTCTACGCCCTGCTGAAGCTCGACCGCGGCCGCTTCACCCTCGACCCCCGCTTCGAGCCGCCCGCGCGGGTGATCCATGCCTCCGCCGAGGGCTTGCTGCTCGAGGGCATGCGGCGCCTCGACGAGGGGCTCGTTTGAGCCGGATCCGGGCTCAGCCACCCTTGTGCCGAGGGACCCAGCCGCTACGCTGAGGGCGAGGGAGAGGAGCCTCCACGGGGGATGGGCCTACGCGTCGAAGAACGCAGCATCGACACGACGGCGGGTGTGCGCAAAGCCTGGATCCTCTCACCGACGGAGCGAGTCCGGGTGGGCCGCGACCGGCTCGAGCGATACCGGCGGGAGGGTCCGACCACCGCGCCGCTCGATCTCGAGATGCTGGCCGCCGTCCGACGAACGGGAGACGAGAGCCAGCTCGTCGTCTTCTGCGGACGAGACGCGAGCGGCGACGGGAGCTGGGGCTTCGAGGAGGGCCTCGGCGAGGAGGAGGCCCACGAGCTCGGCTACCACCTCGTCTGCGAGCAGCTCCCGGTCTACCGCCGGCTGGTCGCCGCGGGCGTCTACGCCCTCCTCCACGTGGACTTCGGCCCCCTCGAGGTCGACGCCTACCAGCACGGCACACGCCGCCTCCTCGAGGAGCTGGAGCGGGGCTCCATCCCCGAGGTCGGCAGCGACCCGGACGGCCTGTCCATCCTGCAGGCGGACCGCTGGATCCTCCACAACCTGTGCTTCTTCTTCACCCTGCCGCTCCAGGACGTGACGCAGACCATCCTCCGCCGCCAGCTCCCCCTCCTCGAGTCCCGCGTCCCGCACCTGCGCGAGCTGACCGCGTCCCTCCCCGCCGCCGCCATCGACTGACGCCCGCGCTCGGAGGCGCGTCATTGCGCCGCTGGGGGGGGCCGCCTATATCCGTGCCGATGCGACGGCACCTGCTGGCGGTCCCCTTCGCGATCCTCCTCGGCGCGTGTGGAGGCGGCGCGACGTTGACCGGCGGGGTGTACGCCGACGGCGAGGCTCGCTATCGCATCGGCGATCTCGGCGAGGGCTGGGACCGGATCGGCGTCGACCAGAACGACCTCGCCTGGCACCACGACGCGCTGGAGGCGGTGGTGCAAGTCAACTCGACATGCGATCCGTTCCAGGACGTGCCCCTGACCTCGTTGACCAATCACCTCCTGATCGGCTTCACCGACCGGGACTGGGTGAGCAGCGATCGCGTCCCGATGGACGGCCGCGAGGCGCTGCGCTCCCACGTCCGCGCGCGGCTCGACGGCGTCCCCCGCGAGCTGCTGCTCTACGTGATGAAGAAGGACGAGTGCACGTACGACTTCGCGCTCGTGACGCACGCGGAGGCCTTCGACGAGGCCTCTCGCGTGTTCGAGCGCTTCGTGGGTGAGTTCAGCACGGACGTGGGGACGCCGTGACCGCGCAGGCGAAGGCGCGCGCCGGCTTCTTCGACCGCGTGTTCCGGGGTCAGGGCCGCCGCGTGATGGCCTTCATGCGGCAGGCGGGCGGCGTCACCCGGCTCTCCTTCCGCGCCGTCCGCGCCCTCTTCACCACGCGCTTCGAGCCGCGCGCGTTCGTCTATCAGATGGAGCAGCTCGGCGTGAAGAGCTTCGGCATCGCCGCGGCCACCGCCATCTTCGTCGGCATCGTCATGGCGATCCAGTTCGCCTACTCGCTAGAGCGCTTCGGCGCCCGGGACAGCGTCGGGCGGATCGTCGGGCTGAGCATGGTCAGGGAGCTCGCGCCGTCGCTGACCTCCCTGGTGGTGGGCAGCCGCATCGCGGCGGGCATCGCGGCGGAGCTCGGCTCGATGGCGGTGACCGAGCAGATCGACGCCATCCGCGCGCTCGGCGCCGACCCCATCCGCAAGCTCGTCGTGCCGCGCGTGCTCGCCGGGACGTTGCTGATGCCCCTGCTTGCGTGCTTCGCGATCGTGCTCGGCATCGGCAGCGCGATGATCGTCTGCAAGGTGACCTTCGGCATCTCGATGCCCTTCTTCCTCTCGACGGCGATCGACACGATCGACCTCGAGGATCTCGTCAGCGGCATCGCCAAGACGCCCGTGTTCGGCTTCCTCGTGACGCTCCTCGGCTGTCACTTCGGCATGCGGACGCGCGGCGGGACCGAGGGCGTCGGCCGCTCCACGACGACGGCGGTGGTCGCGGTCTCGATCGCGGTGCTCGTCGCCAACGCGATCCTCACCCAGCTGCTCCTGAGCGTGCTCGGACCGTGATGGCCTCCCCTCGGCTGCGCGCCCTCGCGGCGGCGCTGGTGGCGCTCGCGCTCTCTGTGATCGCGGTGGCCGTCGACGCGTCGCTGCGACGGCCGATCCACGACGACGACACGCGCGCCGCCGCGCGGCTCGGGCTGCCCGACCTGGTGTTGAGCAGCGCGGAGCGCTGGCTGCGTCACCCCTCTCAGGCCGAGCCCGGCGCGGCCGTCAGCGACCTGCCCGGCGCCCCCGACGTCGATCCCGCAGGCGCCTTGATCGGCCCACCGCGCGCCATCCTGAGGGTCGGCGGCGTGGAGATCGTGCGGCGATGAAGCGTCAACTCGCCTTGATAGACTTCGCCCTCGGAGGCTTGCGACGCCGGCTCGGCAAGAGCCTCGCGCTCACGGTGGGGCTCGCGTTCGTGATCGCGCTCTTCGGCGCCGCGCTGCTGCTGACCGACGCGCTGCGCGCCGAGTACGCGCGCGGCACCGGCGGCATGCCCGACCTGACCGTGCAGCGCCTCGTCGCGGGGCGCCCGGCGCTCATCGACGTGAGCGTGAGCGAGGAGATCGCGGCCCTCCCCGCGGTCCGCCGCGTGACCCCGCGCGTCTGGGGCTACTACTTCTTCGTCGCGCTCGAGGCGAACGTGACCGTGGTCGGCGCGACCGAGGCGCACGTGCTCGAGGACGGTCGCCTCCCCACCGAGGACGGAGAGGTCACGGTCGGCGCGTCCATCGCCGATCTCCTGGGTCTGCGGGTGGGCGACGAGATCGGCATCCCCGTCCAGGGCGAGGTGCAGTTCAGCGAGGTGGTCGGCGTCTTCGGCGAGGACGCGGCCATCCGGACCGCGGATCTCATCGTGGCCACGCCCACCCACGCCCGTCGGCTGCTGGGCATGCCCGAGGGCAGCGCGACCGATCTCGCCATCGACCTGACCACGCAGGACGAGGCGAGCGTGCTGACGGAGCGCATCGGGGCGCTCGTCCCCGGCGCCCGCGTGCTCGACGCGCGGCTGCTCGAGCGCACCTACGAGCTGACCTTCGACACGCGCGGCGGGCTGCTCGCCCTCCTCTTCCTGCCCGCGCTCGCCGCCTTCCTGCTGCTCGCCTGGGAGCGGCTGACCGGCCTCGGTCGCGACGAGCGCCGCGAGATCGGGGTGCTCAAGGCGGTCGGCTGGGGCACGGGCGACGTGCTCGCCGCGCGCATGTGGGAGTCGGCGATCGTCGCCGTCTTCGGCGCGACCCTCGGCGGAGTGCTCGCCTACGTCTACGTGTTCTGGCTCGACGCGCCCGGCCTGCTCGACGCGCTGCTCGGCTGGAGCGCGCTCCGCCCGCCCATGCGCCTCGTGCCGTCCTTCGATCCGGTGCAGGCGTTCGCGCTCCTCGCGTCGGTGGTGATCCCCTTCGTGGCGATCAGCGTCGTGCCCGCCTGGCGCGCCTCGATGATCGACCCCGACCAGGCGCTCCGAGGTGGCGAGTGAGCGCCATCGTCCTCGAGGACGTGCGCAAGCGCTATCTGGATGGCGCCACCCGCGTGGACGCGGTCGCGGGCGTGCGCCTCGAGGTGCCCGAGGGCGCGCTCTGGGTCCTGCGCGGCCCGAGCGGCTCCGGCAAGACGACCCTGCTCGGCCTGATGGGCGGCATGGTCACGCCGACCTCGGGGGCCGTGCACGTGCTCGGCGAGTCCCTGACGCACCTGCGCGATCACCACCGCACCGCGGTCCGTCGGACCAAGGTCGGGTTCGTCTTCCAGGATCTCTCCCTCATCGACGGCATGAGCGTGCGCGAGAACCTGCTCTTGCCCCTCGTCCCGCTCGGCGGCGCGACGAAGGCGCAGGCGGATCGCGCCGAGGCGCTGCTGACCCGCTTCGGCCTGGGCGACCGCATCGACACGCGCGCCTCGCGCCTCAGCGGAGGCCAGCGCCAGCGGGCCGCGATCGTGCGCGCGCTCGTGCTGTCCCCGCCGGTGCTCCTCCTCGACGAGCCCACGGCGCACCTCGACACCGACAACGCCCGCGAGATCGTGGATCTGCTCGCCTCGCTCCGCGACGAAGGCACCACCATCGTCGCCGCCACCCACGACCCCCGCCTCGCCGACGACCCGCGGGTGGACCGCTGCGTCTCGATGCGAGACGGCGAAGTCGTCGACGACTGAGCTCTTCAAGTCAGCGCGAACGCGCGGACGGGGAACGTGCCGAGGGCGCGCACCTTCGGCGGGACGGCGAAGAAGCGCGCCCCCGCGTCGGGGAGCTGCTCGAGGCCGGTGAGGTGCTCGCAGACGGGGATGCCGGCCCCCAGCAGGGCGCTGTGCACGGGGCGCGCGCCGCCGCGCGTGTCGTCGATGTTGAGGGAGTCGATGCCCACGAGCGCGGCGCCCTCGTCGCGGAGATGCAGCGCCGCCGCCTCGGTGAGGAAGGAGTGCCCCTCGAGGTAGGCGGGGGTGCGCCAGCGCGCGGCGAACCCGGTGTGGACCAGCACCGCGCGGCTCCTCACGTCTAGGCCACGCAGGGCGTCGACGTCGACGCGGCGGCCGTCCGCGTGCGGCGCGCGCACGACCACCGTGTCGAGGTCCGCGAGGCTCGTCAGCGGGAGCCCGGCCACGTCGACGCCGTCCTCGTAGCGGTGGAACGGGGCGTCCACGTACGTGCCGGTGTTCGCGACCAGCTCGATCTTGCCGATGTGGAAGCTCGTGCCCGGGTCGTAGAGCGCGCGCGACGCCTCGCGGCTCAGGAAGTCACAGAGGATCGGGCCGGGCAGGCCCGGGTACGTGGTCATGCCGGCTTCGATCACGTGGCTCAGGTCGACCAGCGTCATGACGCGCCTCCTTCGGTGTGCTGCGTCGGGGCCTACCAGCTACGGTTTCGGCGTGCACTCCGAGATCCTCGACGCGCTGCTGGACAAGTACCGGCGGATGCGCGCGATGCGCGAGGCCCACGCGCGCGGCGGGGACGACGCGGCGCCGACGGAGATGCGCGCGCTCGCGACGGAGTTCCCGGGCGCGCTGCGCGAGATCGATCGGCTGCCGATGCGGGTCATCGAAGAGCGGATCGGCGCGCTCGAGGCGGCGCGAGAGGGCGGGCCGGTCCCCGACTGGGCTCCCCCGCTCGCGGCGTTTCACGGGTGGATGCGCGCGATGCTCCGGCTCAAGCGCGCGATGCGCAGGAGCCGCGACCTCGACGCCGCGCGCCGCTGGTTGCGCGACCATCACGCGGGGACCGGCTTCGAGCCGAGCCTCGCGCAGCTCGAGGCGGCCCTCCCCGCCCTCCTCGCTCCCCACGACGGCCGCATGGCTCGGGCCGTGCTCGCCCACGTCACAGGCGACGACGCGCGCGCGCTCGAGCGGCGCCTCTTCGACGGGTAGCAGGCCGTTGAAGTACCGAGCCCGAAGGATCTCGGAGCGCGACGGCCCGGTTCTCGGTTCGGGGCGACGAGGAAATGCTTCAGCATTTTCGAGGAGAGACGGGGCGTCCCGCCCGAGAGACGAGGAGCGAGGCTCTTCAACGGACTGACTGCTAGCGAATCCAGCCCAAGGCGCATGGAGAGCTGATACCGTGCGCCCATGGAAGCGGAAGCCATGAGCGGCCTCGGCTCACTCGACGGGTGCATCGGGTGGCTGACCGCCGTCGCGCTCATCGTCGTGGGGCTCGTGCCAGTGCGCAAAGCGTACCCGACCGCGGGCTATCTCCTCGCGGGCGGCGGGCTGGTGCGGTGGGGCTTCTTCTGCTGCAGCAGCCTCCCCGGCGCGCTGATGCAGGCGGAGCAATACGAGCTGCTCGACACGCTCGGCTCGCTGCCGAGCTTGCTCGGCCTCTTCGCCTGGCTGCTCTCCACCGGTCTCCTGCTGGCGGGGCTGGTGCTGCTCGCGCGCCATCTGCAGACGCGGCTCATGGAGACGGGAGGCCCGGCGTGAGCGCTCTGATTCCCTGGCTCTACACCTTCTTCGCCGTCCTCATCGGCGTGGCCTACCTCGGCGTGGGCGCGACGGTGGTGCGCGCCGCCAAGCCGACCGCGGGCTACCTGCTCATCGGCGCGGGCGCGCTCGAGATCCTCACGACGTGCTGCAACATGATCGCCTACCGGGTCGTGGAGATCGACTACGGCGGCGTGGCCAACATCGGCCTGATGTTGTTGGGCACCCTGCAGACGGCGCTCACCGGGGTGCTCATCGCGGTGGCCGCCGTGATGCTCGCCAACGCGGTCCGGGCCCTCGACGCGCCGAGCTGAGTGTCTACGTGGGCGGCGTGACGCGACGCATCGCCCTGTTCGCCTTCTGTGTGTCCGCCTTCGCGCTCTCCGCGTGCGGTGGAGGCACGCCACCTCTCTCCGAGCCGATCTCCGAGCCGATCTCCGAGCCGATCTCCGAGCCGACCTCCGAGCCGACCCGGCTCGCGCTCCCGAACCAGGCCGAGGCCGAGCCCGGCGTGATCACCGGCGGCCCGCCGAGCCGCGCCGACCTGCGCGCCGCGGCCGACGCGGGCGTGGTGATGGTGATCTCGCTCCGGACCGAGGCCGAAGGCGGGCTCGCGGAGGAGCGGGCACAGACCGAGGCGCTGGGCATGCGCTTCGCGCACGTGCCGGTGGCGGGCGCGGACGGCGTCACCGCGGACGTGGCGCGCGAGGTGGACGCGCTCCTGGCGGAGGCGGACGGCCCGGTGATCCTGCACTGCGGCTCGGGCAACCGCGCGGGCGCGATCATGGCGCTGCGCGCGTTCCTGAACGGCGAGACGCCGGACGCGGCCATCGCGCTCGGCCGGGCGGCCGGTCTGCGGGGCCTCGAGGACACCGCGCGGGCCCTCATCGACGCGCTCTGCGCTGACGATACCGAGCGCGCTTGCTGAGTCAGGCGCGCGGCGCGAACAGCGCCTCGACGATCTCGGCGCTCACCTCGTCGAAGGAGAGCACCGCCTCGCCGTGGTGATCCTCGCGCAGGCGCTCCGCCGCCTCTCGGCCGCGCACCGGGACCAGGTCGCGCCCCATCGGGCTCTCGAGATCGGAGCCGATGACGTAGAAGAGCTCCGCCGCGGGCGCGCGCTCCTGACTGTAGTACTCGATGACCCACGCCCCCTCGACCGGGCCCTCGCGGTGGATGCGGCGGAAGAGGCACTTGGGGGCGTCGAACGCGAGCGACTCGCCGCCGGCCCGCCAGCCGCTGTCCTCGGGCACCACCATGCCGCAGGTCGCGCAGCGGACCCGCTCGTCCACGTCGTCGTCGCCGCACGCCGCGAATGCGAAGGCAGAGACGACCAGCGAGAGAGCCAGACAGACCGAACGCATCACGTGCCTCCGAAGAGCGAAGCGCCGCCCGTGATCCACGCGTATCGGGCGACGGGCCAGGCGCCGAGCAGCAGCACGGTGAGCCACCCCATCGCGGCCCAGCCGCTGAGCCGCCTGGAGAGCGCGTCCACCGCGGCTCCGTCGCCGCGCGCGCTCGCCGCGCCCTGGGACTGCACGAGCCCCGTGGCCGCGCCGCAGAGGGCCGCCCCGAAGAGCGCGCCGAAGAGCGGCCAGCCGATGCCGCCCACGTCCGCGTGCAGCAGACAGAACGGGCAGAGATGGTGCGGCGTCTCGTACGCGTGAGGCGCCACGAACCACAGGATGGCGGGGACGGCCGCGCCCGCCGCCGCGACGCTGAAGCCGGCCGCGAGCCACCCGGCGAAGCGGCCGGGCCGGCGCCACGAGAAGGCGGAGGCGAGGACCGCCCCCACCCCGGTGCCGAGCGCGATCCACGCCGCGAGCTCCCGCGGCCCGCCGCCCGCGCCCTGCGTGCCGCCGAGCGCGTCGTCGAGGCCGAGCGAGCAGCACGTCGCCACCACCTCCATGTCGAGGTCCAGCGCCCAGCGCGCCGTCACGTAGAGGTCGAGCACGAGCACGGGCGCGAGGCCGAAGAGCGCCGCGAACTTGCGGCGGGTCAGGACGGGCTTGGCGAGCTTCAGGTCCAGGCGGTGGAGCACCACCCACAGCGCGCAGAGCGCCGCGCCGAGCGCGCTCGTGGCCAGGGCGAGGAAGCCGTAGGGGCTCGCGTCGAAGACCCCCCACGCGCACATCGCGCCCCGGATGGAGTGGGTGAGCCGGTCGGCGGTCAGCACGGTCAGGGCCAGGTTGGCGGCCGCGAAGACGAGCGCGACCTGCACCACCGCCGCCACCAGCTCCGCGCGACGCTCGAGGGCCAGCTGCCCCTCCGTGCTCGCCCCGATCCGCCAGCGCTTCAGCACCCTCCACGCGACCCAGGCGCCGAAGAGCGCCAGGAGCGCGACGGCCCCGCCGCTGAGCAGGCGGGCGACGATCCACGGACGCAGGAGGTTCTCCAGCACGACCCGTCATGTGGCGCCTTCGAGCGGCGGGGGCAACCCCGCGCGCCTCAGCCCTGGCGCACGCGGTTCATGCGCTCGAGGTGCGCGATCAGGCCCCCGATCGTGTGGAAGCGGAAGGCGTAGGGGCCCAGCATGAGGTTCGCGCCGTCTTCCACCGGGACCGCGACCAGCGGCTCCAGCTTCACCCCGTCGACCTCGGTGCCGAAGGTGGAGCGCGCGTCGGCGAGCTCGTATCCGCCGTCCGACTCCGTCAAGAAGGCATGATACTTGGAGATGCGCGGCAGCGGGATGCACGCGTCCATGTTCGCCGTGCGACCGATGCCGATGCGCTCCTGGAAGGTCGTCGCGCCGGCGCGCTTGCGGAGGAAGACCACCGCGCCGACGCGCACCTCGTCGATGCCCTCCCCCTCGCGCGGGGCCGAGATGCCCGTACCAGCCTGGCGGCCCGAGCGGCGCAGCGCCTCCTCCACCAGCGAGACGCTCGCCGCGCCCCGGGTGTGGAACGAGCGCGTGTCCTCCACGACCTCCCGCGGGTCGGGGCGACGCACCAGCACCGGGGCGTCGATCTCGAAGCGGAGGGTCTCCGCGCCTTCCTCGACGAGACGCGCCGCCAGGGCGTCCAGCGTGGGGAACTGCAGATCACTCGACACGCGTGGAAACCATAGATCGGTTTTCGGCGCGCGCGAAAGGAGTCTCAAATTGGGACGGTCTGGCAGCCGAACTGGACATCCACCGAGGTGGTGGTTCCCGCGCTCGGTTGCACGGACGCGCAGGAGTCCGGACAGAGGATGACCGCGCTGGGCGCGTCCTCGTCGTCGTAGTACCAGCCTCCGCGCGCGTCGCAGTCGGCCACGCCCGGCACCTTGCCCAGGCGCGCGCTGCCGCTGCCATCGTCGAGGAAGACGTTGATGCGGTCGCGCTCGAAGAACATCCCCATCGGCGGCTCGGGGATCGGGATCTGGCAGTCGATGCGGCTGGACCGCTCGACCGCGCTCGCGACGCCGTCGAAGAACGGGCCCCAGGCCGCGGGACCGGCGCAGATCTGCGCCCGGACCCCGCCCGTTCGCCGGACGAGCTCCGTGTAGGTCCGGCCGCTCGCGGGTGGAGAGCCGCCCGCGGCGTAGTTGCAGCGGATCGTGTCGTCGGTCTCGGAGCCCCAGCCGTAGAGCGCGGCGAAGGTGTAGCCGTCGAAGGCGCCGCTCCAGCGCGGGTGCAAGATGCCCTCCGGCAGCGTGCGCGAGCTGAACGGGTTGCTGCCGCCGACGAAGGTCTCGAACCACTCCGCGGTGGCGACCGGGTCGCCTTCGCTGCGCCCGCCGCCCGGGCCGGGCGCGAAGCCCCCACCGCTGCGCACCACCATGCGCGCGTTGTCGTCCGTGACGACGACGATCGTCTTGGTGGCCTCGGGGCGCAGGAGGTGCTGCCAGGGCTCGCTGCCGCGGTCATCGCTCGACGTGTAGCCGTCGGTCTGCCCGAGGGAGCCGAGGAACTGCTCGAGCGGCTGCGTGCTGCGCACGTCCAGGCTGACCTGGAAGAAGCGCGCCCCGTCGGCGCAGCTCGTGTCCCCCGAGAGCGGCGGGGGGATGCAGACCTGATAGCGGCGCGAGCCCCCCACGGTCGTCTCCCCCTGGCCACGGAGGCTGAGCATGATCACGCGGTAGTCGAGGTCTCGCGCGCCGATGAGGGCCGCGAAGTCGTTCAAGCCGCGCTGCACCTCCTCGATGGCCGGCTGCATGCTCGAGGAGTTGTCCACCATCCAGATGATGTCGACCGGCAGCCGCTCGACCTCGGCCCGCGTGGTGGCCGAGCTGCACGCCGCGTCGGGGTCGAGGGGTCCCGTATCGAACACGGGCGGCGGCGCGTCGGTCGGCGGCGGCGTCGCGTCCATCGGCGCCGCGTCCATCGAGGCGTCACGGCCCGCGTCGCTCCGCGTCGGGATGGTCGTTCGATGATCGCATGCGCCGGTGAGGACCAGCAGCGACGCGAGGACCGGCGGCAAAGCAAGGCGGAGGGGCACGGGGGGCAGCTTACACCCGCCCGCGGGCGCCGGCTCGCGGCGTCACCGCGTGGCTACGAAACCGACGCGGGGTTACCCTCCCCGTGTGCGCTCCCTCTCGCTCGCGTTCCTCACCCTGAGCCTGCTCGCGCCCCCGGCGGCGCACGCGCAGGAGGGCGGATGGGCGGAGGTCTTCGACCCGGCGCAGCGGCTCGGGCGACGTCGGATGCGGCAGGGCCTGGCCAAGCTCGTGCACGGGCTCTCCCCGGGCGACCCCGCGCTCGGCGCCGCCCCGCGCTGGGTGCTGCTCGAGCAGGCGCTGGTGCGCTTCGAGCGCGCGCGCCGCGTCCTCCCCGACGACCCCGAGCTGGCCTACTACACCGCCTACGCCCTGACCCGGTGGGAGCGGCCCGCGCGCGACGGCGGCACGGAGTACCGGGCCGACGAGGCCATCGCGGAGTGGCAGCGCGTGCGCGCGCTCGACCCGGAGTTCTTCCCCGACCGCGTCGCCTACGAGCTGGCCATGCTGCACATGCGCCGGCAGGAGTTCGAGCGGGCCCGCGCCGAGTACGAGGCCGCGCTCCGCACCGCGCTGCCTCCCACCGTGCAGCTCGAGGACCGCTTCTATCTGCCCGCGACCAGCGAGCGCGCGCTGGCCTTCCTCTTCAGCGGGCTCGACCGCGCGAACGTGCACGGCAACCTCGCGGAGGTGACCATGCTGACCGGCGATCTGCAGTCCGCGATCACCCACTACGAGGCGGCGATCGAGCAGACCGAGGACCCGTTCACGCGGTCGCTCGCCGAGTGGGGCCTCGCGCTCACGCTCGACCGGAGCGGCGACTCCGACGCCGCGCTCGAGGTCGCCGCCCGCGCCCTCCGCGGCGATCCCGTCCCCCCCGACGATCCGCGCTTCGCGGCGCTGCACCGCGCGCACGGGGCGATGAGCGTGCTCCACCTCGACTTCGTGTTCTTCGAGCCGGTCTACGAGCTGCATGCGTACGAGGCGCTCGGCCACGAGGCGACGGCGCGCATGGACGGCGGCGTCAACCGCCCCGCGCTCGAGCGCGCGCTCCGCAGCTGGCGCCTGTTCCTCGCCGAGGGCGGCACGAGCTCACGCTTCGCGGGGGGCGCGCGCCGTCACCTCGAGCGCCTCGAGGCGGAGCTCGGCGTGGAGGCGGCGCCGCTCAGAGCTCCATCGGGCCGAGGTCTTCTCCGCTGAGCACGAAGAACGCCTCGCCGTACATCTCGAGCAGCTCGAGCGCCTTGTCCATGTCCTCGCGGGTGTGCCCGCGGGTGATGTTCACGCGGAGGCGCTCCTCGCCCTTCTTCACGCCCGGGTAGGTGATCGGCACCATCATCACGCCGTTCTCCATCAAGGCGACGTGCATGAAGAGCGCCTTGCGCTCGTCGTTGCACATCACGGGCATGATGTGGGTGTCGCTCTTGCCGAGGTCGAAGCCGATCTCGAGGAGCCGCCCGCGGAAGTACTGCGCCTTCTCGTGCAGCTCGCTGACCAGCGCCGGGCCCTCCTCTTCGAGCATCGTCAGGATGGTCGCCGCCGCCTGGACGATCGGGACCGGGAGCGACGCGCTGAAGAGGAACGAGCGCGCGCGGTGCTTGACGTGGTCGACCACGTCGCGGTCACCCCAGAGGATGCCGCCGATGCCGCCGAAGGTCTTGCTGAAGGTGCTGATCACGAGCGGCGCGCGGCCCTCGAGGCCCTGCTCCTCGAGGATGCCTCGCCCGTGGGCGCCGAGCGTCCCCGTGCCGTGCGCGTCGTCGAGGCAGAGGACCGCGTCGTAGCGCTCGCAGACCTCGATGATGTCCTTGATGACCGCCTTGTCGCCGTCGAGCGAGTAGATGCCCTCGATGAGCACGAGCGCCTTCTCGCGCTGCTTGGTCTTCAGGACGCGCTCGAGCGAGCGGACCGAGTTGTGGTTGAAGAACCGGACCTCGGGCGCGCTGGCCGGCGTCCCGGCGGCGAGGAAGGTGCCGTCGAGGATGCAGGCGTGGGCCAGGTTGTCGAGGATGAGCGTGGTGTCCTTGTCGGCGAAGGACATGATGGTGCCCACCATCGCCTGGTAGCCGGTCGTGAAGAGCAGGCACGCCTCGGCGCCGAACCACTTCGCGAGCCGCTCCTCGAGCTCCACGTGCGCGACCGTGGTCGCCTGCACGCGCGAGCTGCTGAGCCCGACCGCGTACTGGTCGACCGCCTTCTTCGCCGCCTCCTTCACCTTCGGGTGGTTGGTCAGCCCGAGGTAGTCGTTGCTGCTGAAGTTGACGATCGGGTTGCCGTCGATCGTGGTGTGCAGGCCGCCCGACTCGAAGGGCTTGAAGAAGGGGTAGACCTGCTTCTCCTTGGCCTCGCGAATCCGGGCCAGCTCGGCGTGCGCCTTTTCGTGAATCCAGCTCATGTGCGGCGGAACCATGACGGGATCGGGGCCGCTCGGCCAGCCGGGGGCGTGTCCATCAGCACGGACGGAGGCTGGTTCGGCTCCGGCCGGTTTCTTGGGGCGACGGAAGGCCCTCGGGCAATCTGTCCGCATGAAACGGCTCACCCGCTCGGTTGGCCTCGCGCTCTGCTTCGGCGTCGCGCTGGCTTCTTTCACGGTCATCACGCCCTCCGAGGCGCTGGCGCGTCCGCGCATTCTCCGGCCTGGCACGGAACCGGGGCTCGTCCTCGGGGCGGGCGCGGAGGTGTTCGGCTTTCGGCACTTTCCCGACAGGCTCTTCGACGTCCGCTTCGGCTTCTTCACGCTCGACGCTGTGAACGCCTTCGGGCCCGAGCTGGAGATCGGCGTCGGCCTCGGCGACATCGTCGTGGGAGCCGCCTTCCAGGCGGGCTTCGTGCACACCAACCCGGATGGCGCCTTCGCACCAGACAACAACAGCGGCGTCTTCGCGATCGGCCCGTTCTTCGAGTACTGGCTGCCGGGTGAGGACATGGCCCCCTTCGTGGGAGCTCACATCGTGCCGACGATCTTCTTCCCCGATGGCTCCGATGCGCAGGTAGTCTTCGAGGGAGGCGCGCGTGGTGGACTCCACTTCTTCTTCGGAGACGTGAGCCTGGGTCCCTACGCGCAGTTCAACGTCGTCTACGTCTCCGAGGCGGAGCGTGCCGCCTATGAGATCGTCCTGGGCTTCAGCTTCCGCGGCTGGGTGAGCTTCGGCGACAGCGGCGGCGAGGGGGCGTACGGCGGAGACCCGCAGCCCGATCAGCCGGCCGCGCAGCCGACCTGGGAGCCGAGCGGCGGCGGCGCTGGAGGAGCAGGCGGCGGCGCCGCGCCTCCGCCCGCGACCGACCCGGTCTACGACCCGGAAGCCGGCCTGGAGTGAGTCAAGCGCCGATGACGACGGCGGAGACGTTGCCGTAGTAGCCGACGCTCGTCACCACGACGTTCTTCACCTTCGAGGGGGCCTCGCTCGCGGCGACCATCGGGCCGGGCGTGGCGCCCTCGATCCACGTCACGGCCGAGGCCATGCCGAGGGCGGCCGAGCCGCTGAAGCTCTCGCCCCAGAGCGCCTTCGGCGCCGCGACGGGCACGCCGCCGAGGACCTCGCTGAGGCCGGACAGCTCCGCGCCGTCGAAGGGGCGCAGCCCGGCCGCGGCGGAGCAGACCACGTCGACGTCCTTCGCCTCGAGCTTCGCGTCGCTCAGCGCGCCGCGCACCGCGCGGGTCACCGCGCTGCTCGACGCGTGGAGCAGGCGCGCCTGGCGCTTGGGCGGGTCGAACGCCGTGCCGTAGCCGAGGACGCGCGCCCGGATCCGCGCGCCGCGCGCCTTCGCCTCGGCCTCGCGCTCGACGAGCAGGTACGCGGCGCCCTCCCCGAGGTGCAGCCCCTGGCTGTCGCGCGCGCCGGGCGCCCACTTCGCGGAGCCGCCCGCGATGGCGCCGAGCCGACGCAGCGCGAGGTAGAGCACCTCGGTGATCACGTCGCCGCCGCCCACGAGGAACGCGTCCGCGCGCCGGTGGGCGAGGTGCGTCTCGCAGCTGAGGACCGCGTCGATGGAGCCGCAGTTGCCGTCGACGATGGTCGCGTTGGGCGCCCGGAGATCCTCCCAGATGCTCACGTAGCCCGCGGCCGCGTTGATCACCGTGTTCGGGAAGCGCGCCGGGTTGATGTACCGGGGGTCCTCGAGCTCCGCGACGAGGTTGAGCTCGGTGATCGAGTCCAGCGAGCCGTACGCGGTGGAGCTGCAGATGCCGACCTGCTCGGGCGCGAGCGCGCCGACGAACTTGCCGTCCTTCTTCACCCCCGCGTCCTCGAGCGCGAGCTTGGCCGCCACGATGAGGTACTTCGTGAGCCGGTCGAAGTTGCGGTGGCCCTTGTCGCCGAGGTGCGCGTTCGGATCGAAGCCCCAGACCTCGGCCGAGTGCGCCTCGGGGAACTTCTCCCGGGTCAGCACCTCCGGCTCGCCCGTGAAGGCGCGCTTCGCCGCCGCCTCGGGATCCGCGAACGCCTCGCGCAGCGCCTCGAGCCCGAGCCCGAGCGGCGAGACCTGCCCGACGCCCGTGATCGCGAGCGGCCTCACTGCGCCCCCCCCACGTCCGACTCCGCGTCCGGCGCTTCGCCCGTGCCCTCGGGCAGGCGGCCCGGGTTCGCGAAGCAGACCACCGCGTCGTAGCCGCCGAAGGCGAGCGCGTTGTTGAGCACGACGTCCACCTTCGCCTCGCGCTTCTCGTTCGCGACGACGTGCACCGGGCAGTCCGGATCGGGCGTCTCGTAGTTGATGGTCGGCGGGATGATCCCGGTCTGCAGCGTCATCACGCAGGCGACCGACTCCATCGCGCTCGACGCGCCCATGCAGTGGCCGATCATGCTCTTGATCGACGTCACGGGCAGCGCGCGGTCGCCGAAGATCTCGTGGATGACCTTGGCCTCGATCGCGTCGTTGGCCGCGGTGCCCGTGCCGTGCGCGTTGATGTGATCGATGTCGTCGACCGTCAGCCCGCTCGCTCGGATCGCCTGGCGCATGGCGGAGATGCTGCCCTCGCCCTCGGGGTGCGGCCGCGTGATGTGGTGCGCGTCGCACGCGAGCCCGTAGCCGCCCACCTCGGCGAGCGGCGTCGCGCCGCGGCGGACCACCGCCTCCTCGCTCTCGAGGATGAGCATGGTCGACCCCTCGCCGAGGATGAGCCCCTTCCGGTTCTGGTCGAAGGGCTGGCAGAGATCGGGCGACATCGCGCCGAGCCGGACGAAGCCCGCGTACTCGAGCTTCTCGATGATCTCGACCGCGCCGGTGATCGCGACGTCGGCGCGCCCGGAGCGGATCTGGTCGGCCGCGAAGCCGATCGCGTAGTTGCCCGCCGCGCACGCCGCGGGGAGCGTCTGCACCATGCCGCTCGCGCCGAACGCGCGCGCCACGTGGATGGGCAGCAGCGTCGTCCCGTAGCGCGGGAGCTTGGCCGGCCGGACCGCGCCCGTGCCCTCGTGGATCCAGGCCTGCTGGAGCTCGCCGAGCACGTTCGCCTCGCCCATCGTGGTGCCGACCACGACCGCGGTGCGCTCGCCGCCCAGCTCCTTCTCCGTCAGCCCCGCGTCTTCGGCCGCCATGCGCGCCGCGGCGACGCTGAACGCCGAGCAGCGGCCCATGCGGCGCGCCTCCTGCTCCGACATGTAGTCGGTCGCGACGAAGCCCTTGACCTCACCGCCCAGGTTGCGCGGAAGGTTGGAGGTGTCGAAGAGGCTCACCTCGCTGATGCCGGATCGGCCCTCGACGAGCGCCTCCCAGTACGGCTTCCGACCGAAGCCCAGCGAGCTGACGACCCCCATCCCGGTGATGAAGACGCGGCCCATGAATCGCGGTGCCTATAGCTCGGCCGGTCGGGGCGCTGCAAGGCCGCGAAACAGGCCACATGGCCGGTTTTCGTGGGCTTGACAGCACATCGGCGACCCCATAGAAACCGCGCGCCCATGGCTCCCCAGCCACAGACTTTGGTGGAGGCGCTCTACCGCCTCCCCGAAGGGGAGGAGCGCGGCTTTCGATTCCTCGGATTGGATCGGAAGGAGCGCTACTACCCGTACGCCGCCATGCGCGCGGAGGCGGAGCGGCGCGCGGCGTTCCTGAGCGCGGCCGGCCTCGAGAAGGGCGATCGCGTCGCGCTGCTCCTCCCTGAGAACCACGAGTTCGTCCTGAGCTTCCTCGGCGCCTCGGTCGGCGGCTTCGTGCCCGTGCCGATGTACCCGCAGGCGACCTTCAAGGCGATCGACGCCTACCTCGACATCCTCGCCCACATCGTCGAGGCGGCGGACGCCAAGGCGCTGATCTGCATGGAGCAGAACCGCGACGTCGTGGAGAAGCTGCGGGCCCGCCCGGAGCTCGAGGGGCGACAGATCCTCTTCTCGCCGGAGTGCTTCGAGGGCCAGGCGCCTGCGTTCGAGCGGCCCGCCATCCGCCCCGACGATCTCTGCTTCCTCCAGTTCACCAGCGGCAGCACGAGCAAGCCCAAGGGCGTGATGGTCACGCACGGGAACCTCGTGGCCAACGCGACCGCGTTCCTGGGCCCGAGCGGGCTGAACCGCACCCCGGACGACGTCGGTGTGAGCTGGCTCCCGCTCTTCCACGACATGGGCCTGATCGGCTTCGTGCTCGGCACGCTCATCGTGGACCTGCCGGTCGTGCTGATGCCCACCGCCCACTTCGCGCGCATGCCGCGCATGTGGCTCGAGCTGATCACGAAGCACAAGGGCACGATCACCTACGCGCCGAACTTCGCCTACCAGCTCGTGACCAAGCGCGTGCGCGACAAGGACCTCGAGGCGCTCGACCTGAGCACCCTGCGCATCGCGGGCTGCGGCGCCGAGCCCATCCGGGCCAAGACCCTGCTCGAGTTCGCCGATCGCTTCGCCGCGTGCGGGTTCTCGCCCAACGCGCTCCTGCCCAGCTACGGCATGGCCGAGAGCTGCCTGGCGATCACCTTCCACCCGCGCGACGACGAGATGATCGTCGACCGCGTCGACCCGGCCGCGATGCGCGACGGGATCGCCGCCCCGGCCGAAGAGGGCGCCACCGACGCGCTCGAGGTCGTCAGCTGCGGCGTGCCCTTCCCCGACCACGAGCTGAAGATCGTCGACGAGCAGGGCGAGACGCTCGAGGACCGACGCGTCGGCGAGATCGTGGCCCGCGGCCCGAGCGTGACGCCGGGCTACTTCCGCAACGAAGAGGCCACCGCGGCCGGCATCCGTGACGGCTGGCTTCACACCGGTGACCTCGGGTACACGGTCGACGGCAACGTCTACATCTGCGGACGCATCAAGGACCTGATCATCATCAAGGGCGCCAACCACTACCCCCAGGACCTCGAGTGGGCGGTGGGCGAGCTCGACGGAGTTCGACGTGGCAACGTCTGTGCATTCAGCGTCGTCCGTGATGGGACGGAAGAGCTCGTGATGATGGCGGAGGCGAACCGCGGCGACGCCGATCGGCTCCGCAAGGAGATCGCCGAGACGATCTTCTCGGACTTCGGTCTGCAGGTCGCCGACGTGGTGATCGCGCCCGTGGGCACCCTCCCCAAGACCTCGAGCGGCAAGCACCAGCGCCGCAAGACGCAGCTGCTCTACGAGCGCGGCGAGCTGACCTCACACCCGGCTCCAGCGGAGAGCCGCGACGGCGGCTGAGCCTTCCACGGCGAGCCTTTACGGCGCGCCACCCCACGAGTAAATTCGGCCCGCAATCGGTGGGCCTCGGACCACTAGGTTGACGGAGCGAACGATGCAGCGGTCGGAACTGTTCGAGATGTTTCAGCGGATGGCGACGGAGATCGCGGAGAAGGACTTCTCCGGCGTGACCCAGGACTCCAACATTCAGGAGCTCGGTCTCGACTCGCTCAGCACGCTGGAGCTGGTCGGCGCCATGGAGCGCGAGCTCGGCGTCCAGATCCCCGACGAGCAGCTCGTCGGAATCCAGACCGTCGGTCAGCTCCTCGAGCTGGTCGAGAACCGGATGGCGTGAACCGTTCGGCGCCGACTCCCGTACGGAGTCGGCACGGTCCGTGCTGACAAATGTGAGGGGATCCTTCGATCCCTTCGGAGCAGGAAGAGGAATCCATGTCGGACGACGCACTCAGGGACAAGCTTCGCGAGATCATCTCGGAGGTGAGCGAGGTCGACGAGATCCCGGACGAGACCCCGTTCGATCAGCTCGGCATCGACTCGATGATGGCCATCGAGATCGTCGCGGAGGTGGAGCGCACCTACAAGCTCTCCATCCCCGAGGACGAGCTGACCGAGATGACCGACTTCACGCGCGTCTACAACCTCGTCAGCCGCAAGCTCGCGGCCGCCGACGCGGCCGAGTAGCTCGCCCTCGGCGCGTTTGGCCGATCCTTCTCGGTACGTTCCTTTTCGGTCCGTTCCTTTTCGGTACGTTGTCCGCGTGCAGTACGTGGACACCGATCAAGGCGGCGTGGTGCACCACGCCGCCTACTTGCGTTTCCTGGAGCAAGCCCGCGTGGAGCTGCTCCGCGCGCGCGGCGTCGACTATCGGCGCTTCGAGCGCGAGGTCGGCAAGGGGCTCCCGGTGGCCGAGGTCCGGATCCGCTACGAGCGGCCCGCGCGCTTCGACGACGAGCTCGAGGTCGAGGCCTGGGTGGGCGTGATCAACCGCGCCAAGATCCGCTTCGACTACCGCATCTGGCGAGGCGAGGAGCGGCTGACGAGCGCCGAGATCACCTGCGCCTGCGTGGACCTCGCCAAGCAGCGCATCTGCTCGATGGACCCGTCGCTCCGTGAGGCGTTCGAGTGAGCCGCTGGGTCACGCTCGCCATGCTCTCGGGTGGGATACTGTGCAGCGCGGGGTGCACCTGCGCAGAGCCTCGCACGGACATCCCCTCCTACTCCGCGCCGCGCGCGAGCCGCGCGCCCGTGATCGACGGCCGCCTCGACGACCCGGCCTGGCAGGACTCGCCCTGGACCGAGCCCTTCGTGCAAACCATGACCAGCGCGCCCGGGCAGCCCCGCACCCGCGCCCGGCTCACCTGGGACGCCGAGTTCCTCTACGCCGCGTTCGAGGTGGAGGACGACTACCTGCGCGCCGACCTGAGCGGCCAGGACCCGCACCTCTGGACCCAGGAC
>SHBB01000630.1 GCA_004213565.1 Sandaracinaceae bacterium
GCCCGGACGCCGTCGAACGCGGCCGCCACCCGCTCGCCCACGTCCTCGGCGGTCGTCGCGTCGGCGAGCGCGGGCCAGAGCCCCTCCGCGCGCTGGGCCAGCGACATGGTCCGGAACCACGGGCGCAGCTTCAGCACGGGCCGGCCGAGCGGGGGCGGCGGCGAGGCGAGCGCGTCGGAGAGCCGCCGCGCCACGAGCGCCGGGCTCTCGTCGAAGCTCACGACGAAGCCGGGCGCGATGGGCACCCCCGCGGCCGCGAGCGTCGCCAGGTCGGCCACCTCGTCGCCCAGCGTGTCGAGGTCGGCCTCGGTGAGCGCATCGAGGGGACGCACGCCGGATTGCGCCGTCGTCGACGCCCGTGTGGCCCCCTCGGTCTTCATCGTGACGAACGTAGCAGGTCCCGAAGCGGCGCGTGCGCTCAATCGCGCGCGCCGCCCCGGTGGATCGAGCGCTCAGACCCGCTCGACCACCACCGCGAGGGCCTCACCCCCGCCGATGCAGATGCTGGCCATCCCGCGCTGCCCGCCCTTGCCGTGCAGGGCGTGGATGAGCGTGGTGAGGATGCGCGCGCCCGAGCAGCCGATGGGGTGACCGAGCGACACCGCGCCGCCGTGCACGTTCAGCTTCTCGCGCTCGAAGCCGACGTCCTTCATCGCCGCCATCGCGACCACGGCGAACGCCTCGTTCACCTCGAAGAGATCGATGTCGCTCGCCTTCAGCCCGGTCTTGTCGAGCAGGCTCTTCATCGCCGCGACCGGCGCGGTGGTGAACCACTCGGGCGCCTGCGCGTGCCCGGCGTAGCCGACCAGCTTGGCGATGGGCTTCAGGCCCTTGGCCTTCACGACGTCGCCCGACGCGAGCACGAGGGCGGAGGCGCCGTCGTTGATCTTGGAGGCGTTGGCGGCGGTGATGGTGCCCTCGCGGTCGAACGCGGGGCGCAGGCTCGGCATCTTCTCGAGCCGGGCGCGCTTGGGCTCCTCGTCCTCGCTCACCACCACGTCGCCCTTGCGGGTCTGGATGGTCACGGGGGTCAGCTCGGCGTCGAACGCCTTGGACTCCTGCGCCGCGAGCGCGCGCTGGTAGGACTGCTTGGAGAACTCGTCCTGCGCCTCGCGCGTGAAGCCGTACTCCTTCGCGCACAGCTCACCGCAGTTGCCCATGTGCTGGTCGTTGTAGGGGTCCCACAGGCCGTCGAGGATCATCGAGTCCTGCACCTGGCCGTGGCCCATGCGGTAGCCGCCGCGCGCCTTGGGCAGCAGGTACGGCGCCTGGGTCATCGACTCCATGCCGCCCGCCACGACGACGCTCGCGTCCCCGAGCAGGATGGACTTGGCGCCGAAGACCACCGACTGCAGGCCCGAGCCGCAGACCTTGCCCACCGTGGTCGCGGGCACCGAGTCGGGGATGCCGGCGTACTTGGCCGCCTGGCGGGCGGGCGCCTGGCCGAGGCCGGCCGTGAGCACGTTGCCCATGAACGTCTCTTCGACGTCGTCCGCGCTCAGCCCGGAGGCCTCGAGGGCGGCGGTGATCGCCGTGGCGCCGAGGCGCGTGGCGGGCACGTCGGACAGAGCGCCCTGGAACGCGCCGATGGGGGTGCGCTTCGCGGCGACGATGAAGACTTCAGGCTTCGACATGGGTTCTCCTGGTGGTTCTCGATCGGCGTCTGCCCGCCGGACTCACCCGGGGGATATCGTGCGGCGACGCCGTCTCCGCAAGGCACGGCGCGAGGCATCGCACGCGGGCCGTGTTCAGCCAGCGTCGGGCGGCGCTACGCCAGCGTCCATCGGCGGGGGCCCCGAATCGGGCGGCGGCGGCGTCCCCGCGTCGAGGAGCGGCGGGCGGCCGGCGTCGAGATCCGGGGGCGCCGCGTCCGGCGCGTCGTCGACGTTCCGACACTCTCCCGAGCCGAGCGTGGGGGGCGCCGACTCGAGGAAGAACATCTCCGGAGCGCCCACCGGCCGGACCAGCAGGCGATCGTCGGTCGAGGCGAAGCCTCCCCAGACGAGGACACGTCGACCCGGGAGCACCGTCGCCGTGTGGCCCCAGCGCGCCTCTCCGAGGGGCGCGAGCGGGAGCACCTCGTCGCCGCGCACGGACCAGACCGAGTCCACCGGGGTGAAGCGGTTGCCGCTCACGTTCACCGCGCCGCCGACGAGCACGACGCCGAGCTCGGGGTCCAGGGTGGCGGTGTGGAACGCGGTGGGCTGGTAGGCCGCCGACGCGTAGGCGCGGACGGCGACGGCGGCGGGCCCCGTGCGCTCGAGGATCGCGAGCGGGGTGGTCAGCGCGCTCGGCGCGCCGTTGGCGAGGATGCGCCCCCCCGACACGGGCAGGCCGCCCGCGATGAGGATGGAGGTCGCGTCGAGGCGCGTGGCGGTGTGCATCGCCCGCGCGCCGGGCCCGGTGAGCGGGGTGACGGCGAGCGAGGCCGGATCGACGGCCACACCGGCCGTGTCCACCGAGCCGAGGCCGCCCCAGACCACGAAGTCGGCGTCCATCCCGGTCACGGTCGCGCCCAGCCGCGAGACGTCGAGCGCGCCCGAGGCCTCGACGCCGCCCGCACCGTCGAGCGCGTAGATGCCCGAGCCCGGCTCGAAGCCGCCGGGCGGTCGCGAGAGCCCCGGCATGCCGAGCCTGCGCGTCGCCACCGGCTCGGAGATCGTCACCGCGGCGCCGCGCTCGAGCGCGTCTCCCAGGTCCGCCGCCTCGACCGTGAGCGTGCGCGTGTCGGCGTCGAAGACGAGATCGATCGGCTGCGCCAGCACCGCGCGCGTGGGCAGCGGCACGAACGGGAAGCCGTCGTCGAAGTCGATGTCGGTGCCGGACGGATCGAGGCCGAGGACCGGGCTCGCGCCCTGGTCGGAGGGCATCGTCACGCCGTCGATCACGCGGATCCGGTGCACCCGGTGCGTCTCGCCGCCCACCGGCTCGTCGCTCGCGCCGAGGTACACCACGCCCGAGAGCACGCGGCCCACGCCCGTGCTGATCTCTCCCGGCACCTCGTTGACGACCCTGACCTGCTCCACCTCGTGGCGAACGGAGTCGTAGAGCTCCACGTCCAGCGCGAGCACCGCGGCCGGCGAGCGCAGGATGGACTGCACGTGCACGACGGGGCTCGCGCCCGCCCCCGTGACCCCGCCGAAGACCAGCACGTCGCCGTCGTCGAGCGGGACCGCGTAGTGCAGCGCCCGGGGCTGCGGCTCGCGGTTCGAGGTCGGGGCCGTCGCGCATCCCCACTGACGGTAGGGGTAGAGGCGAACCACGATGTCGCTGCCGTCGGTGGGGATGTCCTCCACCACCGCGCCGGCGAAGCCGTTGCCGTCGCCGCCGTACACCTCGACCTCGAGGTCGTAGCGGGCCGACGGGTCCAGCTCGGCGTCGAAGCGGATGCGCCTGGAGTTCGGGCGGTCGCTGTCGAAGCGGAGCGCGACCTGCCCGGGCGCCTCGTAGTCGACGCCGTCGCCGTCGGGATCGTAGACGCGGTAGGGGACCCGCGTCCCGTCGCCGCGCACCTCGAAGAGGCGGATCTCGGCGCAATAGTTCTCGATGCTGACGATGCTGCGCTCGCAGCTGGGCGCGCTCGTCGGCGCGGCGGAGGTGATGACCAGATCCCCCGCGTCGCCGCCGCCGCTGCCGCACCCGACCAGGCCGCATCCGATCAGGACGCAGCCGAGAAGAAAGATGGCGTGAGCGCCGCCGAAACGACCCTGGAGCGGTTGCACGGCGGGACTCTACCACGCAGCGCGCGCGCTTCGACTCAGCCCGTCTCGGCCTCTTCGGCGTGGAAGTGCAAGCCCATCGCCTCGGCCGTGTTGGACACGTTGGCGAGGCACGCTTCGATCCGCTCCGACGGAATGTGCACCTCGAAGCGCATCTTGTAGTCCGTGCCCAGCTCCCGCTCCGCGTGCTCGGCGTCCATGCGCACGATGTTCGCGCCCAGCTCGCCGAAGCACTCCGCGAGCCGCGCCATCAGCCCCGGTCGGTCCACGCCGTGCACCCGGACCACGTGCGTCGCCGTCCCGTTCGAGACGTGCGCGCGTCCGAGGCGGAACGGCTTCACCGTCACCTCGCCGCCCTTCTGGACGGCGCTGAGCGTACAGAGCGCGTCTCGCAGCTGATCCTCGGTGACGTTCTCCGGGAAGCTCGCCACGCAGGTCATCTCCGCCTGCTCTCCGAGCAGCGCGAACGACGCGTCGCCGAGGTCCCCGCCCAGGTCGAAGATCCGCGACGCCACCGACGCCAGCAGCCCTCGGTCGTCGGGGCAAGAGACATGAATCCGCAGGTGCTTGCTCATCGAGCCCTCCTCCATGTCCCGGAGGGTAGGCCCCGGAGCGCCCCGCGTCAGGGGGGTCCCCCGAGCACGAACCGATCGCCCGGCCGGCGCACCTTCGCGACGGCCCTCGCCACCGCCTGCGCGTCGACGCTCGACGGCGCGACCACACGCACGATGTCTCCCACGCCCTCGACGCTCACGACGCGCCCGGAACCGTCCAGCACGACCTCGCGGTCCGCATCGCGCGGGCTCACGAGAGGCAGCTGCGTCGCCACGCGAGTTTCGCCGCCGCCGCCCAGGTCGGAGACATCGTCATATGCCCTCAGGGGCGCATCTCGAGCCGCCACCATCGCGACCACGAAGGTCGAGCGCTCCCCGAGGGGCTGAGCCGCGAGCGCGAGCCCCAGCGCCGCGCAGGCCGCGCCCAACCAGAGGAGGTCGCCGCTCGCGGCGGGCCGCGCAGAGGGTAACGGCCCTTTGCGCCAGAGGGCCCGGACCAGGACCAGGACGGCGCACCCGGCGAACGGCAGCGACCGCGACTCGACGGCCTGGAGCTGACGTACGACGGGCTCGATGACGCCATCGGGCACCCCCATCTGACCACCGTTGATCAGCGAGACACGCGCGAGGTGGCCGCCCACCGCCATCGCGGCGAAGCCGACGGCCGCGAAGAGGCGCGCGGCGCGCCCTCTCTCTGCGCGAGGGTCTGCGCGGAGAAAGACGATCAGCACTCCGACGCCCGCCCCGACCTCGGCCGCCCAGTCCGTCCAGCCGGCCCTCGACAAGACCAGGACCCCGACGGTGACCGCGAACACGGGCAGGAGATCGAGCGCGCGGCCCATCGGACGTCGCGACGCCAGTGTGAGGGCGGCCGCAACGAAGGCGATCACCCCGGCCGCGAAGGTCGCCGTGGTCCTCCCCCCGAACAGGGGGAAGGCCACCGACATGCACCCGGTCATGCGGCACCAGGCGGTGCCCACGCCTTCGACGGCGTCGCCACGAAAGTAGTCCGGGGCGAGCGTGGAGACGAGGTGGCCGGCACCCAGCAACACGGCGAGCGCGAACAGCACCGCCGCGCGCTCGAGCGCTCCGATCCGTCGGGTCGCGAGCACGCCCACCACCGCGAGGCCGAGCGCGCCCGCGAGGCCGACCATCGCCCAGGACCCCGCCCAGCCAGCGCTAGCCGGGTGACGGTCGAGGACCGCCAACCACGCGCCCAGCACGACGAGCGACGCCGCGAGCGCGACCGCGCTCGACAACCACCTTGGGCGCTCATCGTTCACGCTGCCCAGCCTACGCTGTCAGCGTGACGCGCGCACTACCGGCGGCGCAGCCCGTCGGAGCGAGCACGTCGCTGCCCCCGGTCGACCCGCTCGGCGGCGCCGCGAGCGCGGGGGGTCCGCGTGTCTCGATGACGCGCTCGAGGCCACTGATGAGACAAGCTGTCGACCGACCCGTGCGCCCGCCACCGGGCCCCGCCGTCCGACGGCTGGCGCGGTCGTTGCTGGCCGGGCCGGGGATGAACCGACTCGCCGCCGCCCTGACCTCGCTCTGCCTGCTCGTCGACGTCGCGTGGCTCGCGCGGTCAGCGAAGCTGGCCGCCAACACCTTCGCC
>SHBB01000631.1 GCA_004213565.1 Sandaracinaceae bacterium
AGACCTCGTGCAGATCCGCCGCGTCGCGGCCGTCGAGCTCGATCGCGAGCAGCTCGCCGCGCTCGTAGAACGCCTCCGCGCGGCGCCCCTCGTGGTTCAGCTCGAGCACGCCCGTCAACCCAGCGTGCTCGCACCAGTTCATCAGGTCCGCGGGCACGTGCACCGCGAGCGAGCCGTGCTTGGAGCGGTCGTCGCCTCGCGCCACGGGCAGCTCGGGGAGCCGCTGCTTGATCTCGTAGCGCAGCTCGCCGGCCGAGAGGAACGCGTCGACCGGGTCCTCGCCGTCCGCGCGCGGCTTCTGGTCGACCGCGATCTCACCGCCGAAGAGCGTGATCTCTCCCGAGCGGCCGTCGGACTCATAGCGCAGCACGCCCGTGACGCGGTTGGTCTCGAGCTCCCGCAGGAGATCGATCGCCCCGCCTTCGGGGACCGTGCCACTCGACGCGGGCGGGGCCGACATGCGCGGGATTGTCGCGCGCCCAGCCCTCGCGGTGTCAAGCGAATCGCAAGGACCGCAGGCGATCGATCGCGGCGCCCAGCTCGAAGCGTCGTGGCATCGCCAGCTCGGGCGTGTCTCGGGCGGCGAGCAGGCTGCCCTCCTCGACGAGCGCCATCAGCACGTCGACCAGCGCCCCGACGTCGCGCTCGCCGTCCGCCAGGTCACCGGCCCGCTCGAGGAGCGCGCCGATGGCGCGGACCTGCGAGTCGTCCACGAGCTGCTCCACCGCGCCCAGCTCCACCACCTGGTGCCCGAGCGTCAGCTCCCTCAGCCCGCGGGACTTCACGCGCCGCTTCTTCCCCACCCGGGCGTCGAACGAGGAGGGCTCGGGCCGCCGCTCCGCGAAGGTGATCGGCGGCAGCGACGTGCTCGGTTGGCGGAGCGTGGGGATGCGGGCCGCGACCTCACGGGCGCGCTCGGTCACGTCCTCTGGGCGATACGACTCCATGCAGACGACCGTCGTCGCCACGTCGAGGTAGTCGCCGCTGCCGCCGAGCGCGAGCAGACTCGAGACCCCGTGATCCTCGTAGAGCTCGCGGGCCCGGTCGATGAACGGCACGATCGGCTCGTGCGCCACCAGCGCCTGCATGCGCGCGTCGCGCACGAGCAGGTTGGTCGCGCAGGTGTCCTCGTCCATCAGGAGCCCGCGCGCCCCGAGCGCGACGGCCTCGAGGATGGCGGCGGCCAGGCTCGTGCTCCCGGACGCGTCCGGGCTCGAGAACCGAGCGCGGTCGCGGGAGACACCGCCCGGACCGGGAGGCAGGTCCTGGATGAACGGGCGCAGGTCCACGCCCGTCACGCAGCGCCCGTCCTCGCTCCGCACCTTCACGGCGTCGGGCCGGGTGACGACCCACTCTCGGCCGTCGCCGGGCACGTGGGGATGGACGCCGACCTGCAGCGCCTCGAGGAGCGTGGTCTTGCCGTGAAAGCCGCCGCCGACGAGCAAGGTCACGCCCTCGGGCACGCCCATGCCCGTGACCTCGCCGTGGTGCAGGGTCGGCAAGCGCACACGGAGCCGCTCCGGGCTCTGGAAGGGCACCGCGCCCCGCAGCGGCGCCGACGACACGCCGCTGGCCCGTGGGAGGATCGCGCCGTCGCGCACGAACGCCACCAGCCCTCGCTCCGCGAGCAGCCCCTGGAGGTGCGCGTGGTCTTCCACCAGCTCCACCTGCGCGCGGGCCTCCTCGGGATCGATCGCGTCCCAGAAGATCCCTCGCGCGGCGCGCGGCAGGTCTCGGGTGAGCAAATCCGCCGCCGCGCGCCCCAGGATCGAGCGGCCCCGCGCGGGCAGCCCGACCCGGAAGCGGAGCTCGATGAAGGTGTCGAACACCATGCAGCCGGTCCGGGCGAGGATCTCCGCGCCGCCCGCGTCGACCCGCACGTTCCCGGAGCCCCCGCTGCCCGAGGTGGACAGCGCCCGGGTCTCCTCGGCGAAGACGTCGAGCAGCAGGTCCGCCAGCGCGGTGCGTCGCGAGGGCGTGGCCCAGAGCGCCTCCGGGATGGCGTGGGACCCGTGGGGGATGCGAAACCGGAGGCTCGACGGCGTAGCGAACGGATCGCCCTGCACATGGTCGACGAAGAGAGTCAGCCCCTCCCCTTCCCACGCGCCTCGGATGGAGCGGTACGCGGGGTACCCGCGCCGATCGAGGGCGATCAGCGCCCGCGAGAGGTCTTCGAGGCTGGCCATGGCGCTGCGCATCATGCAGGCTCCAGGCCCTCGCGGACCACCCATGCGTCGTCGAATCGCTCTCCTGTCCTGTCTCCTCTCGGTCTGTCTCCCCTCGGTCTGTGCGTGCGGCGCGCCCGCCTCGGTCCAGACGGGGCCCGACCCCGCGTGCGAGGAGGCGCGGTCCGACGCCGCCGCCGCGTGGGCGAGGGTCGCGGCGCGCGCCGAGGCCACGGCGGCCCCTCCCGAGCACGCGGCGAGCGCAGCGGAGAGCGCCCTCGACCGCTTGAACGACCACCTGTCCGCGCTGCGCGAGAGGCCGCGCGAAGTGGAAGGCGACGAGGCGATGGCGCTCTCGTCGTCGGTCATGGACGGGATCGACGAGGTCTCGGGCGAGCTGTCGGCGCGGGTGCGCGAGCGCGCGGACGACGCGGCCGAGGCGCTGCTGACCGATCGCAGCGAGCAGGGCGCCGTGCGCGCGGCAGAAGGGGCGATCGTCGCGCTCGAGGCGGTGCTGGAGGAGGCGCGACCGGGCAGCCGCGAGGAGCGGCGCGCGCGCGCGGCGGCGCGGGAGCTGGCGCGACGTGCGGGGCGAGCGGCCGAGGCGTACGAGCGCTCCGTGCCCGAAGGCGACCGAGCGGCCGACCGGGCCGAGGTCAGCCCTGCGGTCGAGCCGCTCGGGGAGCTCCGGGACGATGCGCGGGACGCCAGCCGGGCCGGGCGCGCGGCGTGCGGCGTCGACCGCGTCCTCGCCGTCCCGCGCTAGCGGTTACCCAGGAGAGCTCAGGGGAAGATGCCGCGCTCGTGGTAGGCGGTCTTGATCGCCTCGAGCGCCAGCGCGTAGGCGGCGATGCGCATCCCGACGCCGCGCTCGCGCGAGAACGCCACGACGCGGTGGTAGGCCTTCTTCATCTTGCGCTCGAGCTTCTCGTCGACCTCCTCGAGGTCCCAGGTCTCGCTGCGCTTGTTCTGGATCCACTCGAAGTAGCTGACGGTCACGCCGCCGGAGTTGGCGAGCACGTCCGGGATCACCGGGATGCCCTTCTCCGCGATGACCGCCTCACCCTCGGGGTTGAGCGGACCGTTCGCGCCCTCGGCGATGAGCTTCACGTCGAGCGCCTGGGCCTCGGCCGCGCCCACCTGGTTCTCGAGGGCGGCCGGGATGAAGAGGTCGGCCTTGATCCCGAAGAAGTCCTCGCGGGAGATCTCCGAGCCCGCGCTGTAGCCCGCGATGGAGCCGTTGTGCTTGACGTAGTCGGCGAGCTTGTGCGGGTTGAAGCCCTCGGGGTTGTAGAGGTAGCCCGAGTGATCACCCGTCGCGACGGTGGAGACGCCGAGCTTGTTGAGGAGCAGCGCGGCGTGGCTGCCGACGTTGCCGAAGCCCTGGATGATCGCCGTCTTGCCCGCGAGGTCGAAGCTGTTCTCCTTCGCCCACTCGGTCACGCAGTGCACGAGGCCCTGCGAGGTGGCCTTGTCACGGCCGTGCGAGCCGCCGCAGGTCAGGGTCTTGCCCGTGACGATGCGCATCTGCGCGTTCTTCATCGCGTGCCCGACGGTGTTCATGTAGGTGTCCATCACCCACACCATCGTCTGCGCGTTGGTGCCGACGTCGGGCGCCGGGATGTCGTACTCGGGCCCGATGTTGGCGCCGAGCGCGTGCGTGAAGCGGCGCGTGACGCGGCGGAGCTCCTCGGGGGTCAGCGAGTGCGGGTTCATCTTCACGCCGCCCTTGCCGCCGCCGAACGGGATCTCCATCAGCGCGCACTTCCACGTCATCATCGACGCGAGCGCCTTGAGGTCGTCGAGGCTGACGCCCTCGTGGAAGCGCAGGCCACCCTTGTACGGTCCCAGCAAGTTGTTGTGCTGGACGCGGTACCCCTTGAAGACCCGGGTCTGGCCGTTGTCCATCTTCACGGGGAAGTGGACGATGATCTCGTTCTTCGGCTGGGCGAGGATGGTCGCCACGTGGTCGGGGAGGTCGATCACTCGGCCGGCCTCTTCCAAATAGCCTTGGATGACCTTGAAGAACTTGTAGTCGCTGGACATGCGTCTCCTGAGGGGGGTGGGGAAGGACGAGGCCGTGATAGCCCGTGCCCGCGCTCCGTCAACGACGCGACGCGTCAGGCGACGCGTCAAGAAACGGCGTGATCACCGCGAAAACGAAGGATCGAACGCTCGCGCGGCGCGCGGTCTCGTGTGTTGGCTCACTGCCAGAGCAGAGGGACGGTCGACTCGAGCCGCATCACCCAGTGGGTGAAGAGGAGCGTGACCGTCGCGGTGAACATCAGCGCGTCGATCCGGTCGAGCAGCCCGCCGTGTCCAGGGATGATGAAGCCGCTGTCCTTCACACCCGTGCTGCGCTTGATCACCGAGACGCAGAGATCGCCAGCTTGCCCGATCGCGCCCGCGGTCAGCGCGAGCACGATGGCCTCGACCACCGACAGCTCGGGCAGCCAGAGGAAGCGGATGGCGAGGGCGAAGCCCGTCACCGCCGCGAGCCCTCCGATCGCCCCCTCGATGGTCTTCTTCGGAGAGATCTTCGCGTAGAGCTTGTGCTTGCCGAACGCGCGCCCCGCGAAGTAGCCGCCGGTGTCGCTGCCCCAGGCCAGCGCCATGCTCAGCACGACCCAGGTCCCGCCGTTCGGGAGGTGGTGCAGCTTGCCGATCGCGGCGACCGCCCCGCCGACGTAGATGGGGCCCGCGATGAGCCAGCCCATGCGGCGCGCGGCCGTCTCCATCGGATCCGGCCGCACGAGGAGCGCGAGCGCGCCCGTCACGAACACGCCGAAGAGGAGGGTCGAGAGCGCCTCCGCGGTGGGGACGAAGACGAGCACCGCGGTGACGACGACGGAGGCGAAGATCAGCCACACGCGGAGCAGGCGCGACTCCTTCTGGGTCATCGCGCCGAGCTCCTGCGCGGCGATCCCGCTCGCGAAGACGGCGAACACCGAGAACACCCACGGCGGCGCCATGTAGAGCATCCAGAGGATGATCGGGATGCCCACCGCGGCCGTGGCCAGGCGGATGGCGAGGTTCGACGGCCCCTTCTTCGCGGGCTCGCCGCCGCGGGTCTCGCCGCTGGGTTTCTCGGGTGTCTGGTCGGTCTCTTCAGGCATGCACGCCGCTCGCGACGACGGTCGCCGGCTCGCCCAGCGTCCCTTCCGTCGCGGCGCATGCTACACGGCCGAAGCGCCGATCGCGCGTCTGATAGACAGCGATCGCGTCGTAGAGGTCCTGTTCGGCGAAGTCAGGCCAGAGGGCGTCGGTGAACACCAGCTCGGCGTAGGCGCTCGCCCACAGCAGGAAGTTGCTGATGCGCTGCTCGCCGCTGGTGCGGATGAGGAGGTCGACCGGGCCCACCTCCATCGACGGGAGCACCGCGCCCATGAAGCGCTCGTCCACCGCGTCGGGGTCGAGCTCACCGGAAGCCGCCTTGCGGGCGATCTCGCGGGCGGCGTCGGCGATCTCCTCGCGCCCGCCGTAGGAGAGCGCGAGGGTCAGCGTCATGCGGTCGAGCTCCGACGTCTCGGCCACGATCCGGTCCAGCACGTCCCCCACGCGGTCGGGGAGCCGCTCGCGACGCCCGATCATGCGCAGCCGGATGCCGTTCTTGATCAGGTCGTCGCGCTCCGAGACCAGGAAGTCCTCGAGCAGGGTCATCAGCGCGTCGACCTCGAAGCGCGGACGGTCCCAGTTCTGCTCGCTGAACGCGTACAGGGTC
>SHBB01000632.1 GCA_004213565.1 Sandaracinaceae bacterium
GGTGCCGCTGGGCGAGCGCAGCACCACGCGGAGATCTCCCCGCCACGTGTGGCGGATCGTGGCGCTGACGTGGAGCCGCGCGACGTTCGAGGCGGGGCGGTCGACGACGATCGTGCGCGCGACGCCGGCCGGATCCGCGTCGGGGATCGGCGTGCTCTCGTTGTCGTAGAAGCGCGTCTCGGCGCGGCAGGCGCCGCGCGCGGGGCACGGGCCACGCTCCGGGATGCACAGGATGCGGTCGCAGTACTCCCAGCCATCGCACTGCGCGTCCTCGGTGCAGGGCGCGCCCTCGAGGGCCTCCTGCTTGGCGTCGACGTCGTCCGCGGTCGGCGCCGGCGTCTGCGCGGCGCAGCCGGTCAACAACGCCAGGCTCAGGATCCAGCTTCGCTCGATCATCTCGTCGGTCTCCCCCGTCTCGGGTCGTAGAACGGCCGCGTACCTCCTACATGGGCCGACACTCCGCAACACCGGTTGAGAGAAAGCTCTCAGCGACGCACTCCCGACCCGATCCTGGTAACGTGCGGCCCCGGGAGGTGGAGATGCGCTTTTCACGAGCTTGGACGACCCTTCTCGCGTTGGCCTTCGGGGGCGCCGTCGGCTGCACCAGCGGCTACGACAGCGGCGCGCCCGACGACAAGCAGGCCTCGGACCTCGAGCCCGCGGAGGCGCAGACGGCCTGCGAGAGCTACGTCGCCTACATCGACGCCAAGATCGGCGCCGCGGAGCGAGCGGAGCGCGCGTGCGTGTTCCGCGCGCTGTTCCGGACGACCAGCCCCGAGGACTGCGAGGCCAACGTGACCTCGTGCCTGGCCGATCCGCCGCCCGACGGCTTCGACGTCGACTGCAGCGATCCCTTCGTGAGCCCCTTCTGTCAGGCCACCGTCGGCCAGGTAGAGGCGTGCGTGACCGCGGACACCGAGATCTACCTCGACTACGTCCGGGCCCCGACGTGCGCGGCGGCCGGCAACCTCCCGGAGCTCGAGCGCCTCCTCGCGGTCCCGCCTCCCCCGATGGAGTGCGAGATCCTGCGCTCGGTCTGCCCGAGCCTCGGCGACGGCTTCTACGGCGGACGCTGATGCGCCCCTTCCCTTGCGGGTAGCGGGCCCGAGACCTACGCTCGCCGGCCCAGGGAGACGCTCACCGATGGCCGATACCGTGTTCTGCGTGAAGACCCAGAAAGAGGGAGAGAAGCTCCCCCGCCCCCCGTTCCCCAACGAGCTGGGGCAGCGCATCCACGACAGCATCTCTCAAGATGGCTGGCGGCTCTGGATCGCGCACTCGACGATGCTGATCAACGAGTTCCGCATCGACGTCAGCTCGAAGCAGGGCACCGAGTTCCTCCTCAAGCAGTGTGAGGAGTTCTTCTTCGGCGAGGGCTCCGAGCTGCCGCCCGACTTCAAGCCGGCCGACGCCAGCGAGGATGGCGAAGGGTCGTGAGCGAAGCGCGCGAGGGCGCCCCATCCAGCCCCCTCTCCCAGCACCAGGCGCTCCGCGACCGCTTCGAGAAGGAGCGCGCGGAGCAGGATCAGACCGACCAGCGCTTCAGCGTCGTGCAGCTGACGCTCTTCGGCCTCGCCTCCGTGCTCGCGGGCTCCGGGCTCTTTCGCGGCGACTGGCTCCTCGCGGCGGGAGGCGGCGGCGCCTTCCTCGTCTTCCTGATCGTGCGCGCGTTCCAGAGCCGCACCATCGCCAACCGGGACCGCGCGACGACCCGCCGCGACCTGCACATGCGGCACGTGCAGCGCATGACGGGTCAGTGGGACGCGCTGCCCGAGCCCTACGCGACGATCCCGCCGGGGCACCCCTACGCCTCCGACCTCGACATCGTGGGCAAGGCGTCGCTGCTCCAGCGCATCGACACCACCCACACCGCGGCGGGCGCCAAGACGCTCACCGGCTGGCTGGCGTCCCCCGCCACGCGCGAGGACATCGCGGCGCGGCAGGCCTCGGTGCTGGAGCTGGCGCCGCTCGTCGACTTCCGCGCGGACCTCGAGGGCGCGGTGCTCGACACCGGGCGCGAGCGGCTCGACGCGGGGCCCTTCGTCGAGATGATGGACAAGAAGGGCATCTACGAGACCAAGCCGTGGCTGAAGCTCGTCGCCCCCACCCTCCCGCTCGTCACCGTCGGCCTGCTCATCGCGGGCAACTACGTGCCCGGCTTCCCCGGCTGGGCGTTCTTGATCCCGCTCGCCATCCAGATCGGCATCGTCCGCTCCACCGAGGCGCGCGCCCGCGAGATCTACGAGGCGATGGGCTCGAAGAAGGGCTTCGTCGACGCCTACGCGAACCTCTTCGAGGCCGTCGAGGGGCACGCCTTCACGTCGAGCCTGCTGCGGAGCGCCAAGGAGCGGCTCCAGATCGAGGGCGCGCCTCCGTCGAAGCAGATGCGCCGGCTCGACCGCTGGGTGAGCTGGTACGAGCTGCGCGAGCAGGGCATCGTCTGGATCGTCGTCAACCCGCTGCTGCTCTGGGACCTGAACTGCCTGATCGGCATCGAGCGCTGGATCCGGGTGGTCGGGCGCAAGTGCGGCGAGTGGTTCGAGGTCATCGGGCAGATCGAGGCGCTGGCCAGCCTCTCGGTGCTCAAGCACCAGGATCTCTCGGCCACGATGCCCGAGGTCACCGAGGTCGACGGCGGGCTCGTGGCGGAGCAGATCGCCCACCCGCTGCTCCCGGCCCACGAGCGCGTGACGAACGACGTGTCGATCGACGGCCCGGGCCACTGCCTGATCGTCACCGGCTCGAACATGGCGGGCAAGAGCACGCTGCTGCGCGCGGTGGGCGTGAACATCGCGCTCGCGCTCGCGGGCGGCCCGGTCATCGCGCGCTCCATGAAGGTGCCGCGCGTCCGGTTGCGGGCGAGCATGCGCATCGCCGACTCGCTCCAGACGGGCGCGAGCTACTTCCAGGCGGAGCTGGCCCGGCTGCGCCTCGTGGTGAGCCAGGCCGAGCGTCGGCCGCCGGTGTTCTTCCTGCTCGACGAGCTGCTGCGGGGCACCAACGCCAAGGCGCGCCACCTCGGGGCCCGCGCGGTCGTCCGGCACCTCCTCGACCGCGACGCGATGGGCTTCGTCGCCACCCACGACGTGGCCCTGAGCGAGCTCGAGCAGGAGCGCCCCGGCGACGTGGCGAACGTGCACTTCACGGACGTCATCGACGACGGCGTGATGACCTTCGACTACCGGCTGCGGCCGGGCGTGGTGAAGACGAGCAACGCGCTGCGGCTGCTCGCCCAGGTGGGCATCGAGGTCGACGACGAGGAGCTGGTCCTGACGCCGGCGCTGGACCTCGCGGCGCAGGACCGGGAGAGCGTGCCCGGCTGAGCCGCCGTCGCGCGCTCGTTCGAACGCAGTCGTTTCGACGCAGTCGTTTCAACTCTGGCGCCTCCTACCGTTATGCTGGAGGAAGGTCCTTGTCCGACGCCGCTGAACAGCCCTTCCTGCTCTCCCGGCCGCGCGCTCGCCCCTCTCGCGAGCACGTGGACGGCCTCGCGCGCCTGCACCTGAGCCGCGACGCGGAGGACCGGCGGGCGCTCTGGCGACAGAGCATGGCGAACCTCGCGGCGGAGGCGGCGGAGCAGAAGCCCGTGCCGCTCGAGGGGCTCGACCCGGACGAGGTGCTCGCGAGCGTGCGCGCGGCCATCGCGAACGGGCTGCTCGACGACCTCGACTTCCTCACGCCCGCGCACTCCGCCGCCGCCCTGTACGAGGTGGCGTCGGTGCTCCCGATGGGCGAAGAGCGACGCGAGCTGGGTCGGCGGGTCGCGCGCATGCTGCACACGGGCGACGCGGCCACCTTCGTCACCCTCGCGACGCGGCTCGCGATGGGCTCGCGGCGCGCGCTGAGCGGCTCCGCGGTCCGGGCGCGGGTCGCCCTGGCGCTCGACCTCCCCATCGGATCGGGGACGCGCGCCGACGCGCTCGCGCTCGCGCTGATCTCGCGCCGGGAGCTGGCCGACGAGTGGCTCAGCGTGCCGTCGACGGGCTCTCTTCCCCAGCGTCGCCTCGCGGCGCGGCTGCTCGAGCGCGCGGCGCGCGAGGCCGCCAGGCGCTGCTCCCAGGGCGACGACAGCGTGCTCGGGGTGTTCGCGAACGGCGGCGTGCGGCGGGCGTGGCAGCGCCTGCTCGAGGATCGCGAGCCGCTCGTGTGGCGGCACGTGGCCACCGCGCGCGGGCTGCTCAGCGAGGACGAGATCGGCTTCGCGGACGAGATCAACGCGGGCTTCGATCCCGACCTGTCGCCCACCGAGTGGCGCCGCGCGGCGGCCTCGCTCGCGGCCAGCATCGCGGTCAACCCCGGCCAGGCCCTCACGCGCGCGATGAAGCTGCTCGAGGGCCCCATCTTCGAGCAGGACCGCGGGGTCGCGGCGGCGATGCTCCTCGGTCTGCCGCGCGCGGCCGAGGTGGAGCCCGAGGCGGCCGAGGAGCTGTGCACGGCCATCGTGCGCGCGGGCGGGCTCGACGCGACCGAGGGGCTGATCTCGCTCCGTCAGGAGCGCGTCGGCGGCGACTTCGGCGCGTGGGCGGGGCAGATGGCGCGCGCGCGGCTGCGCGAGGACGGGCTGCTCGACGCCAAGGACGACGGCCTCGCCGCGCTCGCCACCGCGCTCGACCAGGACCTCCGGCCCCCCGAGGAGCGCGAGTGGGCGCCGACCCTCCGCACCCACCTCGAAGAGGCGCTGATGGCGTTCGCGGACGAAGGCGCCCGCGCCGCCTTCACCAAGGCCCACGCCGTGCTCGACCGGGTCGACGCGACGCTGCGCAAGCTCGAGGCCTCGCCGCAGACGACCCCGGTGGGGCGCCGCGAGGCGTTCGTGGCCCTGCGAGAGCTCGACGAGGCGCTGCTCGCCACCAGCACGCTCGCGGATCTGCTGACGCTCGGCTCGCGCGGCGACGACGACGCCGCGACGGCGCCGCTCAACGGCTACTTCTCCCGCCTCACCGAGTGGCTCCTCGTTCAGGAGCGGCTCCCGGTCGAGGACGAGAGCTCGGTCGAGCACCCCTCTCTCCGGCGCCATCGACTCCGGACGCTGCTGCACGCCGTCGACGCGGACGGCAGCTGGAGCCAGGGCAAGAGCTCCGACCTCGCGCGCCGCCGCCTCCACGTGGTGCGCACGCTGCTGGCCCGGGTCCGCGACGACGCGCCGTCCACCCTCGCGCGCGTGCTCCGGGCCGCCGCGGCGCGCGCCTGCGACGCGCTCCTGCGCGAGGAGATCGGCGAGCTGAGCGACGTCTTCCTCGCGGTGGTGCGCCACGTCGGCGACGTCGACGGCTTCGTGACGATGGCCGAGGCGTCGATGGTGCCGGAGATGGAGGCCATCTTCCGCGCCTACGCCAACCTGGTGCGCGTCACCGCCGACGACGTGCGCTCCACCAAGAGCCGCTCGCGCGCGAGCGTGGACGCGCTGCGCAAGCTGACCCGCGCGTTCCCCGCCGCCAGCTCGCCGCGGGTCGACGCGCTGCACGCGGCCCTGCTCGCCTTCGGCCGCGCGGTCGAGCGCATGAAGGCGGCGCGGTCGCTCGGAGAGCTCGCCGGGGAGGACGGCGGCGGCTCTCGCATCTCCGATCTCGAGAAGTCGGTGCGGCTGCTGATGCGGCTCGTCATCGGCGCCAAGCGTCGGCTCGGCGACGACCCAGGCGACGCGCACCCCGGCTCGGGCGCGGCCCTCAAGATCGTCGACATCGGCGTCGAGCGCGCCCTCCGCGGCGACGCCGTGGCGCTGCGCGAGTCGATGGGGCCGGCGGTCGACGCCCTGCACGAAGACCTGCCCTATCATCTCGCGGAGGTGGCGGCGGGCGCGCTGGTGCGGGCGCTGCGGCTCCCCCGTGAGGCCCCGGCGGGTGCCCCGCCTCGCGGCAGCTTCATCCCCGCGCCGCCCAAGGACTC
>SHBB01000633.1 GCA_004213565.1 Sandaracinaceae bacterium
CGCGCCCGCGGGTTCGAGCCGGCGCCGCGCTCGCGCTCGCGCGAGCCGGAGAGTCGAGCGCCTGGCGCGCGCTGGTCGCGGCGCTCGAGGACGAGAACCCGTCCGTGCGGCTCGCCGCCGCGCGCGCGCTCGGCTCGCTCCACGTCCCGGAGGCGGCGGAGTCGGCCCGGTCGCGGGCCCGGGTCGAGCCCAACGACGCGGTGCGCGCGGCCCTGTACGAGGCGACGGGCGAGGGACGCGCGACGCCGACGTACGTGACCGGCGAGGAGCTGCTCTACGTGCGGGTGGTGACGGCGCCCGGCCTCGCCCCGCGCCAGACGCTGGTGGTCGACGTGATGCTGCCCGACGGGCGCTGGCTGCGCGTCCCCGCGCTCGGCGACGGCGCCGTCCTGGTGCCGGATCTCCCCCACGGCGTGGCCGAGGTGGACGTGCGGCTGTGAGCGTGGAGGCGATTTGCGAACCGGACTCGCCCCGCGCACAGTGGGGCGTGCTCCGCCGACGGCTCCTCGTGATCGCGGCTCTCTCGCTGGCGCCGTGGCTCGCGTCCTGCGCGCCGTCCGGCGAAGACCCCGCCAGCCGGCTCACCTGGTACGGGCCGGAGACGGGCGAGTACCGCGTAGGCTACCTCGAGCCGCCCTGGGGGCTGGTCGACGCCAGCGGCACGAGCGCCTTCCTGCGCATCGAGTCCGCCCTGATGGCCACGGCGGGCCTGGACGCCGGGGAGGGCAAGTTCGAGCTCCGGGTGACGGTCGAGCCCGGCGCGCCCACGGAGCGGATCGAGCGCGAGCTCGCCTCCGCGCGGGCGCGTGGGGAGGCGATCCTCTTCGGGCCGCGCGCGGTCACCCTCGCGGACGGGGCCAGCGGCCTCGAGCTGTTGACCCGTCGGAGCGACCCCATCGAGCGCTACTTCCGGGTCGTGGTCGCCGCCGTCGACGGAGGGCGCGTCGTGCGCCTCGCCTTCGCCGCGACCCCGCCGCTCGACACCGCCGAGGTCGACGCGATGATCGCGCAGGTCGAGATCGGACCCGAGTCGTGACGCTCTCGCGGCTGCTCGTCGTGCTGATCCTGGGCGCGCTCGCCGCGCCGGCCGCCGCCCAGCCGAGCCTCGGCATGGGCCGCCGCCTCGGCCGACCGCTGACGCGCGCGCCCGAGCCCGAGGCGCCCGCCGAGCCCGCGTCGGAGCCCGGCGCCGCGTGGGTCGGCCCGCAGATCCAGCTCGGCTACGGCTACCTGAAGCTCGCGGACGGGTACGGCGGTGGCGACGCGCACCTCGCCGATCTGTCCATCTTCGTGCAGACGCCCGTCACGGAGCTCCGGCTGGCGGTGCGCGGCGAGGTGGGCGCGCGCGACTACAGCCTGGGCGGCGACGATCTGCTGGCGATCGCGGGGATCGAGATCGGCTTTCAGCTGACGGAGTGGCTGGAGCCGCTCGTGCCGCACATCTCGTTCGTGGTGTCTCTCGGAGGCCTGGTGGGCGAGCGCTTCGAGAGCACGGTGATCCACGGTTTCGGCGGCGCGGGGCTCGAGCTGGGGCTCGCGCTGCGGCTCTTCCGCAACCTCCATCTCCACGCGGCGCTGGGTTATCAGCGCTGGGAGATGGACGGCGCCGCCTTCGACCTGTTCCAGATCCGTCTCGGCGCGGGGCTCTGAAACGGCATCACGGTTGACCACCGAGCACTCCGTGCGGCATCGTCGCGCGGTGGAGGTGCGTCCTTGGTTCCCCCCGAAGGCAGCCAACCCGAGTCGAACCAGTCCGAGCCTTCCTTCGAGCAGATCCTGGCGCGTCTCCAAGAGGTCGTGGAACGGCTCGAGAGTGGGGAGCTCCCTCTCGAAGACTCCCTCACCGTGTTCGAGGAGGGAATTCGCTTGTCGCGCGCCGGCGCCAAGCGCCTGGACGCGGCCGAGCGTCGCGTCGAGGAGCTCCTCGGCGACGGAGAAACCCGCCCGATCCCCGATGAGGATCGGTAGACTTACGGTCCGGAGCAACGCAGCGACATGAGCTACGCGATCAGCGTCCCCACGCCCTTCAACGACATCTCCGAGCTGGCCGAGAACTTCGCGTCGCGTGTGGACGACGAGCGCCTCATGCTCCCGCACGGCGACGTCGTGCCCGAGGGGGAATGGGTACAGTTCGCCGTCACCCTCGCGGATGGCAGCGCCGCCCTGTCCGGCCTCGGCCGGTGCACAGGGTCCTACGACAACGGTGAGGAGCGCGAGCCCGAGCACCGCTTCGACGTCGTCATGGACTCGCTCCAGTTCGAGGAGATGGCCCAGATCTACTTCGAGCGGATCCTCCAGGTGCGCGCCGCGCAGATGGGGGAGGAGCCGCAGACGGGTGAGGTCGATCTTCCCGACGAGCCCATCGACGCCGAGGCGGAAGCCCAGGAGATGGCGTACGCCGGCTCCGACGAGGTCATCCCCGTCGCGGCGGCGGAGGCCGACGTCGCGATGGACGTCGCGATGGAGGTCCCGGTCGCCGCGCCCGAGGACGAGTTCGGCGGCGAGGCGACCCAGGCGGTGAGCTTCGACGAGCTGTCCGAGGCGGAGGGCGCCGCGGCGCTCGCCGACGACGGGCTCGACGCGATGATGGCCGAGCCGCTGGCCGAGCCGGAGGAGGCACTCGCGGAGGCGGTGCCGGTCGACGACGCGGTCGCCGTGGACGCCGCCGACTACGCGGACGCGGGCGAGTACGCCGAGGCCGCGCCCGCCGCCGCCGCGGACTGGGAAGAGGGCGACGCCACCCAGTTCGGCGACATGCCGGAGGACGTCTCCGACATCGCCGAGGACGTCGCACCGGACGCGGACTACCAGCCCGCTCCCGCCCAGGCGGCGCCGACGCTCACGGCCCCGGAGGAGTCGAACATCTACGACCTCCCGCCGCCCAGCGCGCCGGGGCAGCTGCCCTCCCCCCACGCGAACGGCGCCACCCTGAGCCGCCGCATGTTGCAGGCGACGTGGTCGCCCGAGCCGGCGCTCCGGCCGGATCCGAGCCCCTCGAGCGGCTACTTCCAGTACGCCGCGGGCGGCGGCTTGCCGCAGCCTCCCGCGCCGCCGCGCCCCGAGCTCGACCCGACCTTGAGGGTCTCGCCCGCGCCCCGCCCGGGCGACGCGCACGCGGCCCCCGAGGCGTTCGCCGAGGCGGCCCCCGGGGCGAGCACGGGGCCGACCGCGTACGACGACGAGGCCGGCTACCAGGCCGAGGCGTTCGACGCCGACGGCGCGGCCGCGCTCGGCGTGGACGAGGCGCTCGCCGTGGACGACGCGGGCGAGGCCGAGGGCTACGCGGCCGAGGGCTACGCGGGCGAAGAGGAGGCCAGCTTCGAGGGTGACTTCGAGGTCGACGCCGACGCCAACGTGTACGAGGCCGAGACGGTCGAAGGCGAAGGCCTCGACGTCGACGAGGGCGCCTTCGAGGACCTGACGGCGGGTGAGGGCTTCGACGAGCAGGGCCATGAAGCGCCGCCCGTCGAGGCCGCGACCCGCGAGGTCGACCTGGGCGAGCTGCCGGACCACGCCCTCTCGCACGACGACGAGACCGCGCAGGTCGAGCTCCCCGAAGACCAGCAGTGACCAGCTGGCTGCTGAAGAACGCGTTCTTCAGCAGCCAGCCCCTTGCCCGTGCCCCTGCCCGCGAATCGAGCAGGCTTCTCTGCGGCGCGCGTTGATCTCGAGTATCGGCCTCGACGCGCCCCAAGAACACAAGGGCTCCTGGCGGCCTGCTCGCCAGGGTCAATCGCGCCGCGACGTGCCGACGTAGCCGAGCGCCTCGAGCTGCGCGCGGAGCTCGTCGTCCACCGCGGCGCGCGACGGGCGATGGCGCGGTCTCCGCCGCTGCCGGTGCGCGCCGTCGCGCGTCTCGCCGAGCGCCAGGCCCAGCAGCCCCCGCATGTAGGCGAGCGTGCGCGGCCTCTCGTCGGAGAGATCGTGGGTCTCGCCCGGGTCGGCCTCCAGATCGAAGAGCGCGTAGCGCCCCCGCGATCGGGCGACGAGCTTGAACCGCCCGGACGCGACGCTGCGCCAGTGCTCCATGAAGCCCGACACCGAGAAGCTCGGAGCGTCCTCGCCGTCGCCCCGCAGCGCGGGCAGGAGCGAGCGGCCGCTGAGATCGTCGGGGATGGGCTCCCCGAGCACATCGAGCACCGTGGGCAACACGTCGACCAGCCCGACCGAGCCGTCGACCCGTCGCGGGGGCAGGCCGGGCACACGGACGATCAGGGGCACCCGCACCAGCTCGTCGTAGAGGCTGTGTCCGTGGCCGACGCTCCCGTGATCGAAGAGCTCCTCGCCGTGATCGGCGGTGATGACCACCATCGTCTCGTCGGCCAGCCCCCGCCGCTCGAGCCCGTCCAGGATCGAGGCGAGCTGCGCGTCCTGGTAGCTGACCTCGCCGTCGTAGAGCGCCACGAGGTGACGCCGATCGCGCTCGCTCAGCCGCAGGCCGCCCGTCTTGATGCGCTCGAGCAGCGTGGCGTCGCGCGAGAAGTCGACCGGCCCGCGGTACGGGTCCGGGTCGTACATCTCGACGTAGCGCGCGGGCGGGCGATAGGGCACGTGCGGATCGATCGCGTGCACGTAGAGGAAGAACGGCTGGTCGGCCGGGCGCTGGTCGAGCCAGGCGAGCGCGTCCGCCGCGACGAGCTCGCCGCGAGTGCGTCGACCTTCGCGAATGTAGTTGCGCCAGTGGTCCCAGCCGCGGCGGAACCCGAAGCGGCGCGAGACGTAGCCGTTGGCCACGAAGCCCGCGGTCGCGAAGCCGCGCTCGTTGAGGATCTCCGGCATCAAGCGCACCGTCCGAGGGACCTCGGAGGCGTCCGCGAACGCCGTGTGCTCCCAGGGCAAGAGCGAGCTCATGAGCGTCGCCACGCTCGGCTTGGTCCAGTTCTCCTGCGCGCGCGCCTGCACGAAGGTCGCCGCGCCCCGCGCGAAGCGGTCGAGCCCCGGCGTGCGCACGCGGCCTTGCGGCGCGTACGCCCCCAGGCGATCGGCGCGCAGGGTGTCGATCAAGTAGACCAGCACGTGGCGCGGCCGTCGCACGTGGGTGGGGGCGCCGCCGTCGAGCGTGACGATCGCGGGCTGATAGAGCCGGACCGCGGACTCCGCGCGCAGCTCGACCTCGAAGTAGTCCCCGGCCACGCGCGCCAGATCCACGTCGAAGCGCCGCGGACCACGGCTGGCGTCCACCCGCCCGAGGCGCGTCGCGTCGCCCTGCTCCCCGCGCCCCCAGATCTCGAGCACGCCGTCGCGCGCCACCCCGCGCAGCCGCGCGCCCTCCGGCGGCACCATGGACTGGCTGACGCGCCACCCGGCGGGGATGCGAAGGGTGGGGATGCCCTCTTCTTCCAGCGCGCTGGGCCGCGCGTCGCCGGGCTCTCCGCCGCCCGGCCCCAGCCTCACCCAGTCCACCGCGAGGCGCGCGCGCCCGACGCCCTCGACGGTCTGGCTGCGGTCCATGCGCAGCAGCAGCTCGTGCTCGCCGACCGAGAGCTGCGCCTCGGTGAGCGCGACCCGCGTCGTCGTCCACCGCTCCGGCTCGAGATCGACGGTGGCGATCTCCGCGCCGTCCAGATAGAGGCGCGCGGTGCCCGGTCGGAACGACGTCAGCCGCACCGCGAGCTCGGCCGGCGCGCCCCGACCCGGCACCGCGAGGCGGGCGCGGCGGTGCAAGGTCAGGGCGGCGCGCGCCCCCGCGATCTCGCGATCCGGCCCGAAGCCGCTCAGCCACCCGCCCGCGGTGTGGCGCGATCCGGACGCGTCGCCGAGCTCCACGTGCAGGGTCTCGCCGTCGTGCAGCGTCGCGCGCTCGAGGTGTCGCGCGAGCGCGAACCGGACGCGCGGGCGATCTCCGCGCGCGTGGGCTCGGGAGACCGATC
>SHBB01000634.1 GCA_004213565.1 Sandaracinaceae bacterium
GCCCGCACCGCGGCGAGCTGCGCGGGGTCGCCCGCCGCCATCGCCGTCTGCCCACCCGCCACGCGGTGGCTGTGCACGCGGCCCCGCGCGTCCGCGGCGAAGTCGCGCCCGCTCACGCGCTCGAGCGGCATGTGACAGCCCTGGCAGGTCGCGGCCTCCACCGGCTCGTCGAGGCGGCTCGCCGTGCTGTCCGCGTATCCCGATCGGCGGAAGGGCGTGAGATCGTCGATGCCGCCGAGGTGGTGCGGGTTCCCCATGTGTGTGCCGAGGAAACCGCGGTGACAGCTCCCGCAGAGCGACGCGGTGCGGAGGGGCTCCGGGGTGAGCGCCGCGACGTGCGCCTCGATCTCGCGCGGGTCGGCGGGGTCGGGGAGGGGGACGGCCCGCGTGGACAGGGTGTAGCTCCCGTTCCCGTCGGGCCGCGCCTCTCGCGTCCCGTGGCACACCATGCACGTGACCCCGGCGTGCGCGCGCGGGTCGTCGGGCTGGATCTCCGCCTCCATCGCGCCCGCCACGAGCAGCACCGGGTCGTGGCAGCCCGCGCAGAACCGGCTCTCTTCGGCGCCGACGTCCTCCCGGATCGCGTCGACGGCCTGGCGATACCAGGGGTTGTCGAACGACGCGCGCGCGTGCGCGCTCGACTGCCACGTGGCCAGCGCGTCTGGGTGACAGCTGCCGCACGTGTCGACGTCGGCGAGGCGGGCGGCGTCCCGCGGGTCGTCGGGCGCGAGCCGCATCTGTGACTCTGGATAGAGGGGGAGCGACGCGTCCCGCGGTGCGGTCGGCGGCGTCGGCGCAGCCGGCTCCCCCGGCGGCGTCTCGGCCGACGCAGCCTCGCCGCACGCGCCGAGGGCGAGCGCGGCGAGGAGCCCGATCGATGCGACGCGGAGGGTCACGAGCGGCGGCGGCTCACGAAGAAGAGACCGATCCCCAGCGCGCCCAGCAGCAGCACGGGCGGCGCCGCGCTGCGTGGGTTCACGCGGCAGCCCATCATCGCCGCGCTCGCCCCGACCTCGCGCGCGGGCATGGGCGTCAGCGACGCCTTCCACCCGCTGCGGTCCAGCGGCGCAGGCGCGCGGCCAGCGCCGCCGCGCCGACGGCGGTTGGGTCGGGCCAGCTCGGGGATCCCACGTCGCAGGAAACGTTGCAGACGCACACCGCGGCGCGGCTGCGTGGCGAGATCGAGCGCGGCCTCGGCGCGCGGCGCGGCGCCGTTCGGGGGGCCGCCCCAGATGCCGCGCCGCGGCTGCGCGCACGCGATCGGGCCACGCCAGCGATGGAGGATCGCGTAGCGGCCCTGGAAGTTGTTCACCGAGGACTGCTGGACGTCACGCTCGAAGCGCCCGCGCGGGTCGGGCGTGCCGCGGCCGCCGACGACCGCGGGTGCAGCGCGGAAGACGAGGTCCGCGTCCGCGGCGCCCGGACCGTACCGATAGTGGAGCCGCGTGAGCGTGAAGGCGCTGGCCGGGTTGCCGAAGAAGCGCCGCCGACCGCGCCTCGGGCCGGGCGCGGCCTGACCGGCGCCGACCACGTCGCCGCCCAGCGTCATGATGTCGGAGCCGGTGAGCGTCGGGCCCGGGCAGGGGTCGCACGAGCCGGCCTGCCAGCTGTACTCGGTGACCACCGCGCCCGGGTTCACCTCCATCGTCTTGTCGAAGAGCGAGGCGTAGAAGGCGCCGAAGCGCGCGCGCGCGTTCGGGCGCACCTCGACGTTCGTCGGGATGAAGGCGTTCGGGTAGTTCGCGACCTCGTAGCGCTGGTTGCGCGCCAGCACGTGCACGATGAGGTCCTGCGTGCCGCTCGAGTTGATCAGCCCGAGCCGGATCGGGAGGCTGAAGGTGTCGCTGTCGTAGTGGAAGCGGAGCGGCGAGAGCATCGCGCGGCCGTTCTCGAACGTGACGCGCGATGGGTCGACCCGCGCGACGAAGAACTTCGTGCCCTGCTCGACGTACGGCCGCAGCGCCGCCTCCGCGCCCTGCGGGATGTGGTAGCCCTCCTGGCGCAGCCAGGTGTCGAGCCCACCCGAGTCGCGCGCGCTCAGGATCACGATGTCGTACTCGCCGACCGAGAACTCCGCCTCGACGGTGACGCCGAGGTCGGCCCCGCCTCCGCCCGCGCGGCCACGGGCCGCCGACCGAGGCGCCATGCTCCGCCGCCGCATGCGGCGCTCGGGCCGGGGCGGCTGACACGGATCCTGCTCCCAGTACTCCACGAGCCGCGGCGCCGCGAGGCGATCGACCCGACCGAAGACGTCCCGCGGGAGCGTGCGCACGTCGTCCTCCTGCAGCACCACGGGGACCGGCACGACCATCGCGAAGCGCTCGGGCGGGCCCTGGTAGCTGTTCTGCATGGACAGCACGGTGCGCGTGCCCTCGCGCATCAGCACCACCATCGACGCGTCGTTGTAGAGCGACGTCTCCGCGCCGCCCACGTAGAAGCCGCAGAAGGCGTGCGCGCCCGCGGGCACGAACACCGACAGCGCGATCAGCAGCGGCGCCAGCGGCCGGGACATTCTCGACACGAGCTCTGTCATCTCTCCCCCATCTCTCTCGGTCCTCTCGGCGTCTTTTCCTCGAGGTCTCCTCGAGGGTGGCGACGACGCGTCGTTTCGTGACGAAGATCTTCGCCCGTCACGCGGTGGGACGTCGAGCGGGTCTCCCGCATTGGCAAAGGCGCTATGTTCTCGCCGCCATGTCGAGACGCGCCAGCTGTGCCTTCGGTCTGCTCCTCCTGGCCTGCGGCGGCTCGCCCGCGCCCCCCGCGAGCCCCGCGGCCGATGCCGTCGTGCTCAGCGTGGTCGGCACCAATGACCTGCACGGCCGCGTGCACGCGCTGCCCGTCTTCGGCGGCTATGTTCGAACCCTGCGCGCGGCCCGCGCCGACGACGGCGCCGTGATCCTCCTCGACGGCGGCGACATGTTCCAGGGCACGCTCGAGTCGAACCTGGCCGAGGGCGCGCCCGTCGTCGCCGCGTATCAGGCGCTCGGCTACGACGCGGTCACGATCGGCAATCACGAGTTCGACTACGGCCCCGAGGGCCCCGCGTCCGTGCCGCAGGAGGAAGGCGACGATCCCCGCGGCGCCCTGCGCGCCCGCGCTCGCGGCGCGTCGTTCCCCTTCCTCACCGCGAACCTGCTGCAGGAGAGCGGGGAGCGCGTGGCGTGGGAGAACGCGCCTCCGTCGGTGCTGCTCGAGCGGGCCGGCGTCGCCGTCGGCGTGATCGGCGTGACCACCGAGGAGACCCTCCGCACCACCATCGCGGCGAACGTGGCGGATCTCCGCATGGCGCCCCTCGCCGAGCGCATCGCGCGCGAAGCCGAGGCCCTGCGTGGACGCGGGGCGCAGGTGATCCTCGTCGCCGCCCACGCGGGCGGGGAGTGCGAGGCCTTCGACGACCCGGACGACCTGAGCGCGTGTGATCCGTCGGCGGAGATCTTCGCGGTGGCCCGCGCGCTCCCCGCGGGCGCGGTCGACGTGATCGTCGGCGGGCACACCCACGAGGGCGTGGCGCACGTCGTCAACGACATCGCGATCATCGAGTCCTACGCTTACGGGCGCGCCTTCGGCCGGGTGGATCTCGTGGTCGCGCCCGATGGAGGCGTGCTCGAGCGGCGCGTGCACGCCCCGCGGGAGCTCTGCGCGACGGGCGAGCCGAGCGCGGGCGACTGCGTCCCGGGCGACTACGAGGGGCGCGCGGTGGCGCCCGATCCCGAGGTCGCGGAGCTCGTCACGCCCGCGATCGAGGCCGCGCGTGGCGCCCGCGAGCGTCCCCTGGGCGTCACGCTGACGGCGCCCTTCACCCAGACGCGCTACGCGGAGAACCCGCTGGGCAACCTCTTCACCGATCTGATGCGCGTCGCCCACCCGGAGGCCGACGTGGCGCTGACCAACGGCGGCGGCCTGCGCGCCGATCTCCCGGCCGGGCCGCTCACCTACGGCGCGCTCTACCTCGCGTTCCCGTTCGACAACCGCTTCGCCACCCTCGAGGTCACGGGCGCGCAGCTCGCCGCGATCGTGCGCGAGAACCTCGAGGACGACGGCAGCTTCTTCTCGCTCTCGGGCGTGCGCGCCGTGGCCCGCTGCGAAGGCGGCGCGCTGGAGGTGACGCTGACGCGCGAGGACGGCGCCCCCATCGCGCCCGACGCGCGCCTCGTGCTGGTCACCACCGACTACGTCGCGACGGGCGGGGACGGGTTCGAGGCGGCGGACGTCACGGTGCACGAGGCCCGCACGGTCCGCGACGGGATGTCCGTCGCGCTCGAGGCGGTCGGCGGCCAGCTCGCGCCGGGCGAGCGCTTCGACCCGCGCGCGCCGCGGGTCTTCTACGAAGGCAGTCGGCCGCTCCGCTGCCGGTGATCAGCGCCTCGGCAAGAGGATCGCGGGCGCGGGACGTCGCCGCCGGAAGCGCGCTCCGACCCAGCGCCACGCCCGGCGGATCCAGCTCGGCCGGCGCCGCGGGATGCGGTCGACCGCGACCCGGACGCGCTGGCGCGAGCTCGTGTGCGCCTCGAGGTCCCGCGCGACCTCGCGGGTGCGCTCGAGCTGCGGGAAGTGGCCCACGCCGGGGTAGAGCCGGAGCGCCAGTCCATCGAGCCAGCGCGAGGCCCCGTGCGCCTGCGTCACCGGCAAGATGGGGTCGGCGTCGCCCCAGAGCATCGCGGTGGGAGGCAAGCTCTCGAGCTCGTGCGCGCGCTCCGCGATCATGCGCGTCTGCCCGCCGAGATCGATGACCGCCCTCGCGGTGTGCACCAGCGCGCGGGCGCTGCCCGGCTTGCTCGCGAGCCACCCCGCGTGCGCCGCCTCGGCGCGGCTGAGCGGCGTGCTCGGCATCGTGGTGTGGAAGAGGCGCATGCCGAAGCCGAGGAAAGGCTGGATCACGCGATCGGCCCCCGGGAGCGTCAACAGCTTGAGGGCCAGGCCCGCCTCGGGGCCGTGCCCGCCGGGCGCGATCAAGGTCATCGTCGACACCCGCTCGCCGCGCGACAGCAAGAGGAGCTGCGCGAGCGCGCCGCCGAACGAGTGGCCCACGAGGTCGACGTCCTCGAGGCCCAGCCCGTCCCACCAGTCGCCCAGCACGTCGCCGTACCACTCCGGGGTGTAGGCCGCCTCGGGGCGGCCGCTCAGCCCGTGCCCCGGGAGATCGACGAGCAGCAGCCGGCGCCGCGGGAACGCGCGCGCGAGCGGAAGCCAGCTCAGGTGCGAGTCGGCCATGCCGTGGAGAAAGACCATCGGCCGGCCCCGCCCGTGCTCCCGCCAGTGCAGCTCGGTGCCGCGCGTCGTGATCCATCGCGATTCCATGTCACACAGCGTGATACGCCGTGTGACAAAGTCAAGCTCCGCCCCCGAGGAGGGCCAAGATGTCCTCCGGGTGGCTCACGAGGTGGTCCGCCCCGGCGAGCTCCGCCGGCCGCCGCATGCCCCACCTCACGCCCACCGCCACCATGCCCGCCGCGTGCGCCGTGCGGAGGTCCACGCGCGTGTCTCCCACGAAGAGGATCTCGGCCGGGGGGAGGGCGAGCCGCTCCGCCAGCTCGAGGGCGGCCGCCGGGTCCGGCTTGCGTCGCACCGAGGGGCGCTGGCCGAGCACCTCCACGAACGGGTGGTGACCGAAGAGGGCCTCGACCACGCGTCGGGTCATCGGGTGCGGCTTGTTGGAGAGGACCGCGGTCGGGGTCGAGCGCGCCGCGAGCGTGTCGAGCAGCGCGTGCACCCCCTCGAACGCGCGCGTGTGCACGACGAGCGCGTCGTCGTAGGCGGCGCGGAAGCGCTCGAGCGCCTCCTCCTCGAGGTGCGCTTGGTCGCCGAGCGCGCCCCGGACCAGCATGCGCGCGCCGTGGCCGACGTGTCGCTCCACCGCGGCCCGGT
>SHBB01000635.1 GCA_004213565.1 Sandaracinaceae bacterium
TCTCGCCGGCCGAGGCGAAGCGATCGGCGGCGTTCACCTCGAGCGCGCGCTGCAGGATGGGCTCGAGGTCGGGCAGCGGCAGGTGCTTGCGGAAGTCGGGCAGCTCGCCGCGCCGAACGAGGCGGAGCGTCTCGTCGGAGGAGCGGCCGCGGAACATGCGGCGACGCGTGGCGAGCTCGTAGAGGAGCACGCCGAAGCTGAACAGATCACTGCGCCGGTCGAGCCGCTCCCCGCGCGCCTGCTCGGGCGACATGTACGCGTACTTGCCCCGGAGGATCTTGGGGTCCTCCCCGCGACCCAGCCCGGGCTCGTCGGCGCGCGCGATCCCGAAGTCGGCGACCTTCACCTCGCCTTCGTATCCGAGCAAGACGTTTTGTGGGCTGACGTCGCGGTGCACGATCTGGAGCGGCTTGCCGTCGTCGCCCTGCGCGCGGTGCGCGTAGTCGAGCGCCTTGGCGACCTCCGCGCCGATCCAGAGCCGCAGCGCCAGCCCGAGGGGCGGCTCCCCCGCGGCGCGGTAGCTCAGCGCGGCGGCGAGATCACGGCCGCGCAGGTACTCCATCGCGATGAAGTAGCCGCCCTCCTCTTCCCCGAGGTCGAAGATCTGGATGATGTTGGGGTGGCTCAGCCGCGACGCGATCTTGGCCTCGCGCACGAGCAGCTCCGCGAACCCGGGGCGCTCGAGCAGCGTGGGCAGGACGCGCTTGATGACGACGGTCTTCTCGAACCCCGCGACGCCGCGCGAGCGCGCACGCCAGACCTCGGCCATGCCCCCCTCGGCGATGCGCTCGAGGAGCTCGTATGGGCCGAACGGGATCGGGGCCGACACGGGCACGGAGGATATCAGCCCGACGCGCCGAGCCCGGCCCCCTCTTTCAACGGCGTTCGGCGCGGGCCGGCAGCTGCGGGGCAGCCTCACGGGCGCGGCGCGCGGAGGCTGGCGGGCGGCTCAGCGTGCCCCCGGCGACGGGGGCGGGGCGAAAGGGGTGGGCGGCCCGATACCCGGCCCCGCTCGCGGGCAACCGGGCGCCCTGCACCGCGCGCACGATGCAGGCCTCCGCGGGCGTGCCGGCGTGGGGCGCGGAGACCTGGACGTCGCTCACCTGTCCGCTGGGCTCGACGACCACGATCACGCGCGCCACCTCACGACGATCCGCGATGCAGCGCTGCACGGCGGGCTCGACGCGTTGGAGCGCGTTGACGATCTCCCTGCGCGAGGGCTCGGTGGGCGAGGGCTCAGCGCGCGAGGGCGCGCTGGCGCCGCTCCCGCTCGCGGTCCGCGCCCCCCCGGACCCGCCGCCACCCCCGCTCGCGCCGACGCCCGCGAACGAGTCCTGCATCCCCGCACCGCGGGACCGTGCCGCGCGACGGCCCATGGGGGGCGGCGACGGGTCCGGATCCGGCGTGGGCGACGCGGTCGGCTCCTCGGGCTCCGCCTCGTAGCGGTCCATCTCCGCCAGGGCTGGCTCCGCCACCGCGGCCGCGCCGAGATCGGACTCCATCTCCGCCGCGGGAGACGCCGGGCTGGGCCCCTGCCACCGTGGCTCGGCCGGCGCTTCTTCGGCCGCCTCGTCGGCGCTGGCCATGGTCTCGGTTGCCGCGGGGCCCATCGCGACGGGCGCCTCGCTCTGCATCGTCGAGAGCCCGGCGGTGACCCCGAGCGCCACGGCGGCGGCGGCGGCGAGGCCACCCGCGGCGGCGAAGAGCGTCCGCCGGCGGCGGCGCGCGGCCAGGTCGACCACGGGCGCGGCGGACTCCACGCCGGGCGAAGCCGCGCGCCGGGCAGCGTGCGCAGGAGCGTGCGGGGCGTGCGCAGCGGCCTCCGGAGTGACGACCGCCGCGGCCGCGTGGGCCTCCTCCTCGGACAGGTCGTCCGAGAGGGTCGGCGGCGCGGTCACGTCGAGGGGCTCCAGGGCGTCCTGCCCGTCGCTCTCCGCCTCGATCTGCGCGTCGATGCGGTCTGCGAGCGCATCCCAGTCCGGCTCGCGGAAGCCCTCTCCGAGCGCGCCGAGCGCTCCGTCGATGGACTGAAGATCGGCCGCGTAGCCGGCGGCGTCCGCGTCGCCCTCGAGGAGCGCGCGCAGATCCTCGTCCGCCTCGAGGCCCCCAGGGGCGTCGAGCGCGTCCGAGATCCGGCGCTGCAGCTCTTCGTTCACGACGCGCGTCTCCCTTCTTCGCCTTCGGTTTGATCCTCTTCGGACGCCAGCGCCAATCGCAGGCGGCGGCGCGCCTCGTGAATGCGCCAGGCGATCGTGCCCTCCGAGCAGCCGAGCACCTCCGCCGCCTCCTTCTGGGGCATGCCGTGCACGAGCACCATGATCACCGTCGTACGGAGCGACTCGCTCAGCCCGTCGAGCGCCTCGGCGATGCGCCCCTGGAGCTGCCGCGCCTCGAGCGCGCGCGCCGGGTCGGAGCTGCCCTGGGTGGGATCGGCCTTCGGCTCCGGCATGCGCGGATCGGCGATGTCCGCCGCGTCGTGGCGCTTTCGCTTGCGGATGTGGTTGAGGCAGACGTTCACGCAGACCCGGTAGAGCCAGGTCGAGAGCTGGCTGCGCCCGTCGAAGCGGGCGATGGCGCGCCAGGCCCGCATGAAGGTCTCCTGCACCGCGTCGTCCGCGTCCCCGCCGTCGCCGAGCATCTGGACCGCGCACGCGTAGACCCTTCGCTGGTGCTTGCGCACCAGACGGCTGAACGCCCGACGGTCGCCGCCCTGGGCCGCCTCGAGGAGCTCCGCTTCGCTTCGCTCGGTCATGAAGAAGATGGAGGGTTCGCGAGAAGGCGCGAGCGTACCAAGGCCTCCGAACCGTGTCAGGCGGGGTGAGCAGGGGGTGAGGGTGGAGGCCTCCATCCGGGCTGTGACCTCGGCCCCCACCCCGCCCTTGGATCGGAGTTTTGCCACCCGACCGTCGCCCGGCGTATCGTGCCGGCGTGTCGGAAGAATCTGACCGGAGGAATCACCCCCGCGTGCCGATCGCGTTGAAGGTCGAGTACAAGCGGCTGAATTCGTTCTTCGCGGATTACACGAAGAACATCAGCCGTGGGGGGACGTTCATCCGGACCAAGAACCCGCTGTCCATCGGGACGGAGTTCATGTTCCAGCTGCAGGTCCCGACCCTGGAGGCGCCCCTGGCGATCAAGGGCAAGGTCCAGTGGATCGTCTACGAGGACGACGCGAACGAAGAGCAGGAGCCCGGCATGGGCATCGGCTTCGTCTACGAGTCCGAGGCCGAGCGGGACAAGATCGCCAACACGGTCGAGAAGATGATGGTCGACTCCCTCGGCCCGGTCCTCTACGACAAGCTCCTCGGCAAGCGCAAAGCGGACGAGGAGTAGCGACTCTCCCGCAATCTCTCGTTCGCCCGTGTGTTGCACGGAGGTGAACGACCTCGAGCGCGCGGTGGAGGAGCGGATGGCGGCGGTGGAGGTCGATCGACGGGAGATCGACCGGCGCGTCGATGGAGCGTGCCCACGCCCGTCCACGCCGCGCGTCCTGGAGGTCCTCGGTGCGCTGGTGGCCTTCTCCGGGCTCGTCGCCGCCCCCCTCGCGTCCGCCCGATACCTCGGCCTCGAGAGCCTGCTCGTCGTCGGGCCGCTCGCGGCCGCCCTCCTCGTCTGGGGGCTGGCGCGCCTCGAGCGCGACCTGACGCGAGACCGCTGGTACGCCCACAACCACGCCCTCGCCGGCTCGCTCCTCCGCCAGGTTCTCGCCTCGGGAGGCGTGGTCCGCCGCGCCGCGCTGCCGCCGGTCCGACCGCTCCGCTACGTCGACTTCGCGTTCCTCGCCGAGTACGTCGGCCTGCGGAACGAGGGCCCCTTCATCGTCGATCCTGCGCGAAGCCAGGCGGCCGTCGCGAAGGCGGAGGCGCGGTGGCGGAGAGCCGCCGCGCAGGGACAGCTCGGCCGCGCGCGGGTGCGCAAGTGGGAGCGCGATCCCACGGACGCGCTGGCGCTGTATCGGCTGCTGCAGCGCCGGGTGCTCGAGCGCACCCCCGACGGAGTGCGCCCGGTTCGCGGGTTCTCGCCCTATCGAGACAGCCCCGCGCGCGAGGAGAGGCGCCCCGTCCCCACGAGCGTGGTCCGGGTCAGGGCGTGATCTCGACCGTGTTGCCGAAGCGGTCGGTGACCGTGACGCGCGCCGTGGCGGCGTCGGTGATGGTGAGGGTGCCGTCGGCGCCGGTGGTGAGCGTCTCCATGCGCGCCAGCCCGATGGGCGGCTCGACGGTGACGACGACCTCCTCTTCCCGGATCGGGACGAAGCGGTTGCTGCGCGCCGTCAGGTCCAGCAGCCGGTAGCCGTCGCCGCTCTCGACGCCCACGGTGACGCGGAGATCCGCGCCGGCCGCCTCGTGCGTCTCGGTGAGCGTGGCCGGCACGACCTCGAACGCGTCGCTGGTCAGCTCGAAGCCCGGCCCCTCGACGCGGAAGCGGTAGTTGCCCGCCGGGAGGCCGCGCCGATCCGCGATGCCCTCGAGCCCCGGCATGCCCATCGGCGCCGCCGCCTGGAACTCCACCGTGTAGTAATGGGTGCGCTCGACGCCCGCCTCGCGCATCAGCGGGTCCGGCGTCCAGGTGAGGATGAGGTCGCCGTCCACCACGGGGCGCCCGCTCCGGCGGAGCACGTCCTCGTACGCGCCCCCGACCTCACGCTGGAGGAAGACGCGGGGGGTGCCGCGGATCGGGTCATCACCGATGAACGTGAAGTAGACGCTCCGGAGCCGCTCCACCTGGGTGGCGGGCTGCGGGCTGACGGGGTCTCGGAGGAGCCGCGTGAAGAGATACGCGGGCAACGCGCTCGGCACGCTGCCGGTCTCGGCGCTCGTGGTGTCGGGCGTGATCTCGTCCACCACGGTCGGGGTCGAGACGCGGTCGACGCCTCCGCCCGCCGCGTCCTCGCGGTCGTCCGTGGCCGCCATCGCCATCATCGCCGCCGTCTGCTCGGCCACGTACTCGCCCTCGAGCGGGCCCCAGAACGTGATGCTCGGCTCGTAGCCGTTGCTGATCCAGTCCTCGGGGCGCAGCAGGTAGCCGCCGTGATCCTGCGCGTAGCCGACGATGATCGTTTGCTCGGGCGCGGTCGGAGACAGCGTGCGCAGATGGTTGACGAGGAGGGTGGTCGGCTCGCCCGGCAGCGTGCCCAGCATCCAGTCGCCGATCCGGAGCGCGCTGACGGTGGTCTGCGTGGTGTCGCAGATCGGCGGATCGTCGAGCTCCACGTCGACGGTGACCTCGATGATCCGATCGATCAGCTCGATGCGGTTGCAGGTGTGGTAGCTGAGATCTTCGAGCGAGTCGGTCCCCGGCAGCGCCGAGCGGGGCAGCCGCAGGCCGATGTCCCCGCCGCCGCAGAGCGCCGCGCCGTAGGGCGCGTTGAACTCGTCGATCGGGGAGACCAGCTCGCCTTCCTCGTCGAACACGATTCCGTCGGCGTCCGTGCGCCCATCCCACGGGGCGTACTCGAGGGCCCCGTCGCGGATCGAGAAGTTCGTCCAGTCGGGGCCCAGCGGGACCTGGCGCGTGACCATCTCGAGCGGCAGCTCGGTCCGCATCTCCACGCCCGCCTCCTCCCAGGCCGCGCGGATCTCGTCGAGCGCGTAGACGCCCACCGTCTCCTGCCGCGCGAAGTCGGCGCAGACCTGCTCGCCCTCGCAGTCGATGGCCCCGGTCCCCGCCGGCGAGACGTCACCCGCCGCGCCCTGCAGGTGCATCACGAGCACCTCGGAGTCGAAGCTCTCCTCCAGCACGCGCTCGATGCCGCCGATCGAGTCGGTGCTGACCAGCGCGTTGCCACCGCCCTGGATGGTGCCGTGGATCCCGAACACCGGGAGCAGCGCCATCGGGTTGCCCTCGAGATCGTC
>SHBB01000636.1 GCA_004213565.1 Sandaracinaceae bacterium
GGAACGCGCACCGCACGGTCACCCCGTACGTCGCCGCCGCGTGGATCGACGGCGGGCTCACGACTTCCCTCTCTCGGCGCTGACGGGCACGCCGGCGGACTCCGCAAGCCCCGTTCCGGATCATCCAGTATGTGATCTCGCGCACTTACAGCCGCCGATCGGCGGGGGTGGCGGGCGAAGGGGTGGCGGACGCCGGCCGGGAGGGCGCTCCAGGCGCGTCGGCGCTTCCGCCTGCGGCTCCTCAGGTGCGATCTCGACCAACGGCTCGTGGCGAATGCGCCGCCCGCCGGCGGGAAGGGGGATCAGAGGTTCGGATGAAGCTCAGCGAGGGTGAGCACGTCGCAGAGGTCGCGGAAGTGACCTGGGTTCGCCGTCACGATGGCTGCATCCTCCGACCGAGCCTGCGCGGCCAAGAGAACGTCTCCGTCCAGGGAGGCTGGCGGAGCGCCAGGTCGACCCTGGTTGCGAAGCGCGGCCCACAACCCAGCTGCGGCCCTCCAATGGGTCGTCGTTACCGGAACGTACACGAGCTCTCGGGAGACCTCGTCCAGGCGACGTAGTGACGTGCTTGCCCCGATCGGAATCAGCTCGCGGCGCAGCTCGTAGTCGCACACCTCACTGACGAGCAGACGATGCTCCGTCGCGAGCGCCAACAAAGCGCGGCGTCCGGCGGCGTGTTCCGAGGATGCAAGGCCTGCGGCCAGTCCGACCAGACCGTCGAGACCTCCAGCTCCTACGCCGCCTGGGGCAACGAACCCAAGTCCGCAAACGCTCGAGGTCGGGGGCCGGCCGGTGGGGCGGCGGCCCCGCTGAGGCCCTCCTCAGGTCTCAGTCGGCGCGGTCCTTCCAGTAGCCGGGTTCACGGCTCGAGTGCTCGAAGGCCAAGACCAGCGCCTCCGATCCCGAGACGCGAATGTAGACCGCGTAGCGCGAGAAGCGGGCGAGACGGAAGCGGTAGATGGGCTCCCCGGCGCCGGTCTCGGTGACGACAGCGCTGGTTTCCAGGTGCTCGAGAGCCTCCCGGATCGTGCTCTCCAGCTCGTCCAGTAGCTCGGCACCCAGGCCAGGGCGCTGTTCCTCGTACCACTGGGACCACTGGGCGGCGTCGGCGATCTCGATCATCGCCTCGTGGCGAATGCGCCGCAGCCGCGTCAACGCGAGCTCGAAGAACGGAGCTGCGCCCTCAAGTCCGCGAACGCATTATCGAGGTCGACAGACTCTCCCTGGTCCGCTTCGGCCCGCCGCCGGGCTTCCTGGACCCATGCGCGACGGGTAGAGGCCGCGTCGCGCCGCGGGACGCTGTCCAACAAGGCCTCGGCCAGCCGTCGCCGGTCAGCTTCGGGGAGCGTGAGAGCCTCGTCTAGCAGCTTCTTGGCGGAAGAACTCACGGCCGCACGATACCCCGAAGTGCGGTGGCCCGCTAGACGAGTGGAGCAGCCTCATCACCTCCTGCGCGTAGGTCGAGGGCTTGGTCGCCGTCGGCTACGACGGCGCCAGATTCTCCCTCGTCCGCCACGAGCTTCTCGAGCCGCGCCCTGGCGCGATCACGACCTCTCGCGAGCCGCCATGCCGTATGCTCGACGGGTATGCGGAGCGCGGGCATCGGCTACGTCCTCGTGTTGCTGCTCTCCGCGTGCAGCAGCCGCGCGCTCCTGGCGGTCGACCTGCGGACCGACCTGGTCCCCGAGATCGAGATGACGACGGTGCGGACCCGCCTCCTCGTCGACGGCATGGAGGTCGCGACCGATAGCGCGCGCGTGGAGGCCGGGGACACGTACGCGACGGGGGCGCGGGTCGCGGAGCTGACGGACCTCCCGGCCGGCGCCGTCGCGACGCTCGAGACCGAGGTGCTCGGCCCCGACGGGGCGGAGGTCGCCCGGCAGCTCACGGTGGTGTCGCTGCGCTCGGCCGCCAACGCGGTCACCGTGCTGATCACGCGCGACTGCGCAGGGGTCACCTGCGACGATCCCGGGGTCGGCGCCTGCCTCGGCGCGCGCTGCGTCGACCCCGAGTGCTCGGCGGAGGACGCCGCCTGCCCCGCCGAGGCGGAGTGCACAGCGGACGCGGACTGCGCGGCGCCGGGCGCGTGCGCGAGCGCGGCGTGCGTCAGTGGGGGTTGCTTTGCTTTCCCCGGTGAGTGCGCTGCGGACGAGTACTGCGATCCGGACTCGGGCTGCCGCGCGCGGCCGGGCGCCGAGCCGCTCTGCACCGTCGCCGACCCGGACGTGGTCGCGCTGTGGGACTTCGACGAAGGCGGCCTCGTCGACCGCGTCTCCGGCGCGGCGATGATCCCGTCGCCGAGCGCGGCCGACTTCGTCTTCGACGTCGGCGCGGAGCGATGCGGCGAGGGGCTCCGCTTCCCCGACGTGGGCGACCCTCGGCTCCGGATCCCCGCCGACCCGCGCTACGCGCTGGCGGAGGGCTCGCTCGACTTCTGGTTCCGCTTCCCCGCGGATGAAGGCGCCGACAAGGCGCTCATCACGCGCGACCACGAGGGGGCCAGCCCGCCCGGCCAGCTCAGCGTGCAGCTCACGCTCGACCGGGCCCTCTTCGTGCGCATCCAGAACGACGCGGGCGGCCACGTCCGTTGCAGCGCGGTCGGCGTCGCGCCCGACGTCTGGCATCACGTGGGGGTCAACTGGGGCCCGGGCGGGTTCGAGGCCTGGCTCGACGGCGCGGTGGTCGACGAGGCCGGAGAGGCGCGCGTGCTCGACCCGGACGCGGGCGAGCGCCTCATCCCGTGTGGCTCGGGCGTCAACGAGGCGGGGCTCGACGGAGCGGGCGCGGAGCTCGACTGGTGGGTCGGGATCAACAACGGCTACTCCCCGGCTGGCACCGCGGACCGACAGATCGCGCCCTTCCTCGGCGGCGCGCTCGACCACCTCCGCCTCAGCCGCGTGCGGCGAGACTTCAGCGTGTTCCGCTGAGCTCCCGGACTGCTAGAGTCACGAGCGCGCATGGAGTGGCTCAACTATCACCACCTGCTCTACTTCTGGATGGTCGCCAAGGAGGGCTCGGTGACGGCGGCGGCGGAGAGCCTGCGCTTGTCGCAGCCGACGGTCAGCGCGCAGGTCAAGCGGCTCGAGGAGCAGCTCGGCGAGCCGCTGCTCCGTCGCGCGGGGCGCAGCCTCGAGCTGACCGAGATGGGCAAGGTCGCCTTCCGCTACGCCAACGACATCTTCACGCTCGGCCAAGAGATGCAAGACGTGTTCGCGGGGCGCCTCGAGCGCGCGCCGGAGAAGCTCACGGTCGGGGTGAGCGATCTGATCCCGAAGCTGATCCTGCACCGCCTCCTCGAGCCGGCCCTGTCGCACGAGAGCGCGCCGCGGATCGTGTGCCGGGAGGACAAGACCGAGCGGCTGCTGGCGGAGCTGTCCATCCACGATCTCGACATCGTGCTCGCGGAGGCGCCCATCGCGCGGCAGGCGAGCGTCCGGGCGTTCAATCACCTGCTCGGCGAGAGCGACGTGAGCTTCTTCGCCAAGGCGCCCATGGCCCGTCGCTACCGCTCCGGGTTCCCTCACTCGCTCGACGCGGCGCCACTGCTCCTGCCCACCGAGAACACGCTCCTCAGGCGAGACCTGGACCACTGGTTCCAGGACGAAGACATCCACCCGCGGATCGTCGCGGAGTTCGAGGACAGCGCGCTCCTCAAGGCGTTCGGCAGCGAGGGCGTGGGCATCTTCCCCGGTCCGGCCGCCATCGAGGACGAGATCTGCGACCGCTACCGGGTCCGCCCCGTGGGCCGCACCCACCGCGTGGTCGAGCGCTTCTACGCCATCACGGTGGAGCGCCGCATCACGCACCCGGCGGCCCGGCTCATCAGCGAGGCGGCCAAGACGCGCCTGTTCCCAACCTGAGACGCCCATCTCTGGATTAGAGATTCTCTATGTCATAGTTGGCGTTTATCGATTGGTACTCATGAGGTGGTACCCCTAATCCGAATGGGTGAGTAACCCGCTCCTCCGCGATATCGGCGCCTCGCTGGTGGTCTTCCTCGTCGCCTTGCCGCTGTGCCTGGGCGTCGCCATCGCCTCCGGCGCGCCACCAGCGCTCGGGATCGTCAGCGGCATCATCGGCGGGATCGTGGTCGGCGCGTTCGCCGGCTCGCCGCTGCAGGTGAGCGGGCCCGCGGCGGGGCTCATCGTCTCGGTCTGGGCCATCGTCGACGGCTGGGGCCTCGCGGCGCTCGGCTGGGCGGTCTTGCTCTCCGGGGTGGTGCAGCTGGCGGCGGCGGGCTTCAAGCTCGGCCGCTGGTTCCGCGCCGTCTCCCCCGCGCTCATCGGCGGCATGCTCGCGGGCATCGGCACGCTCATCGCCACGAGCCAGCTCCACGTGATGGTCGGGGCCACGCCCCCGAGCGGCGGGGTCGCGTCGCTCCTCGCGCTGCCCGCGGCCTGGGCCGCGCAGCTGGGGACGGAGAGCGGAGCGTGGGCGGCCGCGCTGGGCCTGGGCACCATCGTCGCGCTCTTCCTCTGGGACCGCTTCAAGCCGAAGCGGCTCGCGATGATCCCCGGCCCGCTGGTCGCCGTCGGGCTCGCCACCGGGATCGCCGCCATCACCCAGGTGTCGGTCGCGCGCGTGGAGCTGCCCGCGTCCCTCAGCTCGGCCCTGAACGTGCCGTCGCTGTCGGACCTCTCGCTCTTCACCGACCTCGGGTTCGTGGGCGCCGCGCTCGCGCTCGGCCTCATCGCGGCCGCGGAGGCGCTGCTGTGCGCCAACGCGACCGACCAGCTGCACGACGGCCCGCCGACCTCCTACGACAAGGAGCTGTTCGCGCTCGGGCTCGGCAACATGGTGGCGGGGGCGGTCGGCGCGCTGCCGGTCACGGGCGTGATCGTCCGGAGCGCGGCCAACATCCAGGCCGGCGCCACGACGCGCCGCTCGGCCATCATTCACGGTGGGCTCCTGCTCGGCATGGTGGCGCTCGCCCCCGCGGTGCTCGGCCTCATCCCGGTCGCGGTGCTCGCGGGGGTGCTGGTCTACGTCGGCGGCAAGCTGCTCGCGCCCAAGAAGGCGCTCGAGCTCCACCGCGCGGGTCACGGGGAGGTGTGGGTCTTCCTCGCCACGGTGCTCGCCATCTTCGTGACCGGGCTGCTCACGGGCATCCTGGTCGGCCTCGCCATCTCGCTCCTCAAGCTGCTCTACACGTTCAGCCACATCGAGGTGGACGTGACGCGAGAGGGCGACCGCTGGGACGTGGACGTGCACGGCGCGGCGACGTTCGTGCAGCTGCCGAAGCTGGCCGAGGCGCTCGAGGCCATCCCGGAGGACGCGGAGGTGCACGTGCACATCGGCGGGCTCGCCTACGTCGACCACGCGTGCGCCGAGCTCCTCCACCGCCAGGAGGAGCGCCGCGAGCGGGCCGGCGGGGAGCTCATCACGGAGTGGGACGAGGTGAAGCGTCTGCAGGTCCGGCGGCCGCTGCTCGAGCGCTCGCTCTCCTCGGCCAAACGGCTCGTGGGCGCTCGCGGGGACGGGGCCGCAGGGTGACGCGTCTCGAGGGAGGCGGCGCGCCGACCTGGGCGTGTCTCGCGCTCCTGTTCGCCGGGCTGCTGGCCTGGAGCGGCTCCCTCGCCGTCGCCGAGCGCTCGACGGTCGCTCGCGCAGTCATGGCGACGCTGCCGAAGCACGCGCAGAGCGACGTGACCGACGCTCCGCAGCACCTCTGGTGTGAGTGCGGCGCGGTGGCGGCGCTCCCGAAGGGCTGGTGATCGGGCGCGCCTATCGTTCGGATGAGGGGAGGATCACGGTCGACCCGAGGGAGAGGCGCGACGGTCCTCGCCCGTAGAACGAGTCGAGCTCCGAGTCGGGGACGGCCAGCCGGTCGGTGGCGACCCGATCCCCCCA
>SHBB01000637.1 GCA_004213565.1 Sandaracinaceae bacterium
CTGCACCGCGTCCGTGATGCCCGTCACTGCGACCGGGGTCGTGGTGCTGGTCATCGTGCCGTCCCCGAGCTGGCCGTACGTGTTGTTGCCCCAGCAGCGAACCGTGCCGTCCGTGAGTCGCGCGCAGCTGTGGTTGTGGCCGCTCCGCACCTCCGCCACTCCGGCGAGCCCGGAGATCGGGGTCGGCGTCGTCACGTAGCTGCCCGTGGTGCCCGCAGCGTAGCCCTGGCCCCAGCACTCGACGCTGCCGTCCGAGAGCCGGGCGCAGCTCGCCGTCCCCCCCACGGTGACCTGCGTGGCCGTGGTGACGCCCGTCAACACGACGGGCGCGTAGCGGTTCGTGCGCGTTCCGTCGCCCGCCCCGTAGTAGTAGTTGTAGCCCCAGCAACCGAGCGTGCCGTCGCTCTCGACCCAGCAGTGGGTCAGGCCGTTGGTGTCGAAGTCCGAGACCTGGGTGGGCGTGTCACGACGGGTCGGCGTGGAGCCCGCGCCGAGGCCATATCGGTTGTAGCCCCAGCAGTAGAGTCGCCCGTTCGACATGACGGCGCAGGAGGCCTCGGCGCCGAGGCCGAGCGAGCCCGCCGTCGCGCAGCTCCCGCCCGCGCAGACCAGTGAGCACGTCGTGCCGCAGGCGCCGCAGTTCATCTCGTCGTCCTCGACGTCGATGCAGGCGCCGCCGCAGACGGTGGCGCCGCCCGGGCAGGTGCAGGTCCCGCTCAGACACGTCGCCCCGGTCGCGCACGCGGTGCCGCAGCTGCCGCAGTGGCGCTCGTCGCTCGTGGTGTAGGTGCACGCGCCGTCGCACACCTCGGAGCCGCCCGGGCAGGCGCAGGTGCCGCTGACGCAGGTCGCGCCGGTCGCGCACGAGGTGCCGCAGGCGCCGCAGTTGCCCTCGTCCGACTGGAGATCGGTGCACGCGCCGCCGCAGACGGTCTGGGCGCCGGGGCAGTAGCAGGCGCCGCTGAGGCACGTCGCGCCGGTGGCGCAGGTGGTGCCGCACGTGCCGCAGTTCAGCTCGTCGTCCTGGGTCGAGGTGCACCGGCCGCCGCAGACGCTGCCGCCGCCAGGGCACGTGCACGTGCCGCTCAGGCAGGTCGCGCCGGTGGCGCAGGTGGTGCCGCACGCGCCGCAGTTCAGCTCGTCGTCCTGCGTGGTGACGCAGCGCCCCCCGCAGACGACGCCGCCGCCCGGACACCCGCAGGTGCCCGCGGTGCAGACCGCGCCGACGGCGCAGGTGGTGCCGCACGCGCCGCAGTGGGCCGTGCTCGAGGAGAGATCCACGCAGCGGCCATCACAAACGACCTGGCCCGCGGGGCACTCACAGGTGCCGCCGTTGCAGCTCTGCCCCGTCGCGCAGGCGTTGCCGCAGCTCCCGCAGCTGGCCGTGCTCGAGGAGAGATCCACGCAGCGATCGCCGCACACGGTCTGCCCCGACGGGCACGCGCAGGTGCCGCTCACGCACGACGAGCCCCACGGGCAGCGGTTGCCGCAGGAGCCGCAGTTGTTGAAGTCGCTGGACAGGACGCGGCAGCTCGACCCGCAGAGCGAGCCGCCGCCGGGGCACTCACACGCGCCCGAGATGCACGACTGCGCCGAGGGGCAGACCACCCCGCAGCCGCCGCAGTTGTAGCGGTTGCCCTCGACGTCGGTGCAGCGCCCGCCGCAGGAGATCTGTCCGGTCGGGCACTCGCACACGCCCTCGACGCAGCTCCGCCCGCCGGCGCAGCCCGTCCCGCAGCGGCCGCAGTTCCGGATGTCGGTGTCGGTGTCGGTGCAGCCCGCGCTGCAATACATCTCGTCACCCGGGCACGCGCACGCGCCGCTGCGACACACCTGGCCCGACGCGCACCGGACCCCGCAGCCCCCGCAGTTCAGCGGATCGCTGGTGGTGTTGCGGCAGGCGCCGTCGCACACCGGCCCGCCGCCCGGGCAATCGCACGCGCCGTCGACGCAGGCCACGCCGACCGGGCACTCCTGCCCACAGCCGCCGCAGTTCAGCCGGCTGACGTCGAGGTCCACGCACGAGTCGCCGCAGAGCGCGCCCCCGCCCGCGCACGTGCACGCGCCGCGGTCACACCGCTGCCCGGTCACGCACGCGTTGCCGCAGAACCCGCAGTGGGCCTCGTCGTCGTCGGTGCTGACGCACACGCCATCGCAGCGCTCGCCGCCGTCGGGGCAGACGCAGGCGCCTCCGTCGCAGACCTCGTCGCTCTCGCAGGTGACGCCGCACCCGCCGCAGTTCAGCGCGTCGGAGGTGACGTCCACGCAGACGTCGTCGCACGGCATCTCGCCGTCGTCGCAGCCGCAGAGCCCCTCGATGCAGGGCACGTCGAACGCGCAGGCGGTTCCGCAACCGCCGCAGTGGTTCTCGTCGTACCCGGTGTCGACGCAGCGCGCGCCGCACTGGATCTCCTCGGCCGGGCACACGCAGCTCCCCGCCTCGCAGAGCGCGCCTGACGGGCAGGCGATGTCGCACCCGCCGCAGTGACGGACGTCGTCCATCGGGACCGCGACCCCGTCGCAGATCCGGCAGTCATCGGTCGCGCCGTCGCAGTCGTTGTCGAGCCCGTCGCCGCAGATCTCCTCGGTGGCGTCGGGGACGCAGCCGCACACGCGCGCGCCGAACCGGTCGGGCTGCACGCAGCCCCAGTTGCCGCTGTCGGGGCAGTCCGCGTCCGTGGCGCAGCCCCGGGTGCAGAACGCCCGGTCCGCCGCGATCTCGAGGCAGAGCCCGCTGAGGCAGTCTCCGCTGACGCCGCAGGCCTCCGTGAACTCGGCCATGGCGCCGCCGTCGCCGCCCATCGGCCGATCGCCTTCACAGGCCACGAGGAGGAGGCTCGCCGCGGCGAGCGCCCAGAGGAAGTTGCGCTTCAGTACCACGAGCACCCCGGCTGGCTGTTGCAGGCGTAAGAAGAGAAGTACCCGCTGCAGCTCCTGGCCACGCCGAGGCAGTCCCCGTCCCAGCGGCAGCCTTCCTGCCCCGTGCAGGAGGAGCTGCTCGAGTAGGAGCTGCAGGAGCGCGCGGAGCCGGAGCAGTCGTCGCTGTAGGTGCTCCAGTAGCAGCCGTCCTGGCGGCTGCAGGAGTAGCTGCTGTACCGCGAGTAGCAGCTCCTCGCGACGCCAGAGCAGTCCTCGTCCCAGCGACAGCCGTCGACCTGGGAGCAGCTAGTCTGCGTGGCCCGGCCGTAGCAGCCGATCGGGACGCCGTTGCAGCGGGGCTCGGAGGGGCGCACGCCGGAGTCGCGCGGCGTCGTCACGCCGGAGTCGCTGGACGGAGCGCGCGCGTCGGCGGGCTCCACGTCGATCATCGCCGCGTCGAAGGTGAGCACGCCACCGTCGGGGCCGCGGAGCATCGGAGGCGCCGGGCCATCGCAGGCGGCCAGGGTGAGCGCCGCGAGGGCGACGCCGAGATACAGCTTCTGGAACGACAACGCGGCTCTCCCACGCGCGCCGAGGAGGGCGCGGCCGGGGGACGCTATTTCCAGCGCCATGAACCGTCAAGGTAAGCGCAATTGACGAGCACCCGCGTTCGAGCCTGCGTTTTCAGACAATTCGCGTGGCGACGGGCCCGTCACCGCGTCGTGTGAACCCTCACTCGCAGGCGAAGGCCGGGATGCAGCGGTCCGTGTAGCAGAGCCCGTCGCCCTCGGGCACGGTGCCCTCGGGGCAGTTCGGAGCGACGCGCCGGCAGGCCGTCGTGCAGCTGTCGCCGGTGAGCGGGACGCAGACGGGCGGGGTCACCGGGTCGGTGTCGTCGATGGCGGGCACCGCGGGCACGCAGCCGGCGACGCTGCAGCTGTCGTCGTCGATCACGACCGCGTCCGCGCAGGTCGGGGCGCTCGGGAAGCAGCCCCACGCGGGCACCTGACCGCAGCTCGGGCTCCGGCAGGTGACGAACGGGACGCAGCCCTGGTAGTCCGGGTTGGTGCAGTCCGCGCAAGGCCCGTCGGTGCAGCTCGGGCAGCACGAATCGTCCCAGACCGGCGCGCAGTCCGTGTTCGCGAAGCACGCCACCGCGCCGAGGCCCTCACAGGGGTCGGGGATCGTGCCACAGGCGGGGGCGGCGCGGTCCTCGATCAGGACCGGGCAGCCCTGCGCGTCGGTGCTGCGGATGAACGGCCAGCCGTCGAAGCCGGCGATCGTGGCGGAGCAGGCGTCCGCGCTCGCGGCCCATCCGCCCGCGGGCAGGGGCGGGTCCCCGGGCGAGCACCCCGCGAAGTCGGCGATCGGGCAGCAGACGCCGCCCCCGTCCACCTCGGGGACGCTCCCGTCGGGCTCCGTGTCACCGCCGTGGGAGGAGGAGCACCCGGCGAGGGCCAGGAAGGAGAGGAGTGCCAGCGTGTGCCGCATCGTCATGAGGATAGGACACACGCAAACACCGGGCCGGCGAGGTACTACTCGACGAGCAGGAGGCCGTCCGCGAACTCGAGCAACATGCGGCCGCCGCCCGCCTCGTGCGCGACGTCGAAGAGGTTGCCCGAGGTGAGGTCCAGCGGCGCGCCGAGCGTGATGCCGCTCGTGGCATCGAAGGCGTCGACCGGGTACGCGCGCAGCCCGTCGAGGTCGAAGCTCGGGGTCAGGACCTGCACGACGATCATGTCGTTGATGAGGTCGAAGCTCGAGGGCAGCATCTCCGCCTCGCCGACCCGGACGCCGACCGCCTCGAAGTCGATGGGCGCGCCCGTGGTGAGGGCCGCCTCGATCGCGCTCGTCGCGACCACGTAGACGCGGCCCCCGTCGTCGAAGAAGCCGCCCGCGAGCACGTAGTCCGGCCCCACCGCCACGCCGCCCGAGAAGTTGCCGAGCCCCGTGCCGACGCGCGCGGTGGTCGTCTCGCTGCCGAAGCGAGCCGCGTAGAGCCCCTGGCCGCTGCCCGCGCCGTCGAAGCCCATGCCGTTGACGAGCAGGGTGTCGTCCGACATCCAGGCCGCGTCGAAGTTGCCGTCCGCCGCGAAGTCCGTGTGCGCCCCGTCCATGGTGACGACCGAGAACACCTGACCGCTGAACGCGGAGTCGCTGACGGTGTAGCCGAAGAGCGCGCGGCTCGCGTCGGGCGACACGGCGAGGTAGCCGCCGAGGAAGGCCATCACGTCGCCCGCGTGGGTGGCCATGACGCTCCCGATCGGGCTCTCCGTGGGCTCGCTGGCGCCCATGGCGGCGAACGTCGCCAGATCGAAACGCGTGCCTCCGGCGACCGCCTCGCTGCGCAGGGTGAAGACCTGCGCCGGGTCACCCGCGTGCGCGCCGAAGCGGGCCGCGTCGCTGCAGAAGGTCCCGACCACGCCCAGGCTCTCGTCGAGGGCCGCGTCCCAGCCGCTCGTGTCGGCGCCGCAGGTGGCGACGCAGACGCCGCGCACCTCGGCCTCGTTGGCGCCGCAGCCGACGCCGGAGTCCTCGTCCATACCGCCGTCGACGCCGCCGTCTCCTTCGACGCCGGTGTCAGCGGGATCGCCCGCGTCGGTGGGGCCGGCGTCGGTCAGGTCCGGGCCGCCGTCCATCATCTCGGTCTCGCCGTCGCACCCCACGAGGGCGAAGGCCACCATCAGCGCGCCGATGGGCGCGTAGCTACGAATCACGTTCACGCTGCTGCTCCTCTGCCCCGCTCCCCGCGAGGCGTTTCGAGCGGGCGAGCAGTCGGAGCGCGAGAGCGCGACAGAAGCGCCTCCACACCCCGTGAAGGCTCGCCAGCTCGTGCGCGCGGCAGGTCTCCTGACTCGCCGGTTCCTCCGATCCAGGCCGCCTTCCCGACGCGAGCGTCAGTGGCTGAGTGGCCTGGACCGTCCCCGGTCACAGTGGCGGGGGCCGCGCCGGCTTCTCACCGGCTTCCCTCTTCGGAGCTCAGA
>SHBB01000638.1 GCA_004213565.1 Sandaracinaceae bacterium
GCCGTCCATGTCCACGCCGCCGCCCTCGACCAGGTCGGCGATTCCGTCGCCGTCCGCGTCGAGGTCGAGGTGGTTCGCGATGCCGTCGCCGTCGAAGTCGATCGACATCGGCAGCTCGTCGCACACCCCGTCGCCGCCCGCGTCGGTGCACATCACGAGGGCCGCGTCCTCGTAGTCGAGGATGCCGTTGCCGTTGCTGTCACCGAGGAGCGCGGGGTCGATCTCCTCCGCGTCCGGGATACCGTCGTTGTCGTCGTCGTCGTCCCGCTCGTCGGGCACGAGGTCGCCGTCGGTGTCGATGGACTCGCAGGTGTTCATCGCGCCGCAGATCTCGGTGCCCGCGCACTCGGCCGCGGTGAGGCACTCCGCGCACATGCGGGTCGAGACATCACAGACGGGGGTGGCCGGCGTGCCGGCGCAGTCGGTGTCGTCGGTGCAGCCGGGGACGCAGCTCCCGCTCGGGTCGCAGACGGTGCCGACGCCGCAGTGGTCGTCGATGGCGCACTCGAAGCAGCCGGGCGCGCCGGCCATGGTGGTGCCGCAGACGGGCGTCGCCGCGCTGCAGCCGTTGTCGACCCCGGTCCCCGTCGCGTCGTCCTCGCAGGCCACGCACACGTGGGTGGGCGCGCCCGAGGTGTCGCAGACGGGGGCCGCCGCGCCGCAGCCGAGGTCGGTCCCGCCGCTCGTGTCGTCCTCGCAGGACGCGCAGAAGGCGCTCGTGCCGCTGCCGATGCAGTAGGGCGACGCCATCATGCAGCCGAGGTCGGTGCCCATGCCGGCCATGGTGTCGACGCAGCGCGCGCAGCTCGAGGGCGCGCCGGTGCACACGAAGCCCGGCTCGGTCATGCAGCTCGCGCTGCAGCCGTCGCCCCCGGTCGTGTTGGCGTCGTCGCAGGTCTCGGGCGCGATGATCGCCCCGTCGCCGCAGACCGGGCTGCACATCGAAGGCGCGCCCATGCAGCCGTAGCCGGGCTCGACCGTGCAGGTCGCGCTGCAGCCGTCACCGGGCAGGATCCCGCCGTCGTCGCAGCCCTCGGCGCCGACCACGAGGCCGTCGCCGCAGATCTCGCCGCACGCCGAAGGCGATCCCGCGCAGGAGTAGCCGGGCTCCACGCCGCACGTGGCGCTGCAGCCGTCGCCGCCCGTCGTGTTCGAGTCGTCACAGCCCTCGCTCATGGTCACGACGCCGTCGCCGCAGACCTCCATGCAGCTCGAGGGCGAGCCCATGCAGGAGTAGCCGCTCTCCACGGTGCAGCCCATGCCGCAGCCGTCGCCGGGCATCGTGTTCCCGTCATCGCAGCCCTCGCCCATGGTCACGACGCCGTCGCCGCAGACCTCCGAGCACATCGAGGGCATGCCGGAGCAGGCGTAGCCGGTCTCGACCGCGCAGCTCGCGTCGCAGCCGTCGCCGGGCATCGTGTTCCCGTCGTCGCAGCCCTCGCCCATCAGGACCATGCCGTCGCCGCAGATGGGGGCGCACATGGAAGGCGAGCCCATGCAGTCGTAGCCGGTCTCGATCGCGCAGCTCGAATCGCAGCCGTCGCCGGGCATGGTGTTCCCGTCGTCGCAGCTCTCGGTGCCCTCGATCACCGAGTCGCCGCAGGTCGACGGGGTGGTGCAGGCGCTCGCGGTGGCGACCTCGACCGCGTCGAGGGTGTAGGCGTAGCTGAAGGTGACCGAGCCGCCGCCCGGGATCGTCTTGCGGACCGCGAGGCTGACCGCCTCGTCGGCGAAGCGCGTCGCGCCCGTGGCGCAGAGGAAGCCCGGACCGGTGCAGTCCCAGATGGCGTTGCCGCTGCGGTTCGAGAAGCCGCCCGTGCTCACGCGCGCGTCGGGGTCGTTGGAGATCAGGGCCAGGTACGAGTCCGGGCCAGTGGTGGTCGCCGACACGTGGGCGATCGAGGTCGCGGAGCCGTCTCCCTGGCTGACGATGGTGTTCTGCGTGTCGTAGTCGCCCGTGACCGGCTGCATGTTGTCGGGGTCGACGTTGCGGAAGTACGTGACGGTGCGCGGCAGGACGTTGGTGTTGGTCAGAGTGACCTCGACCAGGATGAAGAGACCCTCGTTGAGCACCGAGTACGTGTGGTCGACGTCGATGCCGGCGCGGGTGCCGGACCAGAAGACCGCGCCGCCGCCGCGCTGGCCGCAGACGAGAGGCCGACACTCGGCGCGCGTCCCGGTGAAGCCCCCGGGGATCCCGTTCTCGCTCATCAATGTGCTGTTGAAGTAGCTCGTCCCCCCCACGCTCATGCCGAAGCCCTCTTCGGGGGTCCCGGGCACGAAGAAGTCGCCCTTGTAGCTCATCCAGTCGGTGCGGTCGGGGTCGGCGACGAAGCCGAGCCGCCCTCCGGGCGCCCTGGCGTGCCAGCCCGCGGGCGGGACGGTGCTGGCCCCGAAGGACGCCGCGGCCGCGGTCCCCACCTCGAGGAGCCTCGAGCGAAGGAACACGTCTGTCGTGGCGTCGACCACTTCGCAGTAGGCATCGCACCCTGCGCCGTCGACGCTCAGACCCATCGAGGTCGTCGGGCACACATCCCGGCTGTCGGGGACACCGTCGCCGTCCATGTCCTGCGCCGCGGCGGGCAGGGCGAGCGAGGTGAGCAAGAAGAAGACGCCGAGCGTCAGGCCTCCGCGCAGCGGGGACAATTCCATCATGGTTGCCATGATCGACGGCTGACGGAAAACCTCAACCGGCTGTGTGGCTGTGCCAGCGGAGGGCTTTCCCCGACGCGCAGGAGGTTCGATGAGGGTTTGACGGGGTGCGCGTCGTGCGCGTCGCAAGCCTTTGTAACGTGAGTTAACTCATGCTTCGACACTCTTTGGCGCTGGGTGGCACCGTGCGGCACACCCTGTCGCCACTCCATACGCCCGCGCGGAGTCGGATATACTCCGCCGATGCGACTCTCGTTGATGGGACTGGTGCTCCTGGCGTCGTGCAACGCCGGCCCGGAGCCCCACCCCCCGGACGCCGGCGGAGGCTTCGACGCGCGCGTGGAGGACGCGGGCCCGGCCGAGGACGCCCAGGCGCGCGTGGACGCGGAGCCGCCGGCCGAGGACACGGTCGTGGTGGCGCACACGCGAGAGGTCCGCGGCGCGTGGATCGCGACGGTGTGGAACATCAACTGGCCGAGCCGGACGGGGCTCAGCGCGGCCGCCCAGCAGGCGGAGATGGAGCGCCTCCTCGACGCGGCGCAGGCGGCCGGCCTCAACGCGATCTTCCTCCAGATCCGCGCCGAGGCGGACGCCTTCTACGACTCCCCGCACGAGCCCTGGAGCCGCTTCCTGACCGGGACCCAGGGGGTCGACCCGGGCTACGACCCGCTCGCGTTCGCCATCGAGGCCGCGCACGCGCGGGGGCTCGAGCTGCACGCGTGGCTCAACCCGTACCGCGCCCTGACCACCACCGACACCTCGGTCGCCGCCGCCGATCACGTCGTCAACGCGCGCCCCGAGGTGGTCCGACGCTACGGGCGCTACCACTGGATCGACCCGGGGAGCGAGGCGGGGCTGGCTCACACCCTCGCCGTGATCCGCGACGTGCTCGAGCGCTACGACGTCGACGGCGTCCACTTCGACGACTACTTCTATCCCTACCCCGAGTCCGGCTGGACCTTCGACGACGACGCGAGCTACGCGGCCTACACGTCGGCGGGCGGCACGCTCGCGCGGGACGACTGGCGCCGCGACAACGTGCACCGGATGGTCGCGGCCGTACACGACCTCGTGGCCGAGCTCCGCGCGGACGTGCGCTTCGGCATCTCTCCCTTCGGCATCTACCGCCCGGGCATGCCCGAGGGCATCCGCGGGCTCGACCCCGTCGCCGCGCTCTTCGCCGACCCGATGCGCTGGATGCAGGAGGGGTGGATCGACTACGTCGCGCCGCAGCTGTACTGGCCGACGACGCGGAGCGGACAGGCCTACGACCGGCTGCTCGCGTGGTGGGCGGACCGCGCGGCCGAGCACGGGCGCACGCTGCTCATCGGCAACTACCTCGCCCAGCTCGGGAGCGACGCGGAGTGGAGCCTCGACGAGCTGCGCACCCAGGTCTCCCTGACCCAGGCCGAGCCCGACGCGCAGGGCAACATCTATTACCACATCGACCCCGTCGACGAGGACCGCATGGGCTTCGCGTCGATGCTGGCCGAGGACTTCTACGCGCGGCCCGCCGCGAGCCCTGCGCTCGTGGACGCGACGGGCACGGTGGACGCGCCGACCGTCAGCGTCTCGGGCGCCGACGTCACGGTCACCGCGAGCGGCGCGCTGCGCTCCTTCGCCGCCTACCGCGAGGTCGACGGCGTCTGGCAGCTCGAGCGCCTGGTCCCGGCGGCCACGCCTGCCTTCACGCTCTGGCGAGGGCGCTGGGCCATCAGCGCGATCGACCGCCGAGGCCTGGAGAGCCGCGGACGCGTGGTGGAGATCAGCGTCGGCGACCCGCCCACCGAGCCGCCTCCTCCCGGCGGCGCCGCCTGCACGCACAGCTTCGGCGGCCGCTACGCGCACACCGCGTGCTCGGCGAGCTACCAGTGCTGCGACGGCGCGTGGGCGATGATCGACGCGGGCTGCGGAGCCTGCCTGTGTGTGGAGACGACCGGCGAGACCGGCTGCGGCCTTTGATCAGCGCCGCCGATCTCGAGCGCGCAGCAGGAGCAGGCCCGCGAGCGCGAGGAGCGCGATGGGGGAGCGAGGGCCCCGGGGCGTGACGCGGCAGCTGCAGCCCGCGTCCGCTCCCGACAGCCCGCCGTCCGCGGACGCTCCCGCGTCGGCGGAGATCGAGCCGTCGACCACCGGGCCGGCGTCGACGTCGACGCCGCACTCGGTCGCGCCGCCCGCCGAGTCGAAGGTGAGCGAGCGCCAGCCCTTGGGCTGGTAGGGGCGGGCGAGGGTCGGGTCCTCGGCCGCGCGCGCGACGACGAGGAGGTGATGGTCTTCGCCCTCGGGGACGGCGAGGCAGTGCTCGAGGCGGTCGCCGTCGGCCCGCGCGACCTCGACGCCGTCGAGGTAGGCGACGATGGACGCCACGCCGCGCGCGCCAGGGTCGGTGGCGTCGACGGTGAGGGTGACGGCGCCGTCGAGGCGTGCGCCCTCGGTGACGCCTTCCACGGTGAGCTCGGGGCGGAGGGCGTGGGGCGCGGCCATGGGGTCGCCGAGCACGAGGTTGCGCCAGTACACGAACGGGAGCTGGCCGTGGAAGGCCTCGGCCAGGGTCGCGCCGTCCACGTAGGAGACGAGGAGGTCGCGGCTGGGGAAGCAGTTGTTGAGCGGCTCCGCGACCGTGCCGTGCACGCCGGCCACGCCCTGCTCGACCCAGCGCGCGATCGAGACCTGGCTCTCGCCCGTCTCCTCGAAGTTGCGCGGGACCGCGCCGAAGCTCGTGAGGTTGTCGACCACGCTCCCCGGCAGGTAGGTGTTGCCCTCGATCGTCTCGCCGAGCGTCGCGGTGCCGGTGAAGAAGGCGGCGAGCGTGCGCCCGGTCAGGTCGGCTTCGAAGGGGACGCGCGTGGCGGTGAAGCCGCGCGCCTCGAGCTGACCGATGACCCCGTCGTACTGGATGTCGAGCGCGCCGCGCGCGGGATCGCGGCCCTCCATGAAGAGGTACTCGCCGCTCGGGGGCGCCATCGCCTCTCCTTCGAGGGCGCTGTCGAGCAGGCGCTCCGCGTCGGCGTACGTGCGCGCGTGCAGCATGGTCACGAGGATGGGCCGCCAGATCACGCCGCGGTCCTCCACCTCGAAGCCCGGCTCGAAGGCGAGCCCGCGGAGGTAGGGGTTGCGCCACGTGGCCGTCAAGCACATCGAGGCACCACAATCCGCGCTGCGCCCTGGGGGCTGGCCGAGCACGG
>SHBB01000639.1 GCA_004213565.1 Sandaracinaceae bacterium
GGCGCGGGCGACGGCAGCGATCAGGGCGCCCTCCCCTACGTCTCCGACGCGACCCCGGGCCTCCACGGCACGCTCTGGACCGACACCACGGTCCCCGCCGGGAGCACCACCGTGGCCGGCGACTTGACCGTCGCGCCCGGCGTGACGCTGACGCTCCGCGCGGGGGCGACCCTCGTGTTCCAGGCGAGCGATCTCATGCAGGCGTACGAGAACACCTCGCGCGCGGAGCTGCGGGTGCTCGGCCGGCTGGTGACGGAGGGCACCTCGAGCCAGCCGGTGCGCTTCAACTCGGCCACGAGCGGGATCGGCTCCTGGTACGGCGTGGACTTCTTGCCCGGCGCGACCGGCAGCGTCATCCGCGGGCTGATCGTCCAGCACGCGACCTACGGGCTCCGGCTCCAGTCGTCGCCCGGGACCTTCGACCGGCTGACCCTCACCCGGAACACCCACGGCGTCTACGCGACCAGCGGGGGGAGCGCGACGATCGCGAACGCGCTCCTCGTCGACAACTCTCCGTACGGCGCATATACGACGGGATCCGGGAGCATCTCCCTGGCCCACGCGACCGTCTACGGGAACATCGACGGGATCTATCTCAGCGGCGGCACCGTCGACGTGGTCAACAGCATCATCACCGGCAACTCCGACGACGGCATGGACCAGAACTCGGGGAGCGCCACCATCCGCTACAGCAACGTCTGGGGCAACGGAGGCGTCGACTTCGAGGGCACCGTCAGCCGCGGCGCGGGCATGCTCTCCACAAACCCCTTCTACGCGGGCGCGCCGAGCGACCTGCGGCTGACGTCGACGAGCGCGTGCATCGACAGCGGGACGCCCACCGGCGCGTCGATGACCGACCGCGACGGCGCGAGCCGGCCCATCGACGGCGACGGGATCGGCGGCGCGGGCTACGACATGGGCGCCTACGAGTACGCGTCGATGACGGTCTGCGGCGACGGCGTCATCGGCGCGGGCGAGACCTGCGACGACGGCGCCATGAACGGGGGCTACGGCTTCTGCAATGGCACCTGCACCGGCCTCGGGCCGCGCTGCGGCGACGGGATGACCAACGGCCCGGAGGCCTGCGACGACGGCAACGGGATCGAGACCGACGCCTGCCTCTCGACCTGCGTGGCCGCGACGTGCGGCGACGGCTTCGTGCGCGCCGGCGTGGAGACCTGTGACGACGGCAACACCGACGACACCGACGCCTGCGTGATGTGCATGCCCGCCACCTGCGGCGACGGCTTCGTGCGCGCCGGCGTCGAGGCGTGCGACGACGGCAACGCCGTCAACACCGACGCCTGCGTGATGTGCAGCGCCGCCACCTGCGGCGACGGCTTCGTGCAGACGGGGGTCGAGCAGTGCGACGACGCCAACGCGTCCAACACGGACGCCTGCACGAACATGTGCATGACCGCGCGCTGCGGAGACGGCTACGTCGGGCCCGGCGAGAGCTGCGACGACGGCAACACCGTCAACGACGACGCCTGCTCGAACACCTGCCGCCCGGCGAGCTGCGGCGACGGGATCGTGCAGATGGGCGAGGAGTGCGACGACGGCAACAGCGTCAACGACGACGCCTGCACCAACGCGTGCCGCGCGCCCATCTGCGGCGACGGCGTCGTGCAGAGCGGCGAGGAGTGCGACGACGGCAACCGGGTCGACGACGACACCTGCACCAACGCCTGCACCCGCGCGCGCTGCGGCGACGGAGTCCTGCAGAGCGGCGAGGAGTGCGACGACGGCAACACCGACCCGTCCGACGCGTGCACCACGGCGTGCCGCGCCGCCGTCTGCGGCGACGGCTTCCTCCAGGTGGGCGTCGAGGCGTGCGACGACGGCAACGGCTTCAACGACGACGGCTGCGTGGAGGGCTGCGTCGAGGCGCGCTGCGGCGACGGCTACCTGCGCGACGGCGTCGAGGCCTGCGACGACGGCAACGACGTCGACGGCGACGGCTGCTCGGCCATCTGCGCGCTCGCGACCTGCGGCGACGGCGCGGTGCAGACGGGCGAGGAGTGCGACGACGGCAACGCGAGCAACATCGACGGCTGCCTGAACACGTGCCTCAACGCGCGCTGCGGAGACGGCTTCATCCGCGCCGGCGCCGAGGCCTGCGACGACGGCAACGACCTCGACAACGACGCCTGCCTCTCGACATGCCGCAACGCGAGCTGCGGAGACGGCTTCGTGTGGGCCGGCATGGAGAGCTGCGACGACGGAAACGGCGCCCAGACCGACGCGTGCCTCGCGAGCTGCGAGGAGGCCTCTTGCGGAGACGGCTTCGTGCAGGACGGCGTCGAGGGCTGCGACGACGGGAACGAGGCGAGCGGCGACGGCTGCAGCGCCGCGTGCACCGAGGAGAGCGTCGGACCGGGTCCCGACGGCGGCGTGATCGGCGCCGATGGCGGCGTGACGCCGGGCGTGGACGGAGGCACCGCGCCTCCGGCCGACGGCGGGTGCGGCTGCCGCGTCGGGGGCACGCGCTCGAGCGGGCTGGGCGCCCTGGCGCTGCTCGCGCTCGGGCTGCTCTGGCGGCGTCGGCAGCGCGGCTGACGTATCCTCCGTCCGTGCGGATCTCCACCGAACGGCGCGCGCTTCGATGACCGAGGCGCGCGCGCTCCAGCGGCCGCCGGCCGAGGTGCGCTTCCGGGACGAGCTCGCGCAGCTCGCCCAGGAAGACGCCGGCCAGCCCCGCCCGCCGGGCTGGAAGCTCTCGATGCCGACGGTGCGGCGCTTCGTCCTCGGGGACCCGGCGAGCGGCATCCAGAGCAAGATCGTCGGCCCGCCGAGCGCCATCGACCGCGCGATGGTCAGCCTCGCGACCCAGCGCGGGCTGATGCTCGTGGGCGCGCCCGGGACCGCGAAGTCGCTCCTCGCGGAGCTGCTCGCGGCGGCGATCAGCGGCCGCTCCACGCTCACCATCCAGGGCGGGGCCGCGACCACCGAGGACCAGATCACCTACGGGTGGAACTACGCGCTCCTCGTCGCCGAGGGTCCGAGCGAGCGGAGCCTGGTGCCGGCCCCGGTGCTGACCGGCATGCGAGAGGGCCTGATCGTGCGCTTCGAGGAGATCACGCGCTGCCCCCTCGAGGTGCAGGACGCGCTGCTCTCGGTGCTCTCCGAGCGCGCGCTCACGGTGCCGGAGCTGGGCGAGGCGCACACCGTCTACGCCCGCGAGGGCTTCAACCTCATCGCGACCGCGAACACGCGCGACCGCGGCGTGAACGAGACGAGCGACGCGCTGCGGCGCCGCTTCAACTTCGAGACGATGTTCCCGATCGCCGACTTCCGCGCGGAGCTCGCCCTGGTGGAGCGAGAGTCCAGCGAGCTGCTGGCCCGGAGCGGGGTGCCGGAGGCGCTCCCCGAGGACGCGCTCGCGGTGATCGTGGAGACCTTCCGCGCGCTGCGCGAGGAGATGGCCGAGGCGGCGTCGGGGGACGCGCCGATGACCGCCTCCATGAGCACGGCCGAGTGCGTCTCGGTCGCGCACGCCGTCGGGGTCCGCGCGCGCTTCGCGCGGGGTGGCCAGGCGGGCCCGAAGGAGCTGATGAGCGACTTCGTCGAGCACCTCGCGGGCGCCGCGGCGCAGGACGATCCCGAGGCGCTCCGCCGGCTTCGTCGCCACCTCGAGCAGCGCACCAAGCGACGCGAGGGCGCGTGGTGGGAGGCGCTCCACGCCGCGAAACATCGTCTGCCCGAGCCTTGATGGGTAAGATGGCCGGATGCGCAGTCTTCGCTTTCTCTTCTCGGCGCTCCTCGCCGCGCTCTGGCTCGGCGCCCTCCCCGCCTGCAACCCGGGCATGACCGCCCCGCCGGGCGACGCCGGCGCCCCGGCCTGCACCGGGTGCGTCGACACGGAGTCGGGCGGCTGCGTCCGCGGCACGGTCGACGATCGGTGCGGCACGGGCGGCGAGGCGTGCGTGGCCTGCGGCGATGGAGAGGAGTGCGTCGACAACGCGTGCGCGCCGCGCGGCGGCTGCAACGCGGCCACCTGCCCGGGCTGCTGTCGGGGCGACGTGTGCGTGGCCATCGAGCGGGACGACGCGTGCGGCAGCGGCGGCGCGGAGTGCGCGGCGTGTGCGCGTGAGGAGACCTGCGTGGACGGCGCCTGCGTGGCCGCGACGGGCTGCGGGCCGGGCAGCTGCGCGGGCTGCTGCACCGCGGGAGACACCTGCGAGGACGGATCTCAGGTCACCGCGTGCGGCCGGACGGGCGGGCTCTGTGAGGCGTGCGCCGACGGCTGGAGCTGCGTCGAGGGGACCTGCACGCCGCCCTGCGAGGAGTGGTGCGGCGGCTGCTGCGACGCGGACGGGGTCTGCCAGGGAGGCGCGGCCGACGCCGCGTGCGGAGACTCGGGCGCCGCGTGCGCGGACTGCGGAGCGGGCGGCGAGTGCCGGGAGGGCGCGTGCGTCGACCTGAGCTGCTCGGAGACCTGCGGCGGCTGCTGCGAGGGCGACGCCTGCCTCGCGGGCGATCTCGGCGGCGCGTGCGGGAGCGCGGGCAACGCCTGCGTCGACTGCGGCCCCGCGTTCACGTGCGCGTCGGGGGGCTGCGTGGTCGACCCGCTCTCGCGCTGGGACCTGCGCGCCGTGCGCGCGTCCTTCTCGCCGATCAATCCCAGCGGCGCGACCTGGGACACGGGCAGCGGCCCGGACGCCTACTTGACGGTGGAGGTGATGTCCGGGGGAGGCACCGCGACGGGCCAGACCACGCGCGACGACGACACGACCTCGCCCTTCTGGTTCGAGGTGGTGCTCACGGACGTGCGCGCGAGCGATCTGAAGACCGGGGTGACCATGCGCATCCGCGACTTCGACTCGTTCAGCCGGGACGACGACATCGGCTACTGCTTCTGGCGACCGAGCGACGGCGCCTTCTCCCGCGGCCGCGTCACCCTCCGCTGTCCCGCCCGCAGCGCCGACCCCGAGACCATCGAGGTGGAGCTGGTGGTGTACCTGGAGCGCCACTGACGGGTGCCCGCGCCGCGCGTCATCGGGGTCCGGCACCACAGCCCTGCGTGCGCGCGGCTCGTCGAGGCGGAGATCGCGCGGCTCCGGCCCGGGGCGGTGCTGATCGAGGCGCCGGCCGATCTCGACGTCGACGCGCTCGCGCTCCCGCACACGCCGCCCATCGCCGCGCTCAGCTGGTTCGAGGGCGAGGACCACTCGACCGGGAGCTGGGCGATCACGAGCTGGGCGCCGTTCTGCGCGCACTCCCCCGAGCTCGTCGCGCTGCGGGCGGGGCGGGCCGTGGGCGCGGAGGTGCGCTTCATCGATCTCCCGGTCTGGGCGCAGCCATGGCGCGTCCGCACGCCGCGCCTCCCGAGCGCCTACGAGCGCGCGCTCCTCGCGCGGACCGGGATGGACGACCGCGACGCGCTCTGGGATCACCTCTTCGAGGCAGAGGGCGATCTCTCCTCACTCGCGACGCGGCTCGAGGCGCACTGGCGGGCGCTCCGCGGAGACGCCCCGCCCGACGCGAGGGAGCGCTTCATGGCCGCGCACGTGGCCCACGCGGTGAGCGCCGAAGAGTCCCCCGAGCGCGTGCTCGTGGTGTGCGGCGGGATGCACGCGCCGTTTCTGGCCACGGGCTGGAGAGACGCCGACGGCGCGCGCCCCGCCCTCCCCGACGACGGCGGCGCGCGGCGGGGCACCGAGCTGGTCTCCTGGAGCGACGCGCGGCTCGACGGATACGAGGCGGGGCTCCCCGCGCCCGCCTGGTACCGGGCCGTCTGGGAGCGCGGCCCGGAGGGGGCGAGCGCGCAGCTCCTGGAGGCGGCCGCGCGGCGCGTGCGGAGCCGGCGCGCGCTCGGCGCCGCCGACGTGGCC
>SHBB01000064.1 GCA_004213565.1 Sandaracinaceae bacterium
CCCACGCCACGCGCGACGCGCAGCCCGTCGAATCTCCCGCGGCGAGGCCGGTCGCCACCCTGCGTCAGGCCGCGCCCGGTCGATCCAGCCCGCCGTCCCCCGCCCCGCAGACGCAGTCTCCGCGCCCCGCGGCCGCGCCGACGCGAGGTGGCCCGAGCGCACCCGCCGACGGGGTCGACCCGCGGCTCTGGGAGAAGGTCGTCAGCGCGCTCATGGACGCGAAGCCGGCGCTCGGCGCGCTCCTGAAGCACGGAGTGCCGAAGGTGCTGAACGCGGAGCGGCTGGTCATGGCGTTCCCGCCCGAGTCCTTCTTCGGCCGGCAGGCGGAGACCCACGACGCCCGGGCCGGCGTCTCGGAGGTGGCGGCGCGCGTTCTGGGCGGCCGCCCCGAGGTGGTGATCACCTACGCGGTCGAAGCGGTCGAGCAGGGCAAGACCCTCGTTCAGGTCGAACAAGAGAGACGGGACGCGCGCATCGAAGCGACGCGAGAGAAGGCGCTCAGCCATCCGGTGGTGAAGGAAGCGGCGGCGCTCTTCGCGATCCCGACCGAGAGCCTCCGCGTACACGTGGAGCTGGAGTAGACACATGGCGAAGAAGAAGGGCTCTCACTTCCGCGGCGGAATGGGCGAGCTGATGCGCCAGGCGAGCCGCCTGCAGCGCAAGATCGAGGTCCGGAAGAAGGAGCTCGAGAACGAGACGGTCGAGGCCTCGGCGGGCAACGACCAGGTCAAGGTCGTGGCGAACGGCGCGGGCGAGCTCGTCCGGGTCGTGATCGATCCCGAGCTGCTGAAGGGCGAGGACCTCGACATGGTTCAGGACCTCGTCGTCGCGGCGTCGAACGCGGCGCTGACCAAGGCCAACGAGATGGTCGACGCGGAGATCGAGAAGGTCACCGGCGGGCTGAAGATCCCCGGGCTCGTGTGAGCGCGTGACCGAAGACGACCCCATCGGCGCGCTGGTCACCCTGCTCTCGCGCCTGCCGGGCATCGGCGAGAGGACCGCGACGCGCCTCGCGCATCACGTCCTCGCCGGTGACCCGGACTACGCGCACGCGCTGGGGACGAGCCTCGCCGAGATCCACGATCGCGTGCAGCAGTGCGACCGGTGCGGGAACTTCTGCGCCGGGCCGCTCTGCCGCATCTGCAGGGACCCCAAGCGCGACGAGAGCGTGATCTGCGTCGTCGCGCGCGTGCCCGACCTGAGCGCCATCGAGAAGAGCGGCTCCTTCCGCGGCCGCTACCACGTGCTGCACGGCCTGCTCGCGCCCCTCGACGGCGTCGGGCCGGACAAGCTCCCCCTCGACGCGCTCGTGGCCCGCGTCCGCGAGGGCGAGGTGAAGGAGATCGTCGCCGCCACGCCGCTCAGCGTCGAAGGCGAGGCCACCGCCCTCTACCTCGCGCAGGTCATGCGCCCCCACGGCGTCCGCGTCTCCCGCATCGCGAGCGGCATCCCGCACGGCGGCGAGCTGGAGTACGCCGACCAGGTCACCGTGGGCCGCGCGTTCGAGGGCCGACGCGAGCTCTGAGCCGATGGCGCGCCCCAGGATCTCAGGGCCCTTCCCAAGAGCCAGAACGTGTGTGGTATCCTCGCTGGAATGATCCGAGCAACCAGGCCTTTCGATTGCTGCGGAACGGCGCGCACTCGTGTCCTTCGCGCCGCGATCATTGGGTTGGACTCGTCGAGATAGCGATGGATTTCGCATCTCAGGATGTGATGAGAAGGAGTGTGGTATGCGAGGAATCTTGTTGGTTTCGTGCTTGGGAATGGCCCTCCTCGGTTGCGATGACGGCGTCGAAGACACCGACAGCGGCACGACCGAGATGGATGGTGGAACGAGCGGGCTCGACTGCACCGAGGTGTGCGAGGCCAAGTTCATGGAGTGCGGCGCTCCTCCGATGGTCATGGGCGCTCAGTGCCCGATGGTCTGTGGAACCAGCCCGACTGATGAGCAGCTCACCTGTCTGCAGGGTGAAGAGTGTCCGAGCGTGATGCAGGGCGTATTCAACGGGATGTACCCATGTGACATCACCGTCATGCGCCCCGACAGCGGCGTCCCGACGGACAGCGGCACGCCCGACGACGCCGGCACCACGGATGACGCGGGCGCGGCCACCGACGCCGGCACGGACGACGGTGGCATGGGCGTCAACTGCGAAGACCGCTGCGTGGCCAAGCTGCTCGCGTGTGGCGCGCCCAGCGAGACGATGGCGCGGGGCCGCTGCATGGCGAACTGCTCGGACACGACGATGGAGAGCGACGTGATGTGTCTCGAGATGGCTTCGTGCGACGACATCCGCACGACCGGCATGATGGGCCAGCCCCTGCCCTGCTTCGAGTGAGCCTCGGCTGAGAAGCGCGCGAGCTCAAAAGACGAAGAGCCTCGGTTTCAATCGAAACCGGGGCTCTTCTCTTTCCGTCGCGCTCCCGCCGGGAGCCGCTCGATCACGGGGCTCAGCTCAGCATCACCAGTAGAGCTCCTGCGCGATGAGTCCGGTCACGGGCGTGAGGTTCAGCGTCGCGTGCATCAAGCCACCTGGGATGACGAGTAGGTCCCCGGCCCGCTGCTCGAACTCCCAGACCTCCAAACCATCGCGCTGCGCCAGCGAGCCCGCCTGCTCTTCGAACCAGTCTCGCGCCAAAGAGCCCGCGCCGTAGTCGCGATGCGCCGCGCGCTCCACCTCCGCGGCCGCCTTCGTCACGCTTCGGTAGACGACCCACCTCTTCGTGCCATGGGTCAACGCGTTGACCGCCAGCTCATGGCGGTGCGGCAGCGCCCCCGTCCCTTCGGGTCCGAGATAGAAGCGAAAGAGCTGAGGCTCTCGAATGTAGTCCTCGAGGAAATTCAGGTCCTTCGCCATGCACTCCGCGCTGTCGTGAAACGGGAGGTCCGGAACGAAGGCACCCGAGCGCCGGCATCGCTCGACAGCGGTCTGTACGCGAGCACGGTTCTCCTCGAGGAAGAACGTGTGCATGACATAGCGAGGCTCGCTGTCCGCTCTCTCCAGCCATCGCACGTAGTCGGCGAGCGTCCGGATCTCGTTGCTGCGTGACCCGTCACGATCCGGCGTGGGCCGCCCATCCAGGGCGACGAAGACGGGCAGCGCGCCGTACTGGCGATCCAGCTCGGCGAGCGACCAGGACTCCGCCAGCCCCGGCTCCAGCGCACCCTCGATGAGGAGCGGCTCCGCGAGCCGCGTGATCGGGCTGGGAGGCCCCGCCGTTGCCGTGACTCGCGCTAGATTCATGGAGACCATGACCGAGTTTCAATCCCTTCTGCGGCGCTCGACCGCCATGAGCGACGCTCCCGCCGCGGGCGCACCCGTTCAGTCACGCTCGATGTGGAGGACGCGCCGCTCGCCCGTGCGGATGTCCACGACCTCCATGAACGAGATGGGCGCGTCGTCCATTCGCCCCGTCTCCGGGTTGAGATCGAAGCTCCCGCTCGGGCCGCGGTAGTCGATGTCCTTGCCCGAACGGATGAAGGACAGCGCCGACGGGATGTCGCTCGCCGCCTTGGGGACCTCGACCGACGGAGCGCCACCGTCGAAGCGCGCGACTCGGTAGAGCGCGTCCTCGAAGTTCGAGGTGCTGCCCGCGGACTCGATGGCCAGCAAGGTCACCGCCGTGGCGTCGAAGAAATCACTCGTCCACGGCTGCGGGGGCGGCTCTCCGAACAGCGCGGTCTGCGACCGCACGAACCAGTTCCATTCGGCGCTCTCGGGCTCGTTGCTGAGCTGCGCCACTTCGATGTTCCCGGTAACGATGGCTGGATCGCGAAGCTCCTGGAGAATCCGACTGGCCTCCAGCCGAGTACGCAGCGAGTAGAACGTCACCGGGGGCCCGCCGATCGCGGCCCAGCCCTCGACCAGCTGCGCCCAGGCGGCGTCGTTCCCAGCGTTGGCGAAGACGCAGTCGGGGTTGGCGTCTCGGACCGGTCCGAGAATCTCCTCTGCGTCGAAGATGTTCGCGGGCACCATCCCATTCGAGTAGACGAGCTCGGTGGGGGCCTGAAGCTCCTCCTCGAACGCGACGAGGAGCGCCGACGACGTGCCCTCCATCGGGATGGAGAGCAGCGCGGCGCGCGCACAGAGCCCCTCGGTCGAGACGTGCCGCGCCGCCACACGGTAGATCCGCTCGTTCCCGGGGCGGGGGCTGAACGCTCCACCGCCGGCGGTGTCCTGACTCCATCGGTCCCAGCTGCCCGCGTCGATGCCGATGACGGGGATGCCGCGCTGCGACGCGTAGTCGTAGACGGAGAAATAGGTCGGCCAGGTCAGCGGCCCGATGAGCGCAACGACTCCTTCGTTCTCGATCAGATCGGCGGCCGCGTCGCGGGCCGTGTCCGGGCGACCGCCGTCGTCGCGCACGAGGATCTCGACTCGGCGCCCGAGAACGCCACCGTGTGAGTTCACGATCAACGCGGCGTGCACGGCGCCGCGCGTGTGGGGTCCGAACGCCGCCGACGTTTGAAAGAGCACACCGATGCGGACGGGATCGTCTGGCTGAAGCGCCTCTTCACAAGAGAGATTCAGTACGGCAGAGCCGACGATACAACCCATCAGCAAGCAGCGCCGAAAATTCATGGCTGGAGTCTACCCGCCGCGAATGCCCGCATCAACAGCGCAGGTGCGCCTCGGACAGTGTCGGCGTTGACCTGAACGCACTGACGGGGCAGCCTCTTCCAACTCGACGCACCGCCGCGCACCCGCAGGCGCTCCCTCACATCACCTCGTCTCCTGAACCACGATCAAAACAGACTGTTCCTGCGATTGGCGCTGCCGCTCGTGGGGCAGGGCATGATGGGCGCGGCGACTTTGGTCATCGACGCCGCCCTTTGTGGCCGTCTCCCGGACGGATCCCACGCGCTGACGGCGTTCGGCTTCGCGGCCGCCATCCTGATGTGGATGCATCCGGTCGCGGAGGGCATCGCCGCGGCGACGGTCGCCGCGATCTCTCGCGCGCACGGAGCAGGCAAGTCGCGGGTCGTGAACGGTCTGGCGCGAAACGCGTTCGCGTACTCGCTCATGGCTGGGCTCGCCTTCGGGGCGGTCGGGAGCGTGTTTGCGGAGCCCGCGCTGCTCGCGATCGGAACCCCCGCCGACCTCGTACCGACGGCCATCGCCTACCTGCGACCCAGCTTCGCCTTCTGCGTCTTCAGCTTCATCTTCAGCGGCCTCTCCGCGTCCTTACGGGCCGTCGGGAACACCCGACTGCCGCTCGTCGTGAGCGTCGTCGAGAACCTGGTGAACGCACCGATCAGTTACGTCCTGATGTTCGGTCCGCTCGGCTTGCCCGCCATCGGGATCGCGGGCGCGGCGTACGGGACGGCGGCCGCAAAAGGGATCGCAGCGCTGCTCCTGATCGCGTTCGTCATGCGCGGGCGGTCGGCAGCCGTCCGGCTCGAGCCGGGCCCCATCTCGTTCCGCACCATGGGGAAGCTCGCCCGATTCGGCGCGCCGATCACGCTCCACATCACGATCGTGCAAATCTCTCTGCTCGTGAGCGTGATCCTGTTGGGGCGCCTCGACCCGCTCGCCGTCGGCGCCAACATCATCGCTGGGCGCCTCAACGCGCTGGCGCAGATGGTGGGTCTCGCGGCCTCCCGCGCGACGGCTGCGCTGGTCGGGAACGCGCTCGGGCGGTCGAACGCGAGCAGAGCGTTCGCCGCCATTCGCATGGCGTTGAGGTGGACGACCGGCTCGCTCACCGTGCTCTCGGTGATCGGCGTCACGAGCACCAGCGCCATCGTGGCCCTCTTCGGCGTCGAGGACGACTCGGGGCTCGCCAGGTTGACCACGGAATGTGTGCAGATCATCTGCATCGGTCTGCCGCTGTTCGGCGGGCAGATCGTGCTGGCGGGCGCGTTCATGGGCGCAGGGTCGCCGAAGGTGCCGCTCTTCGTCACGGTCGTGACCACCCTGCTCGTCCAGCTCCCGGTCAGCGTGGTCCTCGCCTTCCCCTTGGGTTGGGGGCCCACCGGCATCTGGGTCGCGCTACCGCTCACACTCGCCGCGCGGATGGTGCTGTCCTGGATCGTGCTGCAGAGAGGGAAGTGGCGCCGGGTGGGCGCATAGCCGATCCCTGCGGCGGAGGGCGAGCGCTACGGGGTACCGGGCGTGCAAGACTCCTGGCAACGCTGCTCGAGCGTGCATCCAGGCGAGAGCGCCGGATAGGTGTTGTCGTAGTGCGACGACGTCCTCAGATCGATGGGGACGACCCGCTCCTGTACGCGCACGTCCTTCACGGCGCATCCCGAGAGCAGCACGGTCGCGCTGTCACGCTCCAGCGCCACGACCGCGTACGCCTGTGTTCCATCCGGGATGCTGTCGACGACCACCTCCCCCGACTGGAACGCGCACGCGTCGAGCGGACCCGAGTCGAAGTACGCGCCCTCGACGGCACCCGTCTGAAGGTTGTTCAACACATCCGCACAGGCGTTCCGGTCCTCCCCATCCACTTCGGTGACGACGAGGCGAATGGTCTCGGAGAAGAGAAAGGTCGTTTCGTTCGGAAACCTGAGCTGGACCGCGACGTCTTCCTCACGACAACCTGCGAGAGACAGGGTCGAGATCACAATCGCGACCGAGAGGAGAAAAGACGCGCCGTTCTTACGAAAACTCATGACTTGATCCGCCTCACAAAGACCTCAAGAAAGCCTCGAGCTGCCGTTGCTCGTCCGCGCCGAGCGCGGTCCATTCATCGCGAGAGCGCGACGCCTCTCCACCGTGTCGCGACATCACCACGTCGAGGGTGGGAGCGCGGCCATCGTGCATGTAGGGAACGCTCACGGCGTAGCCGCGCAGCCAGGGAGTCCGGTATTCGGTCTCACTCGCGGCGCCGACGGCGATCCCTTCGCCTCCCGTCGCAGATAGATCATGGAGGAGGAGGTCACTGTAGAGCGAGACCTCGCCGCCGCCGCGAGCGGCCAAGCTCGGCACGTGACAGCTCGCGCAGCCGATGTTCTCGAACGCCTCTCTCCCGGCCGCGACGTCTCCCGGATCGTCCGTGGGGCCTCCGGGCGCGGCGAGCGCGTCGAGCAGGAAACCGAGCTGTGACATGGTGTCCGACGAGAGCTCCGGGTCCGCCACGGCGTCCGAGTCGCTTCCGAACTCTGCCCCAGCATCTTCCACGGTGAGCCCCATGTGCGAGTAAGCGCAACCGGCGATTGCAGCGGCGAGAGTACCATGACTGGACTTCCAGCCGAACAGGCCGAAGACTCCGTCGCCCAGATCGGCCAACCGTCCCGACACACCGTCGCCGTCGGAGTCGTCGACGTCCTCGAGGGCGCGGAGGGCGTCGACGTCGACCCTCGAGACGAGCCCCGCGACGAACAGTGACGGTGGCTGCGCGGCGACCAGCACGGCACCCGTCGGCTCCGGACGCACCAGGCCGTGCGCGTGCTTGGAGAGCACCAACCCCGCCGCGGGCGCGGTGACGCGTGAGCCATCGTCCTCACCCTGCCAGATGACGTTCACATCGCGACCGCCCGCGCCGCCCATCCCGCCGAGCTGGTGGCAGCTCGCGCAGGCGTCCCCGTCGAAGCTGGGTCCGAGCCCCTGTTCGTCGGTGAGCGGACGGCTGAAGACCACGGCCGCCGCCTCGAATTCGGCGGTGTCGACTCCCTCTCTGGGTCCCCCCAGCTCCCCGACCTCGAACTGGGGCGAGGGAGACGCGTAGCGCCCGCCGAAGCGCTCGAGGAACGCGATCAGCTGCCCCTGCGTCCCGGAGTCCAGCGCCACGTAGGCGTCTCGCGCGCGCGTCGCTTCCCCCCCGTGGAAGCGGATCGCCTCGTCGATGGTGTCCGCACGCGCGTCGTGTAGGTAGGGGCCTCCGGCGCCGACGAACCAGAGCGGCGGGGTTCGCATCTCGTTGGGCTCGACGAGCACCCCGCGGAGACCGTCGCCCAGATCCTCTCCCATGTCGTGCAAGAGGAGGTCCGAGTAGAGCGGAATCAGACCGCTCGGCGCAGCCAGCGTCGGGATGTGGCAGGTCGCGCAGCCGACCTCCTCGAACACTTCCTCGCCCGCGAGCGTGTCCGGGGTATGCGGATCGGGCTCGGGGATGCCCAGGAGCATGGCCCAGGTCACGAGGTCGACCAGGGCCTCGGGCGCGAGCTCTGGATCCATCACCTCGTCGACGTCTCGGGTGGGGACATCCGGGTTGCGGACCTGCGGGGCATCCGTGCGACCGACGTCACCCTCCGCCGCGGCGGGCGCGTTGCCGGGGAGCATCGCACGCTCGGTCGGAGTCAGAGGCTCGGTCGTCAACCCGATATGCTCGTACAGCTGCCCGCGGAGCATCCGCTCGACCGACGAGGTCTGCGCCTTGTACCCGATGAAGGCGATGCGGCCGAACTCGATGTTGACCCGGCCGCTCACGCCGTCGCCGTCTGCGTCCATGGGGTCGGCGTTGCTCGCGATCACGTTGGGGGCGATGCGGATGAGCGCTCCGGTGCCCACGATGTGGGGCGCGTGTCGTCGGGCCCAGAGCGTGACTTCGCCAGCGGTCGGTTGGCGAGGAGAGCCCGTGGTTCGATAGTGCGACTGGGTCCCGTTGGTGCCCAGCGGATCCTGAGAGCCGTCCCGAAAGGTGCGGTAGACGAGGTAGGTGTCCCGGTAGCGTGAAGCGCGACCACCGACGACGGGGGACTCGTGGCACGTCCTGCAGCCGGTCGTGCTGAAGAGCGGCCCCTGCCCCTCCTCCACCGTCCAGGTCCTGTTGAAGATCTCGCGGCCCCGCGCGAACACCTCCAGCTGCGCGGCCGTGGCGTCACGGACCGGCTCGCCGGGCTCGGCGAAGATGTTCTCGTCGATCGTCTGGGGGCCGACGCCGCCGTCGGTGCTGGGCTCTGGCCCATCGCAGCCGAAGACGACCACGCAGGCGGCGAGGAAGGAGTACCTGGCGAACGGAATTATGGAGCTCCCCAGAACGGATGAGGACGAAGAAGACTGCATGACGTCGCTACAAGCCGTGCTGGAGGTGAGGGCAGCGCTGCGCCGCTCTACCTGAACCCAAGGCTCGACCGACATACCGTTGCCCAGCCGATTCTCACGGTCAAGGGATATGCACGTCACCAAACGGTTGTGGGTATCCGACATGACTGGCATCATGGTGGGATGAGCTTGCGTGTGATCGGTGCGGGGTGGGGACGGACGGGAACGACCTCGCTGCGCAAGGCGCTGGAGCTCCTGGGCCTGGGCCCCTGCTATCACTGGAGCTCGGTCCGCGAGAAGGACGTCGCGCTCTGGCGGCAGGTCACGCTCGAGGAGAGTTTCCCCTGGGAACAGATCTTCGATGGCTTCTCGTCTGCCGTCGACTGGCCGGCGTCGCACTACTGGCGAGAGCTCGCGACCAGATACCCCGAGGCCAAGGTGATTCTGACTCATCGGGATCCTCACGACTGGTTCAAGAGCGCGAACAGCACGATCTACGCCATGGTCAGCCACGACCTCGAGACGTTCGACGGGAGCGGCCTCGGGTGGGCGCCGGAGACGGCGAAAGACATGGTGCGGGTAACCCGCAACATCGCCATCGAGCGCGCGCTGGGGGCGCCGTTCGAGGAGCGGCCCCACGAGAACGAGGCGCTGGTGGTGGAGCGTTTCCAGCAGCACCTGGAGACCGTGCGAGCGAGCCTGCCCAGCGAGCGCCTTCTGGACTTCCAGGTATCGGAGGGCTGGGGCCCGCTCTGCGAGTTCCTCGAGGTCGACGTTCCCGATGAGCCTTTCCCGCACGTGAACGCGCGCGCTCGCTTCCGTGACCGAAACAAGCTCTGACCGCTCCCCCGCCGCCGACGCGTCGGCGCCCGCCGGCCCGGATCAACCATGCAACTCCTGCATGACCTGACCCGGCGCGCTCTGCAGGTCTGACACGATCTTCGGCCCAGACTGCAACTCAGCCGCGCTGTACGCGTTGGCCCGCATGTTGCGCAAGTTTGGGACACCAGGCCTCACGGGACCTGGTCGGCACTATCTGCGGACATTGGAGAGGTATGAACACGCGAACCAGCATTCTGTTGTTGATGGGCTCGATGGCGCTCGGGTGCGCCTACGACGTCGGCTCCTCTTCGGAGGCCGTCCGAGGGGGCGGGGGACGTGATGCGCGGCAGGGAGACGAGCTCTTCCACCACGAGACCTTCGGCGGGAACGGCCGGACGTGTACGTCCTGCCATCGCCTCGAGAACAACGGGACCATCGATCCCGCGTTCATCGCGACGCTGCCGCCCTCCGACCCGCTGTTCGCGGCGATCGACAGCGACACCGGCGATGGCACGAGCTACACCGCCCTGGCCACGCGCGCGACGGTCAACGTGACCATCCCGCTGCCGCCCAACGTTCGCCCCTGCGACGAGCCCGGCCTCACCGAGGTGACCGTGCGCCGCGCCGTCCCGACCGTGTTCAACATGGCGGTCGAGAGCGTGTTCAACCAGGACGGGAGCGCGACCGACCTGGAGACGCAGGCGCTCGGCGCCGTGTTCGCTCACTTCGAGCCCACCCAGGTCCCGACGAGCGAAGAGCTCACCCAGATCGCCGCGTTCCAGGAGACGCTCTTCAATCGGCGTGACATCCGGCGCTGGTCCCGCACGGGCCGTCGTCCCCCCGAGCTGCCGGCGGGTCGCACTGCGCAGGAGATCCGCGGGCGCGAGTTCTTCGTCCCCGAGGGCCAGTGCGGCGTGTGCCACTCCGGTCCGATGCTGAACGAGACCTCGGAGTTCCACCCCGGCAAGCCCATCGGCACGCGCATCGAGCAGATTCTGACCGGTCGAGTCGGATCGCGTCCGCAGCCCGTGCGTCCCTGGTGCGTGTTCAACCCGGCCGGTGACATCGTCGCCCGCCCGCCCTTCCCCGTCGCCGACCCGGGCGTCGGCGCGCTGACGGGCGTCCCCCTCGACATCGGCGCCTTCAAGATCCCGACGCTCTGGGGCGCAGTCGACACCGCGCCGTACTTCCACGACAGCTCCGCGCTCGACCTCCGGGCGGTCATGGACCACTACAACCTCTTCTTCGGGATCGCCCGGCAGTTCGGCCCGCCGCTGAGCGAAGAGGACATCGACGCGGTCATCGCCTACATGCAGCTCCTGAACGTCGACCTCGCGGCTCCTCGCCATCGCCACGATGACGACGACGACGACGACGATGACGATGACGACGACGACGACGACGACGACGACTGAGCTCGGCCGACGACTCAGATAGCGCCGAAGCGCCCAGGTCCACCGGACCTGGGCGCTTTCATTCGTCCGTCGCGCTCAATCGACCTCGGGTACCATCTTCGAGATGATGTCGTGAATCCGGCGCGTGTCGTAGAAGCGGAGCGCACGCGAGCCCAGCTTCACCTCGTCCTTGTGCTGGAGCTCCACCTCCTCTCCAGGGTTCACGAACGCCCCGTTGACCTGGGTGCCGTTGCTCGAGCCCGTGTCGGAGATGTACACGCCGCCGCGCTTGTCCGTGCGAACCCGCGCGTGCGTCTTCGAGATGCTGTCGTGCGGAATGCAGACGTCGTTCTTGGAGCTCCGACCGATCGTGATGCCTCGGCCAAAGAGGCTTTGGCGCGTCTGGCGGATCACGAAGGCCTCGTGGCCCCCGAGATCCAGCGGCGCTCGGAGGCTCGGCATGCTGCCGATCACCGTCGCCACGGTGGTGGACGCATCCTCTGCAGGGCTCGCGTCCGGCGCAGGCCCTGCAAGTAGGTGGCCGCCGACCTCCTCGAAGAACGCCTCGGGCGTGCATCTCTGGGCGACGGGGATCAGCTCGGCGATTCGCTTCGTGGATGACATGTAGGAGTCCTCGTCCTCATTCCGTGTGCACTGAGTCCGCGCGGTTGGAGTGGCGCAGCGCTTGACGAACGGCCTCTTCCATCGAGCACTCCGCGAGCCGACGCATGACGTCCCGCACGAGCGCTTCGAGATCACTCTCGCGTCGGAGCGCCTCCGTGTATCGCATGCAGGTGAAGGAGACGTTGTGATAGAGCGGCGCCTTGCTCGGATCCTGCTTCTGCAGCTCGAGCGCGATGGCCGCCGCGAGCTGGTCATTCGGGTCGGCCACCGCGCGGTTGAGCACGTCGAAGTGAGCGATCGAGAGGTCGGCGATGGCGTCCGCCTCTGGCCTCCGGTCGGCCTCATAGCGCGACAGGGCCTCCTCCCAGTCCTCTCCCGAGTCGCGAAGGACCGCCCTGAGCGCGATCGCGTCCTCGAAGCTCGAGTTGCATCCCTGACCATACGAAGGGAAAATAGCATGACACGCGTCGCCGATGAGGAGGACACGGCCCGCGAGCGCCCAGGGCGAGCAGCGGATCGTGATCATCGTGCCGTTGGGCCGCTCGAAGTACTCTTCGAGCATCGGCGCCGCGTCGGTCGCGACGTCGGGGAACTGCTCCTCGAACAGGCGGGCGAGCTCGGCGGGGCTCGTCATGGCGGCGTGGGAGACGGGGCCCTCGCGCGGGATCTGGAGCGAGAGCGTCATGGACCCGTCGAGGTTCGGGAACCCGATCAGCATGTAGCCGCCTCGCGGCCAGATGTGCACGGCGTGCCGGTTGTCCGCCCAGTCCGCGTCGGCTGACGGCGTCACGATGAACTCCGCGTACTCGAGCCGTGAATAGCGCTGACTGAAATTGAAGAATCGCAACCTATGCTGCATCCGATTGCGAATCGTCGAGTAGGCGCCGTCGGCTGCGACGAGCAGCTTCGCGGTCCGCTCCTCCGGCTCGTGACCCGCGCGGCGGATTCGGACCGACGGCGTCTCGAGATCCACGTCCTGACAGCTCGCGCGGAACACGAACTTGGCCCCCTTCGACTCCGCGACGTCGACCAGGATGGCTGTCAGCTCGTGCCTCCGGATCGCGTAGATGGCCTCTTCCTGATGACCGTAGGGCGCGAAGTCCCGGTGGCCATCCGCGTAGTGGATGACGCGACCGTAGAGCGGAACGGCGAGCTGTAGGACGCGCTCCTCCGCGCCGATCGCTCGGAGCGCGGCGAGTCCGCGGGCCGCCATCGTGAGGTTGATGGATCGTCCCGACTGGGCGTCCTCTTCCCGAGGGTCACGTCGCTTGTCGATGACCTCGACGTCGAAACCGTCCTCGGCGAGGAGGGCCGCGAGCATGGACCCCGCGGGCCCGGCGCCCACGATCAAGATCGGCTCGGATGTTTCAGTCATTGGCCTACTACTCCTCGTCACCCAGACCATACGAAGACCACTTGCTCATGAAGGTGCGCAAGGGCATGTTGAGCCGCTTGGCCGCGGCGGTCTTGTTGCCGTCCGACTCCTCCATCGCGCGCATCATGAGCGAGGCCTCGAAGCGCCGAACACGATCTCTGAACGGCACGTTCAGGTTGGTCTTGGCGCTCTGCTCCTCGACGAAGTGGGCCGGCTGAACGCTCGGCGGCAGCTCGCTGACCTCCACTCGTTCACCGCGCGACATGACCACGGCGCGCTCGATGGCGTTTCGGAGCTCGCGAACGTTCCCGGGCCAGTCGTAGGTCTCGAGCGCGAGGACCGTCTCGGGGCTGAGCGCGGAGACGGACCTCCCGTGCGCGCGGCTCGCGCGCTCCATGAACTCCTCCGCGAGGGGAACGATCTCGCCGCGCCGTGCGCGCAAGGGCGGCACGGCCACCGTGAACGTGTTGATGCGGAACATCAGGTCGAGCCGGAAGGTGCCAGCGTCCGTCATCTTTCGCAGATCCCGATGCGTCGCGGCCAGGATCCGCACGTCGACGCTCACCTCACGCGTCCCACCGACGCGGACCAGAGTCCCCGTCTCGATCGCTCGCAGCAGGGCCGCCTGGGCTGCGAGGCTCAGCTCACCGACCTCATCCAGAAAGAGCGTCCCGCCGTTCGCGCGCTCGAACAGGCCTTCGTGAGCGCGATCGGCGCCCGTGAACGCGCCGCGCTCGTGCCCGAAAAGCGTGCTCTCCACGAGAGTGGGCGCGATGGCCCCGCAGTTGACCTTCACGAGCGGGCCGTCAGCACGCCGACTCCGCTGATGAATGAACTCGGCGATGAGCTCTTTTCCGGATCCCGTCTCTCCCTGGATCAGCGTGGTCGCGTCGCTGCGAGCGATACGCTCGGCCAACTCGTACACCTCGCGCATCTCCGGTGTGCGGACGACCGCGCCGTCCTGGGGAGCGACGCTCGCAGCCGAGGGTGAGCCCGCGCGCCTCGCCTCGAGTCGCCTCGCCAGCTCGTCGAGGAGCTCGTCGCCGCGCGCGCACGGGCCCGGGAACGGGACGGTCGCGTGGATGACCCTGACCCCCTTTGCAGGCGCCGCGTCGTTCATCGCGCGCGCGAGCCGCGCGCCGTCTTGCTCGCTCACGCCCGGCATCAAGACGATCAGCGACTCCGTCCCGAACGACGCGATGATGTCCTCGTCGCGCAGCCTCTTCTCGATGCTCGGCAGCCAGACGCTCAGGTGGCGTTCGTGGCCCGTCGCCTCGAAGAGCGCCAGCGTCAGCTCGCGCCCCGTCTCGCGCGCCTCCGCGAGCTCGGCCTCGATGACGGGCTCGATGTCGTCGTAGGCCACGACCTGCGAAGCGAAGCGCTCCTGCCCACCTCGCACGATGGCGACGACGTCCCCGATCTCGATCCGGTCTCCCAGGCGGAGCTGGGTTCGCTCGACCTCGCGCATGTTCACGAAGGTCCCGTTGCGCGACTCGCAGTCCTCGATCCACAGCGCAGCCCCCTTCCAGCGGATCACGGCGTGGCGACGCGAGACCGAGGGGTCGTGCAGCGGGATGTCTGCCTCGGCGGCCCGACCGAGGACGATGTCGCCGCCCGGGACCAGGGGAACCCGCCAGGTGCACTCCGGCAGAAACACCTGCAGCGAGGCGTCTCCCACCGTCGGTGGTCCACCCATCGGCCCACCCGTCGTCAGCGTCGATTCGTCAGGCACTCTTCTCAGTGTAGGCCGGTCAAGGTGTGGCGTTGGAGCGGCGAGCGAGGGACTCCATCATTTGCCTGGCTTCCGCCGTGGCGCGCTCGACCGCCTGCGCGTCTCCGGCCTCGTAGTCGCGAAGTACGCGGGCGTGCCAGTGGTGCCGTGAGAGCGCACGTCGCTGACGATGGAGCACGTCGGTGCGCCTCTGCGCCTCGAATTCGGAGAGGCCAGCCCCCACGTCGGAGGCGTCCGCGATCACCCCGGCCAGCGTGATGCCGTCCTCCAAGGCGAGGAGCGTGCCGAAACCTCCGGCGTAGTTGGCGGTGTGAGCCGCGTCACCGATCAGCACGATGTGATCGCGGCTCCACCGTGTGAGGGAGAGGTTCTGAAAGCGACTCCAGCGGAGCGTCCCGCCCGGCAGCAGCCCCACCCCGGCGAGGTCCGGCGCGAAGATCGCTTCGAGCGCCGAGAGCGTCTGCGCCTGGTCCATCTCCGCGAAGCCGCGCCGGGCATGGGTCTCCGCCGTGCATTCCACGATGAAGGTGCTCAGCGCGGGCGCGTATGGATAGACGAACGACAGGAAGAGGTCTCCCTCGTGTTCTCGGAAGATGGTCTCCAGTCCGTCGAAGCAACGAGGAGCGGCGAGCCAGGTGTGGTAGGTCGAGGCCTCGCTGACTTCGACCGCTCGCGCGTCGGCGACGAGCCCTCGGAGTCGACTGTGCACGCCGTCGGCGGCGACGACGACGTCCCACTCGCTGCTGTCGAAGTCCTCCGGGCCTCGGACGTCGGTCTCGAACTCGACGATGACGCCCAGCCGTCGACTCTCCCGCTGAAGCCACCTCACGAAGGTGGTGCGCTCGATGGTCAAGAGATCGATGTCGTGCTGGAGATACCGGTCGCCGCGCCACTGGATGTAGGACGTGTCGACCGACCAGCGCGCGTCGTCGTAGCCGAGCGCGTCCAGCATGGCCGAGGGCATCGTGACGCCGAAGCCGATCTCGGCGGCCTCGGGGCGGCGCTCTCGCACGACGATCTTCCACGAGGGTGCGCGCCGCTTCAGCGTCAGCGCGAAGCTCAACCCGGCCGGGCCGCCGCCGATGACGAGCGCCGAGCTCACTCGCTCCCCTCGATGTGCTCGTTGAACTGCTTGCGCGTGTTCTTCCTGGGAAAAGGCTCGTCGGGGACCGCCACACCGAGGAACGCGCAGAGGGGCTCCCAGCCCTCCGAGACCTCGAAGTGCAGGAGTCGCTCGGGAGCGATCGCCTCCTTGACGGCCCGCGTGTGCGCTTCGAAGCAGCGCCGAACCAGGTCGGGGTCCTCGTGCGGCCGCTCGTCGAAGGGCGCGCCCAGCGTCTCCTCGATGATGATGCGGCGCGAGAGCCGGATGAGCGCTCGACTCTCCTCGGCCGTCCAGCCAGGGCGCTCGTCCCCGAACTCCTCGAGCGGACGGTTCATGAAGCGGTAGATGGTCTGCGTCGCGCTCTCGAACCAGCGTTCGGGGTCGCGCGTGGTCAGCACGACTTTCGACTCGGGGAAGGCTTCGGCGATCTCCCGATAGAAGTGCGAGGCCGGCCAGTCGATGGCGGCGCCCCATCCCTCGAGCAGCTTCGCCCAGTCCACCGGCTTCCCCGCGAGCGCGTCGAACCAGACCGGTACCTCGTGGGGCTTCACCTCTGCCCAGTGATAGCAGCGACCGCAGCCCAGCTTCTCGAGCGCGACCTTGAGGGAGCTGGTGCCGGTTCGCCCCCAGCCCGCGCCTATGATTCGAAGCGTCACCTTCCGTCCTTTCGCGTCTCGCGCGAAGCCTCGAGCCAGCGCTCGATCGACTCCACGACCCGTCCCGCATCAGGGCCCCTCAACATACCAAAATGCGAGGCCTCGAGCGTCGCTACCTCCAGAGTCGGGAGGGCCAGGCGCCAGCCCGCTGCGGCCGCATCGGTCCCACCGAGGCCGTTGCCCTCCGACGCGAAGAGCGTCATCGCTCGCACTCCGGGCGCGGCGGTCGAGCTGCCCTCGCGACTGAGGCGCAGCGCCGCGGCGTACGCGTCGAGTTGGCGCTCCAGCAGCGCACGCTCGGAATCCGTGGAGCCGATCCCCGCCGAGGCGAGCGCCGCGAAGACCGTCTCGCGAGAGGCGCCGTCGGCGAGCGCATCGGGACGCTCCCCCGACGCCATCGCCAGCAGCTCGCGCGCCCACTTGAGGCGGACGATCTCATCCGTCAGCGCGCCTACGGGGCCAGTCAGAGGCGGGGGATCGAGCAAGAACAGGCGGACGTCGCACCCCTCTGCCGACAGCACCCGCGCCGCCGCGAGCGCGAAGAAGGAGCCCGCGGAGTGCGCGAGGAGATGAACGGCGTCTCCCTCGGACCTCGCGCGGACGACCGCGGCGTAGCGCTGCGCGAGCGTCTCGAGCGATCCCTCGTCCGACATTCGCGAGTGAGCGAGCCCGAGCATGGTGGCGCGCCCCTCGAGGCGGTCCGCCAGCTCGACGAAGTGTCCGACGGTCCCGGCGAGCGAGTGCAGCGCGAAGACGGTCGGCGCCGGGCCTCGGCTGAGCGTCACGACGCGCGTGGAGTCGGCGCGCGAGCCCGCATCGGCGTCGAGCATCTCGGCCATTCGAGCCACGGTCCGCCGCTCGAACACGTCGAGCAGGTCGACTCGCCGAGCCAGTCCCTCCTCGAGCTCGGCGACGAGCTTCACCGCGAGCAGGGAGTGGCCGCCGAGCGCAAAGAAGTCTGCGTGTCTGCCGACACTCGAGACGCCGAGGATCCGAGACCAGATCCGCGCGAGCGCGACCTCCGTGGCCGTGACCGGTGGCTCGCTCGGGCCTGTGTCCCAGCTGGGCGCGGGCAACGCCCTTCGGTCGATCTTGCCGTTCTCGGTCAGAGGGAGGGAGTCCAGGTGCACCCAGGCGCTGGGGATCATGTGTTCGGGCAGACGCGCCCCGAGGTCGGCCGCCAACCGACGATCGTCGGTCGCGCTCCCGACCACGTACGCCACGAGGTGCAGGCCGCGCTCGTCGTCGCGTCGCGCGAGCACGACCGCGCTGCGCACGCCGCGGATCGCCCGGACCTGCGCCTCGACCTCGCCGAGCTCCACGCGGTATCCGCGGATCTTCACCTGTCCGTCCGCGCGCCCGAGGAACTCCAGGCGCCCATCGGGCAGTGACCGCACGTGGTCACCAGTCCGATAGGCGCGCGCGCCAGGGCTGACTCCGGAGGGGTCGGGTACGAAGCGCTCCGCCGTCAACCGCGGTCGCCCGAGGTAGCCGCGAGACACGCTCGGGCCGGCGATCCAGAGCTCCCCGGGGACGCCGCTCGGGACCTCGTCCGTCAGCGGGTCGACGACCAGCAGCCGGGCGCCGCCAATCGGCGCGCCGATCGGGACCGACGCGCCACCCGGCCGAGAGACGCGCTCCATGGCGACGGCGACGGTGGTCTCGGAGGGCCCGTAGCTGTTGAAGGCCTCACACCGGTCCCCGATGGAGTTGGCCAGCGACCAGGGAAAGGTCTCGCCACCGAGCACGACCGCTTCGCGCGGTAGGACACCCTCTGCCGTGCTCAGCAGCGCCTCCATGTGTGGCGGCACGGTCTTGAGGAAGTCGACACTACGACGCTCCAGGTAGCTCGCCAGGCGGCGCGGCGACTTCGCGACCTCCGGCGTGAGCAGGTGGAGCACGCCGCCGCTCGTGAGCGCGCCATACACGGCGGTGTTCCCGACGTCGGCGGAGAGCGTCGTCAACACTGCGTGCGATTTCCCTGGTGCGAGCGCGAGCTTCGAGCCGAGCCCGGTCAGATAGCGGCGCATGCCCGCGTGCTCCACCGCGACCCCCTTGGGCGTGCCCGTCGAGCCGGAGGTGTAGGTCACGTAGAGCAGCCCCGTCGCGTGGCGACGCAGATCGAGGTCCTGGGAGCCGTCACGGCAGTCTGCGAACGTGGCCGTCGGGATCGGCGCAGAGAGCGTGAGGGCGTCCAGCTCGTGCGCACCACCCAGGAGGAGCACCGCGCCCGAGTCGGTGAGCTGATGGGCCAGGCGCTCTTGCGGGTGCTCGGGGTCCAACGCGACGTAGGCCGCGCCCGCGCGCATCACGCCCACCATCGCCACCACGGTGTCGATCGTGCGTGTGGCGAGCAGAGCCACACGATCCTCGTGGCCGACGCCACGCTCCCGCAGCGCGCCGGCGACGGCACCCGCGCCGCGCCACAGCTCAGCGTAGGAGAGGGTCTCGTCGCCCGCGCAGAGCGCGAGGGCGTCAGGGGTGTCGAGCGCCCAGCGCCCGATCAGCGCGTCGACCGGTCGCGCGTCGATGGGCGGTGGAGCCGCGTGTCTCGGCGCCGTCTGGTCTCGCGCGAGCAGCGGCACCTGACCCAGCGGCCGGTCGGGGTCGGACATCACCCGATCGAGCAGGTCCTCGAAGCGGCGGGCCATCCCCTCGACGCTCTGCGGCTCGAACAAGCTCGCGTCGAACGCGAGCATGCCGGCGAGCGCGCTCCCGTCGTCAACGAGCGTCAGCGACAGATCGAACTTGCAGGTCACCTCGTCGGGCGACACGAGCTGCGCGTCGAGGCCCGGCATACCAGGCGTCGCGGGCGCACCGCTCTGGAGGGAGAACATCACCTGGAACAGGGGGGTGTGGCGCGTGTCCCGCGAGGGCGCGAGGGCGGCGACCAGTCGTTCGAACGGCACATCCTGGTGCGCATAGGCGTCGAGGGTCGTCTCTCGCACCTGCGCGATCAGCTGCCGGAAGGTGAGCTCCGGTCGCACGCGGCCTCGAAGGACGAGCGTGTTCACGAAGAACCCCACCAGCGGCTCGAGCTCAGCGACGCGCCGCCCCGCGATCGGCGTCCCGACGCACACGTCGTCCGTGCGCGCGTAGCGCGCGAGGAGGAGCTGCCAGGCCGCGAGCAGGACCATGAAGCTCGTCGCCCCGCCCTCGCGCGCCAGCTCGCGCGCCCGGCGCGCGGCCGAGCCCGTCGCGCGCAGGCGGACCACGCCGCCTCGCTCCCCCTTGAGATGCGGGCGCGGGTGATCGATGGGCAGCTCGAGAGACGGCGGAGCTCCAGCGAGCTGCGCCCGCCAGTAGGAGAGCTGCCGGTCGAGCTCGTCACCGACCAGCCACCGGCGCTGCCAGAGGGCGTAGTCCGCGTACTGGATCTCGAGCGGCGCGACCTCCGCCTCCCGCCCGTCCAGCTCCGCGCGATAGAGCGCCGCCAGCTCCGACAGGACCACACCGGACGACCATCCGTCCCCTGCCACGTGATGGAGCACGATGACCAGCCAACGCTCCTCCTGCGGGCCTTCGAGGAGGTGCGCGCGGATGGGAGACTCCGCGGCGAGATCGAACGGCCGCCCGACGATGGCTCCGACCCGCCGCCGCGCGCTCGACTCGCCATCCACCCGCTCCAGCGCCAACGCCAGCGGACTGGGTGGATCGACGACCTGGACGGGAGCCCCGTCGCGACCGACGATCCGTGTTCGCAAGATCTCATGTCGCTCGACGATGGCGTTCAGCGCACGGCTCAGCGGCGTGAGCGCCAGCCGGCCGCGGAGCCTGAGCACCAGCGGGATGTTGTAGGAAGCGCTCTCCGGGCGGAGCTGCTGAAGGAACCAGAGCCGCTCCTGGGCGAAAGAGGTCGGCACCTCTCGACTCGACGCGTCGCGCGGCGTGATCGGGGGCAGGTCACGCCTCTGCGCCTCGTCGATCCGTGACGCCATCGCGGCCAACGTGGGCCCCTCGAAGACGGATCGGAGCATCAGCTCCACGCCGAGCTCTTCGCGGACGCGAGACGCGACGCGCGTGGCCACCAGCGAATGTCCACCCAGCGCGAAGAAGTCATCCTCTCGCTTGAGATCGACGTCGATCCCGAGGAGGTCCTGCCACAGCGCCGCGAGCCACCGCTCGGACTCCGTCCGCGGCGCCTCGCCGTCCGCGGTCGCGGCCCAGGCCGGCTCGGGCAAGGCGGCCCGATCGATCTTCCCGTTCGGTGTGAGCGGCAGCGCCGATAGCGACACGAACTGGTTGGGGACCATGTGTCCCGGGAGGCGCTCCGCGGCCAAACGCTCGAGGCCGCCGAGGTCGCCGTTCTCAGCCACGACGTACGCCACGAGCCGCTCCACACCGCGCGCGTTGCGCCGGACCTCGACGACGGCCGCCCGGACCCTCGGCTCCGACTCGAGCACCGACTCGATCTCCCCCAGCTCGACGCGCTGACCTCGCAGCTTCACTTGCCGATCGATTCGGCCCAGGAAAGCGAGCTCTGCGTCCTGGGTCCAGCGGACGAGATCGCCGGTGCGATAGATGCGCTCGCCCGGATCGCCGAAAGGGTCGGGGCGGAAGCGATCCGCCGTCAGGGAGGGTCGGCCGACGTAGCCCCGCGCGACCTGGCGACCGCCCACGCAGAGCTCTCCCGGGACCCCCTCGAGCGTGGGCTCCAGGGCGCCATCGAGCACGAGCGCGCTGGTTCCCGGGAGGGGCCGCCCGAGCGTCGGCTCGACGCCGGTGCGCACGAGCCCGTAGGTCGAGACGACCGTATTCTCGGTGGGCCCGTAGTGATTGACCAGCTCGAACGGGAGCGCCGACACGTCCACGCGATGCAGTCGGTCTCCGCCCGTCAGCAACGTCTTCAACCGCGGCGGCGTCGACGCCTCGCTGGAGAGCATCGCCTCGGCGAGCGGCGTCGCCATGAACGCGATCTCGACACCGGCCTCAGCGAGGTGGTCCGCCAGCGCGCTCGGGTCTCGCCGCGCGTCCCCGAGCACGATGGAGACCGTCGCTCCCGCCGCGAGCGCGGGCCAGATCTCCCAGACCGACGCGTCGAACCCGACCCCCGCCAGCTGTGTCACCGTCACGCCTGGGCCGACGGGGTAGACGTCTCGATGCCACGCGCAGAGCGAGGAGAGCTGCTCGTGTGCGACGGCGACGCCCTTCGGTCGCCCCGTCGTGCCCGACGTGTAGATGACGTAGGCCTCATCTCGCGCTGTCGGTCGCCGCGGGCTCCCTGCGGCGGCGGAGAGCGCGTCGAGCTCGACGATGGGAGCCGCCACCGCGGTCAGGCGAGCTCGGGCGGGCGGGTCGGCCACGACCAGCGCCGCGTCGCTGTCCTCGACCATGTACGCGATGCGATCGTCGGGGTAGGACGGGTCGATCGAGACGTACGCCGCGCCCGACCTCATCACCGCCAGCGCGGCGCAGACGAAGTCCTGCCCGGGCGGGAGGCAGACGGCGACGCGTCGTCCCGGCCCGACGCCTCGAGAGGCGAGCCCTTCCGCGACGCGGTCGACGCGGTCGATCAACGCTCGATAGGTCGTGCGGACGTCGCCCGAGACGAGCGCCACCGCATCCGGAGACTCTCCCGCGCGCGCCTCCACGAGCGCGGGAACGGTGCGCGGATCACAGGGCAACTCGGGCCCGTTGGCCCAGCTCGTCGTGAGCCGCGCGTGCTCCGCCTCGTCGAGGAACGAGCGCCGCGCGAGCTCCTCACGCGGCGCCTCGAGGACGCGATCCAGGACGCGGAGGAAGTGGGTCACGTGCCGCTGGGCCGTTTGGGGCTCGAACAGCGCCGCGTCGTACTCGAGTCGGCCGATCAGCGAGTCGCCCTTCTGCACGAGCATCAGGGAGAGGTCGAACTTGGCCTCCGCCGGCGCGACCTCCAGCCGCTCCGCGACGACTCCCAGGAGCTCACCGGTCCGCCCCTCGTCTCGATGAAGGGAGAACATCACCTGGAAGAGAGGTGGGGTCGAGGCTTCGCGCTCCACCCCGAGCTCCGCGACGAGCTTCTCGAACGGGACGTCCTGATGGGCCTGCGCTTCCAAGAGCGTGTCGGTCGTGCTGCGCACCAGCGACTCGAAGTCGAAGGCCTCACCGACCTTCATCCGCAAGACGAGGGTGTTGACGAAGAAGCCCACCAGCTCCTCGAGCTCGGCCGCCCGCCGGCCCGCGACGGGCGTACCGATGACGAAGTCGTCCGTGCGCGAGTAGCGAGCGAGCAGGACAGCCCAGGCCGACAGGAGGACAGTGAACGGCGAGCCACCGAGCTGACGCGCGAGGCGATGCACGGCCGCCGACGTGGTGGGAGGCATCGAGAACCGGATCGCGTCCGCCGGGCTCCGCTTGATCGCCGGGCGTGGCCTGTCGAGCGGGAGCTCCAGCACGGGGGGCGCGCCGTCCAGTCGCTCCCGCCAGTAGGCGAGCTGCGCGTCCAGCGCGTCTCCAAGCAGCCAGCTGCGCTGCCAGGCGGCGTAGTCGCGATACTGGACGGGCAGCACCGGCAGGAGCGGCTCTCGCTCCTCGATCTCCGCGCGGTAGAGCTCCGTGAGATCGCGCGAGACCACGCCGTTCGACCAGCCATCACCCGCGATGTGGTGAATCACCAGCACGAAGACGTGTTCGGCGGGCGCGATCTCGATCAGCAGCGCGCGCGCGAGCGGGGCGCGAGCGAGGTCGAACGGTCGACGCGCGAAGGCCTCGGCCTGACGCCGCGCGTCCTCCCGCCTCGCCTCGAGGGTCGCGCCCTCTGCGGCCAGCTCCGAGTACGCCGCGCGCACTTCGGACTCGACCGATTGCAGCGGCGCTCCTTCGCGCTCGACGAACCGCGTTCGCAGCACCTCGTGCCGTTCGAAGAGCTGGTCCAGGGCTCGGAGGAGGGCACCTCGGTCGAGCTCACCGACCAGCGTGAACGCCTCGGGGATGTTGTAGGCGGCGCTGTCGGGGTCGAGGCGCTGCAGAAACCACAGGCGCTCTTGCGCGAACGAAGCCGGGACCACTCCCGCCGTCTCCACGCGGGTGAGCGTGGGCAGCGCGCGCCGCGCGGCCCCCTCCACGACCTTCGCGAGCGCGGAGAGTCGGGGGGAGGCGAAGACGCTACGGAGCTCGACCTCTACGCCGAACCGCTCTCGGGCGCGCGCGATCATCCGGGTGGCGAGCAGCGAGTGGCCGCCGAGCGCGAAGAAGTCGTCGTTCCGTCCCACGCGCGCCACGTCGAGGAGCGCCGTCCACACCTCGGCCAGCTCGACCTCGGTGGGGGTCGAGGGGGGCTCGTAGACGGCGCTCTCCCACTCGGGCTCCGGGAGCGTCTTGCGGTCTACCTTGCCGCTGGGCGTCAGCGGGAGCTCCGTGAGCGTCACCAAGGCGGCCGGCACCATGTACTCGGGGAGCTCGTTCTCGAGGGCGGCGCGGACC
>SHBB01000640.1 GCA_004213565.1 Sandaracinaceae bacterium
TGGTCGCTGCTCCACCTGGCAGTGCAACGTGCCGGACGCCACTGGCATGGCCCCGATGTACCCCTGCCCCGACGGCGCGGTCTGCGTGGGCGTGGGCGGCAACGAGGCGGCCTTCTGCCTCGACACCTGCGACGGCCCGGCGGACTGCTTCGCTGGCCAGGCGTGCTCTCCGCTCCTCGCGGACGGCAGCTCCGTGTGCTTCGGCATCTGTCGGAACGACGGCGAGTGTCAGGCGGAAGAGCGCTGCCGCATCGGTGGCTTCCAGGATCCCGAGGCCGGCACCTGCCAGCCTTACTGTGATCCCTCGGGTACCGATCCGATGGCCATCACCTGCGAGAGCGACGAGATCTGCGTGGAGCCCGAAGGCTCGACCACGGGCTTCTGCCGTCCGCTGAACCAGCTCTGCACCGAGGACGCCGACTGCAACGGCAACCAGGCCTGCGAAGTCCTGGGCAACGACTTCTTCGGTCGCTGCATCGACGGCTGCACCACCGACCTCGACTGCGACGTGACGATGATGGAGGAGTGCCGCATTCAGACGGACTCCACCACCGGGATCTGTCGCGCCCCCGGCGGCGAGTGCTCGCCGCCCACGGACCGTCTCCGCCCGACGCTGCCGCTCCGCGGCGACGCGCAGTGCCAGGAGTCGCAGCGCTGTGGCGAGATGATGGCGAACGTGGTCGGCAACTGCGTCGATTCCTGAACCGCCCTCTCTCGAACGAGACTGACGGCCCCGACGCGAAAGCGCCGGGGCCGTCGCAATTTTCGGGGGGCGCACACCCTTGACCGGCGCCGACTTTCGTCTAGGCTCCGGCTCCTTCCAAGAGGATCGATTCAGCCATGTACTTGCCCATTTCCAAGCAGCCCCGGAAGAAGAACCGCGGGAAGACCAACCGACGCAACGCGAAGCTCAAGGCGAAGAACCGTCGCCGCGTGCAGCGCATGCGCCGCGCCAAGACGGGGCGTCGTCTCGCGAAGAAGTGGTGAGCCCTTCGTGGGCTCGGTCGTGGTAGGTTGAAGTCGCGGCGTGACGCAATCGAGCGTCACGCCGCTCGCTTCACGGGAGGAGCGGATGGAACGCCCGACGATCTTCGTGGTCAGCGACTCCACCGGCGAGACGGCCGAGCGGGTCGTGCGCGCTGCGCTCCTCCAGTTCCCCGACCAGAGAGTCCGCATCCGCCTCTTCACGCGCGTGCGTGACCCCGAGGCGGTCGCAGAGGTCCTCAAGAAGGCGAACGACGCCGGGGCGATGGTGGTCTTCACCCTCGTGTCCCCCGACCTGCGCGAGTACTTCCACGAGGTCGCGGCGCAGGAGCACATCGAGAGCGTCGACGTCATCGGGCAGCTCATTCACAAGGTCGCCAACTACCTCGAGGCGACCCCGCTCAACCGTCCGACCGCCACGATGCCCCTCAGCGAGGAGTACTTCCGGCGCGTCGAGGCGATCGAGTTCGCGGTCAAGAGCGACGACGGCAAGGAGCCGCGCAACCTCCGCAAGGCGGACTTGGTGCTCACCGGCGTCAGCCGGACGAGCAAGACGCCGCTCTCCACGTATCTCGCGGGGCGGGGGCTGAAGGTGGCGAACGTGCCGCTCGTGCTCGGCGTCCCGCCGCCCCCGGAGCTGTCCGAGGTGGCGCCCGAGAAGGTCGTCGGGCTCACGCTCGCGATCGAGAAGCTCCTGGAGATCCGCAAGGCGCGGCTCATCCAGCTCGGCATGCCCGCGGACGCCAACTACGGCCTGCGCGAGCACGTCGGGGCGGAGCTCGAGTACGCCGACGAGATCTTCAGCAGCCACCCGGGCTGGATGGTGATCGACGTCAGCGGTCGGGCCATCGAGGAGACGGCGACGATCATCCTCGAGGCGCTCAAGGATCGCGAGGACCTGCCGACGATGGCGTCCTCGATCGTGATCTGAGCCGGAGTTACTCGGCCGACGGCTTCAGGTACTGGTCGGTGACCGAGCCGACGAACTGGCTGAGGATGCCGTCGGCCACGCGGAGCCGGCGCGACAGCTCGCGCGCGATGTTCATCACGAGCAGCGCGTAGGCCTTGAGGTCGCGCCGGTAGAGGAGCTGGTCGACGTGCTCGGCGCTCATGCGGAGCAGGGTGCTCGGCGCCAGCGCGCGCACGGTGGCCGAGCGCGGCTGCACGTCCACGATCGCCATCTCGCCGAACCAGTCGCCGGGGCCGAGCATCGCGACGCGCACTTCGCTGCCGCCGGGGCTCCGCTTGAGGACCTCGAGCTCGCCGCCCACGACGACGTACATCTCGCGCGCCGGATCTCCCTCGGAGACGACCCGTGAGCCCACGACCGCCTGCTCGAGGGGCAGCTCCTTCGCGAGCAGCTCGAGCGTGGCTTCGTCGAGGCCCCCGAAGAGCCCGATTTCACGAAGAATGGAGGTGTTGACCGGCCTCGGAGCCGGCGGCGACGCGTTGTCTGTCATGACCTTCTCGCCCTCCCGCTCGAATGCGACGAACGGACCAGACGGACCATTCCATCAGGGGAGGGCGCGGAGCAAGGCTCATGTGGCTTTACCGGCCGCGAGGGCAGCGGCTATGCTTTCGGTGCACCGGCCACATGGCCGACTTCGCGAATTCCTACACGAAATCACAGTCAACCCCTGCTCAGCGACGCCCTCGATCTGCCGAAGCCTTTCGGCCCCTACACGCTGCTGAGGCGCCTCGCCGTCGGTGGTATGGCCGAGGTGTATGTCGCGAAGACCAAGGGCCTCGGGGGTTTCGAGAAGCTCGTCGCCATCAAGGTGATCCATCCGCGCTTCAGCGAGGACGATCATTTCATCACGATGCTCGTCGAGGAGGCGAAGATCTCCGTGCAGCTGACGCACGTGAACATCGCCCAGACCTTCGACCTCGGCTGCATCGACGACACCTATTACATCTCGATGGAGTACATCGAGGGGGCGGACACCTTCCGCGTCCAGAAGCGCGCGCGCGACAAGAAGCTCGCGCTGCCGCTCGACATCGCCTGCTTCATCGCCGTCGAGGTCCTCAACGGCCTGGCGTACGCGCACCGCAAGCGCGACCACGAGGGCGAGTCGATGGGGATCGTTCACCGCGACATCTCCCCGCAGAACGTGCTCGTCAGCTACGCGGGCGAGGTGAAGCTCGTCGACTTCGGGATCGCCAAGGCCGCGCTGCGCGGCGGGCAGACCGAGGTGGGGGTGATCAAGGGCAAGTACTATTACATGTCGCCCGAGCAGGCCTGGGGCGATCCCGTCGACCCGCGCACGGACATCTTCGCCACCGGGCTCCTGCTCCACGAGCTGCTGACCGGGGAGATGGTCTACCAGGAGGACAACGTGCCCGCGCTCCTCGATCGGGTGCGGAAGGCGGAGGTGCCGAGCCCTCGCAAGAAGCGCCGCGAGATCCCCGAGGAGCTCGCGCAGATCGTCCTCAAGGCGTGCGCGAAGGAGCCCGAGGATCGCTTCCAGAACGCGATCGACATGAGCCAGGCGCTGTCCGACCTCCTGTACCGGACGAACCCAACCTTCTCGTCGTCGCGGCTCGCGCAGCTCATGGGCACGCTCTTCCCCGAGGAGGTCAAGCGCCACAGCCAGGTGCTGAAGCTCCCGACCGCCGAGGAGGAGGCCGCGCGCCGCGCGCCCGACCCGAGCGAGGAGCACTCCCTGCCGGCCATGTCGCGCGCCGAGTTCGGCCCGGCGGCGGAGGCGAGCGTCATCTTCGACCTCGACGACGTCGAGGACATGACCCGGAACGACATCCTGCCGTTCCGGCGGAAGCCCGTCCTGGGCAAGTCCGCGCAGAAGCCCACGAGCGAGGTCGAGGCCGACGACGGCCCGACGGTGACCGCGGGGCGCTCGTTCGACGACTGGGAAGAGGAGACCAAGCTCAAGGCGCCCGGGGCGTGGGACGAGTCGACGCTCGTCGAGGGCGACGGAGAGACGTTCGCCCAGGTCCATCAGCTCATCGCGAAGAGCCGCCAGGCGCAGGCCGCCCGACCGCCCTCCGAACCCGAGATGCCGGCGGAGAAGACGGTGGCGATGGCCTCGTTCCCCAAGCCGGCCGGCATGCGCGCGCCGTCGGTCCGCCCCAACGCGCCCCCGAAGCCCCCGTCGATGCCGCCGCCGTCGAGGCTCCCCCCCAGGCCGCCAGCGGCCCCGCGACAGCCGCCGCCGCCCGCGCTGGCCGACGATCCGGACACCACCGACCAGACCCTCGACGACGAGCTCAAGCCCGAGAAGACCCAGGCGTGGTCGGAGGACACCGCCACCCTTCAGCGCAAGGGGGCCCTGGCCAACCCCACCAAGGGCATGCGCCTGTCGGCCGACGCCGAGCGCTTCTTCCAGCCTCCGCAGGCGCCCGCGCCGCCGACTCCTGCACAACCGTCCCAGTTCGACCCGTTCGGCGGCGCGCAGGTGGCGGCCGAGACGCCGGCGCCGCTGGCCGATCCCTTCGCGGCCCAGCCGCCGCCCGTCTCCACGGGCACGCCGGCGGATCTCGGCAAGCCCCAGCCGCGCCGCTGGATCCTCCCGATCGTGCTCGTCTCGGTCGGGGCGTTCCTCGTGGCTGGCTTCGGTACGTGGCTCGCGGCCCGTCCGAAGCCGACCAGCCTCGAGGTGATGACGGTCCCCGAAGGGGCGACCGTCGTGCACGGCGGGAGCGAGCTCGGCGCGGCGCCCGTGATCCTCGAGACGGTCGAGCCGGGGCAGACGGTCAGCGTGGAGGTGCGCCTGCCGGGCTACGAGACGCGGTCGCAGGAGATCCGGATCCAGGAGGGGCCGAACCGCACGGCCGTCATCCTCAACCCCATCCGGGTCACCTTGCACGTGGAGTCGGACCCGGCCGGCGCGCAGATCTACGTCGACGGAGTGCTCCGCGGGAGCGCGCCGCTCGACGTGCCCGGGCTCAGCGCTGGCCAGACCATCCAAATCCGGGCCGCCGCGCCGGGCCGGCAGACGGTCGAGCAGCAGCTCACCCTCGAGGCCGACCAGCGCGAAGCGGCGCTCAGCCTCGCGCTCCCCGCGGCGGGCGGATAGCGTCGCGTCCGGAACTCGGCCGCGCCGCCGTTGTCGGCCGTCGACATGGGCGCTACCACGCTGAGCAGCACGTCGCCGAGGACCACAGTGACCGAGCCGATGCCTCCCTCCGCCGAGCCCGAGCCGATCGAATCCGACGGGAGGATCCTCTTCTGCCCCTTCTGTCGGGAGTGCTACGAGGGCGAGCGCGTCTGCCCGGTGCACGAGCTGGATCTGGTGGAGTTCCAGGACCTGCCGCGCCAGGCCCATGAGACCGACCTCCCGGCCTGGGACGAGCCCGTCCTGCCGTGGGACATCCGCTTCGGCCGCGGCGCCCTCGCGCTCGGCGCGCTCTTGCTCCTCGTCGCCTTCTTCCTCCCGATGGTGACGGGGTCCTTCGACGACGAGCCCTTCCGCTGGACGGGCCTGGACCTCGCGACCGACCGCGCGAAGAACCTCTGGACCGTGCCCTTCGTCGGCGCGCTCTACTTCTGGATGCTCCTCCGGCGTCGCACCCCGCTCCAGATGCTGGGCACCCGCCTCGTCGCCGTGCTCCTCGCCGTCATGCCGGCGTTCTCGACCGCCTACACCTGGCTCAACGTGCAGCGCGGGGTCGAGCAAGCCCACGGCGCCATCGCGGCCGAGATCGGCGTCGGCGCGTACGTCGTCGCCGCCGCCACCGTGCTCCTGCTGTTCGGCGGCTTCCGCTTCGGCGTCCTGCCCGGCATGCGCGACGAGCGAGAGCCGCACGGTTCCGCACCACCCGACCGAGGGCGCATCGCCCGCGAGTCGACCGACGACGAGCCCTGACGGCCGCTATCG
>SHBB01000641.1 GCA_004213565.1 Sandaracinaceae bacterium
CGGCCCGGTTCTCGGTTCGGGGCGACGAGGAAATGCTTCAGCATTTTCGAGGAGACACGGGCCGAGAGACGGGCCGTCCCGCCCGAGAGACGAGGAGCGAGGTTCTTCAACGGACTGCTAGGCGCGGCACGCACCGACCGCGAGCGGCTCGGCGCACCCGAGCAGCCAGGCCACCAGGTCGTCGAGGTGGCCGCGGACGGTCGCCTCGTCGAGCACGTCGGCGTTGTAGACCCACGTCAGGCGGAGCCCGCCGCCTTCGATGGCCGCGAAGAGGGTCCAGTGCATCGGTGTCGGGACCGACGGCGGGTCGTGGCTGCCGGTCGGCTCGTCCACCACCCTCAGCCGACGGTGGCGGAGCCGGTCGTCGAGCCGCCCCTCGCCGCCGTAGTTGAAGACCAGCGACGGCATCGGCGCGACGCCGAGCGGCCGGGCCGGGTCGGTGAATCGAAGCGGCGCGTAGCCGTGACCGCGGTCCGGCACCGCGTCGAGCTGCGCGCGAACCTCGGCGATCACGCGGTGCGGCGGGTCGTCTGCGCCGATCGCGAGGCGCAGCGGATAGAATTCGCTGAACCAGCCGATCGTGCGACTGACGTCCAGCTCGAGGGCGTCGCGCCCGTGGGTGACCATCGCGACGAGGACCGCGCTCTGGCCACTCCGACGAGCCACCGCTCGGGCGAGCCCGGCGAGCAGCACCTCGTGCATCCTGGCGCCGTATGCCTGCTTCGCGCGCTGCAGCAGCGTGTTCGTGGTCGCCTCGTCGAGGTGGCCAACGACGGTGCGGTTGGAGGTCAGGTGCGGCGTACGCCCGGGGCGGTCGAGCGGCGCAGGCGGCGCGAGGCAGCTCTGCCAGTGGCCGATCCCCGACTGCGTCCGGGGGCTCCGCGCGGCCTCGGCCCGCTGTTGGGCCCAGTGCCGGAAGCTCTCGGTCGTTGGAGGAAGCGCGACCGGCCGACCGGTCAGCGCTTGCTCGTAGGCGAGATCCAGCTCCTCGAAGAGCACATCGAGGGACTGGCCGTCGGAGATCAGGTGATGGGTGAGCACCAGGACTCGGCCCGGGCGACGAGGCCCAGCGTCGAAGAAGACGACGCGAAAGAGCGGCCCTCGCGCGAGATCGAGCCGCTCCTGGATCCGGAAGCCGAATCGCTCGACCTCCTCCCTGCGCTCGGCGTCGGAGAGCGCGGCCACGTCCACCCGCAGGAACGGATCGCAGTCGGTCGGCTCGGCCACCCACTGCCGCCAGGTCCCGTCGGGGCGGCGAGCGAAGCGGGCGCGCAGCATCTCGTGCCGCTCGATCAGCCGATGGACCGCGCGCTCGATCACCTCGGCGCGGGCGGGGGGCGCGACCTCGAGGATCGTGGACTCGATCCACGTGTGTTGCGGCGCGAAGTCGCCGAACAGCTCGAAGTACCATGACTGGCTCGGTGTCAGCGGGATGTCCTCGCCGGCGACCGTGGCTCGCGCCAGCCCGAGCGAGGTGGAGGGCTCGTCGGAGAGGACGGCCGCGAGCTCGTCGAGCACGGGGTGGGCGGAGAGCGTTCGTGGCGTGAGCGCGATCCCTCGTTCGCGCGCCTGTGCGCAGACCTTCAGCGCGAGCAGCGAGTCCCCGCCGAGGTCGAAGAAGTCGTCATGGGGAAGCACGGCCTCGACCCGGAGCACGCGGGCCCAGATCTCCGACAGAGCGCTCAGCTTCGCGTCGGCGTGCGCGGGTCTCTCGACCGCCTCCACGACCGGCACGATGAGGGCCTGGCGGTCCAGCTTTCCGTTCGGCGTGAGAGGCAGCGCGCTCAGCGCGACCCACTGCGACGGCACCATGAACGCGGGGAGCTGGCCCGCGAGGCTCCTGCGGATCGCCGCGGCGGCCCCCTCCGCGTCCTGCCGTGGCACCCAGAAGGCCACGAGGCGTCGGTCGTCCTCGGGACCGTCGGTGACGACCGCACACTCGCGCACGAGAGGATGTGCCGAGAGCTGCGCTTCGATCTCCCTCGGGTCGACGCGGTGCCCGCGGATCTTCACCTGGTGATCGCTCCTTCCCTGGTAGGCGAGTTCGCCGCTGGGCAGGCGTCGCACGAGGTCACCGGTCTTGAAGAGGCGCCGGCCCGCGTCACTCGAGGAGGGGTCCGGAATGAACCGGGCGGCCGTCTCTCGCGGGGCTCGGTGGTAGCCCAGGGCCAGGCTCTCGCCGCCGACGTGCAGCTCGGCGATCTCGCCCGGCGCCACCGGGCGGAGCGCGTCATCGAGGATGTGGATGGAGGTGCGGGGGATCGGCCGGCCGATGGGGACGACGTCCGGGACGCGCCTCGCGACCTCGTGCCAGGTCACGTCGCCAGCGACTTCGGATGACCCGTAGAGGTTGAGCAGGGTGGCGCTTGCCGCGCTGGCGACGAACCGGCTGGCCAGCTCGGAGGGGAGGTGCTCGCCGCTGACGGTCCACAGCCGCAGGTCTGGCAGCGCGTCTCCCAGGCGCGGCTCGGCGTCGAGGAGCATCCGGAGATGGGTGGGCACCAGCACGATTCGTGACACCCTCGCGGCCGCGAGCGCGGAGATGAACGCGGATGGATCTCGCACCATCGCTTCATCGAAGACGTGGAGGGGAACGCCGCGGCAGAGGGGACCGAAGATCTCCCAGACCGAGTCGACGAAGCTGAGCGAGGTCTTCTGCGCGGAGACCTCACCCTCCGCGAAGGGATAGGCTTGCCACATCCACTCGAAGCGGCTCCGCGCGCCTCGGTGCGGCGCCACCACACCCTTCGGGACGCCGGTGGAACCCGACGTGTAGATCACGTAGGCGGGCGCATCGACGGGCAGGGCGAGCCCGAGGTTCTCCTCGAGCGCGGGCCCCTCGGACGGCGGTCGCGCGTCGATGCAGATCACCCGCGCGGATCCGCGTGGCAGCCCGTGCTGCAGCGCCTGCCGCGTGACGACCCATGGGCAGCCGGAGTGCTCCAGCATCAGCCTCACTCGCTCGGGCGGATAGCCGGGATCGAGGGGCAGATAGGCCGCGCCCACCTTGAGGATGGCGAGCAGGGCCTCGACCATCGCGGCTCCTCGGAGCAGGAACGCGCCCACTACGCTCCCGGGAGCCACCCCGGTCGCCCGCAGGTGGCGGGCGAGCACGTTGGCGCGCCGGTTCAGCTCCTCGAAGGTGACCGTGGCGTCCGGCGCCGACACCGCCACGCGGCCGGGCGAGAGCGCCGCCTGGTGCTCGAACAGCTCGTGAATCGTCAATGCTTACAGCCCTTTGACGGCGAATGTGTCCGCACGGAAGTCGACGGCGCAGCGGACCGTCTGACCACCCCGGGCAGGCTACGGGAGCTCGACGCAGAGGAGCGGGAGCATCATGTCGCAGGGGACCAGGCCGTGGCCGCCCTGGAAGTGCGCGTCGATCGGCTCGCCGGTCCAGCCGACGATCGCCTCCGCGCTGGCCGACCGCGACGTCCAGTTGGAGCACTGGTTCGCGGGGGCCGGCGTCCAGTCGCCGGTGCCGCCGCTCCAGAAGTTGAACTCGTTTCCGACCGGGCTCAGCCGTCGCGCGGGCGCCTCCGTGACGATCGCGTTGGCGTCGGTGCGGAACACCAGCGCGTGGAGCTCGCCGTACTCGGCGTCGGCGACGAGCGGCCAGTCCAGGGCGTCCGCGCCGGCCGAGCAGTTCGCGCTCGTGCACGCGCGGCGCGCCTCCGACATCACCAGCGCGGCGTACTCGACGTCCGGGTAGGGGCGCCGGTCGGACGTGTTGCACGCCGTGTCGAAGCCGGCGACGCCTCCGCCGACGGCGACCGGCGCGGTGAAGAACACCTGAAGGAGCGGCGAGCGGGGGCCCGCGTCGAGACCGGCGTCCTCCCCGGTGTGCGCCGTGCCGCAACCGGCGGCGCACAGCAGGAGACAACAGAGCGAGCGGAGGATCGAACTACGCATGGAGCTCCCGACAGCTGAGGCCGCGGAACGACGCGCGGCGGCGGGAGGCTAGCCTAAAACGGGGACGGAATCGATCCATCCACCATGCGGACACGGCCCGCGCCGCGTGGGTCGACCGTATTGCCGCGCGCGCGCTGGCGCGGCAGCATGGCCGCCATGCTGCTCTCGATCGACTCCCTCGTCGACGACGCTCGGCGGGGAGACGCGGCCGCCTGTTTCGCACGCAGCGGGTAGGCTGCACACGTCGACATGCGGCGTTCGTCGGGGTCCCCGGCTCGCACCTATGGAGACTCACTGATGACGAGCCGGCTATTCGTCCTGAGCGTGTGGTCGCTCGCAGCCTGGGGCTGTGAGTGTGGCGAGCCCCGGGCAGGTGGCGACGCGTCGGACTCCGACGTCGGGCGGACCGGGGACTCGGGGGCCGAGGTCGTCACCTGGGAGAGCGTCGAGGCCCTGGAGTGTCCCGAGGGGCACCTCCAGTACGAGTACGTGATCGACGGGGTACGCGGCGTGACCGAGTGTGTTGCCGCGGCGGCGCGTTCGATTGTCCGCGACCCCAACCCAGGTCCCGAGCGCGAGGTCTCCACGATCTACGCGGGGGACGCCGCCAGGGAGATCCGTCTTCGCGGGCTCCCGTTCCCACAGCTGATCTGCGGAGCCAACATCCGTTTCGAGAACCTCGACCTCGTGACCGGTGCCGAAGGCGCGCTCGACGTCGAGCCTGGCGGGGAGCTCTTTCCGCGCGTCCTGGTCGGGGGTGCCTACGACCTCTCCCCGGAGTCCAGCTTCTGCGGTGAATCGATGGGAGCCGCTACAGAGCTCGTCGCGGGCGAGTATCGCGTAGCCCAGGGCGGAGTGCCCGGAGAGGTCGTGCGGATCCTCGCGCGCGATGTCGAGTTCGCGCCCTTCGACGGGCACACCTGGCGCTTCCCTCGGATGAGCTGGCACGTCGAGATCCGGGAGACCATTCGCTTTTGAAGACGCGTGGCTGTTGTCGCTCGTCATCGCTCAGGGCCAGGCGGCGCGGCGACGCGCGACCACGACGCCAGCGAGGAGCGCGAGCAGCGCTTTGCCTTCGATCCCGGGTGCTCCCCTGCCTAGCCCCTCCCGCCGCCCACGCGGCGACGGATCAGCGAGTTCTCGGCGCCGCCCGCCCGCAGTTCAGCAGCTCTCCTCGGCCAAATTCCGCAGGCTTGTACACAGCCAGCGGATTTGTCTTCACGGCCCCGCCAGACGGACGCAGCTGTGCGCGGCTCGAGCCGTCATCGAGCCGCGCGGAGCCTACTTGTCGCCGCATTCGTCGGGCGGTTCGCCCGGGTCGCGTTCGTCGCGGGCAGAGGCGCTCGGGTCGTCACGCGGCGGCTCGGGCCTCGGCGGTGAGTCCGTGCGGGCTGACGCCTTGCGCGTTCCACGCAGCGTGACCAGCCGCTTCGTCGTCTCGTCACCGCCCGTCTCTACGCGCGGCGATTGCTTCTGCGTCACCGACAGCGAGTCGCCCGCCAGGATGCGCGCGCCAAGTGCGTCGGCCTGCTGCTCCGGGTCCACCGTCGCCGCGTAGCCGCGCAGCTTCTCGCTCAGCGCGCGCAGCGCGTCCGATGACAGCCGCGCTCGCGGCGCTTCGAAGAGCTCGTCCGCAGCGAGCACGGATTCGTTGTCGGGCGACGCCACGTTCGCGCCGTGCTGCACCTTCATCAGGTAGGTACCGGCGGGGAACTCTACCTCGTGGTCACCCTTCGCCCGCGCCCGACGCGCCTTCTCGTGCGCGTCCCGAAAGAACTCGGTCTCTTTCGCGCAGTGCTCCTCGAGCTCGTCGTCGTCGATCACGCGGAAGCTCGGGATCGGCCCCGGATTGCGCTTTCGCGGAGACGCCGGCTCCGCCCACGGGTGCTGCTTCATCAAGCGC
>SHBB01000642.1 GCA_004213565.1 Sandaracinaceae bacterium
GCAGGTTGACGCGGACGCGGGTCCACGTCGTGTATCGCCCGCGCATGGCGTCGACGAGCACATCGGCGGGCTCGAGGTGGGATGCCGCCACCGGGTGACGCAGCTTCCAGCGCTCGAGCCCGTCGAGCGCGTCGTCCTTCTTCGCCGCCTTGGCGATCACGAGGAGCGGGAAGCGGGGCTTGCGGCGACCGGCCTTGGCGGCAGAGCTCTTGGAGGCCGCGCCCTTGGCGGTGTGCGCCTTGGCGGGGCTGTCCTTCTTCGGGCTGTCCTTCGCGCGTGAGGGCTGGACGCGCTTCGGCTCGTCGGCGCCCTTCTGGTAGTGCGGTGGCCACGGCGCGTCGCCGAGCCCCTCCGACGCGTGTCGCTCGGCCAGCTCGAGCAGGGGCGTCAGCGAGCACGGCGCGTCGTCGATCCCGGCGTGGGGATCCCCGATCGCCTCGAAGCGCGCGGGCACGGTCACGATCGTGAAGTCGCGGGGGTCGCACTCGAACAGCTCCTCCCACGTGACCGGCGTCGAGACCCGCGCGTCCTTCGTGGGGCGCACCGAGTAGGCGCTCGCCACGGTGCGGTCCTTCGCGTTCTGGTTGTAGTCGAGGAAGACGCCGTGACGCTCCTCCTTCCACCACTTGCTCGTCGCGATGCTGGGCGCGCGCCGCTCGACGTCGCGGGCGAGGGCCAGCGCGGCGCGGCGCACCTCGTCGAAGCTCCAGCGCGGGTGGATGCGCACGTTCACGTGCACGCCGCGGGAGCCGCTCGTCTTGGGCCAGCCCACCATGCCCAGGTCCTCGAGGGACGCGCGCACCACCTTGGCCACCTCGATGATCTGTGGCCACTCGACGCCGGGCACGGGGTCGAGGTCCACGCGCAGCTCGTCCGGGTGATCGAGGTCCTCGGCCCGCACGGGGTGCGGGTTCAGGTCGATGTTGCCGAGGTTGGCCATCCAGGCCAGGTCCGCCGCCTCGCGCGGCACGATCTCCTCGGCGCTCCGGCCGCTCGGGAAGCGGAGCACCACCGTGTCGAGCCACGCGGGCCGCGACTTCGGCGCGCGCTTCTGGAAGAAGAACTCCTCCTCCACGCCCTTCACGTAGCGCTTGAGCACGGTGGGGCGGCCGCCCGCGCCCCGGAGCGCGCCCTCCGACACGGCCACGTAGTACCGGACGAGGTCGAGCTTGGTGTGCCCGGCCTGCGGGAAATAGACCCGGTCGGGGCTGGAGATGGACACCTCGCGGTCTCCCACCTCGAGGGTCAGTCGTTTCTTCGCGCCCCCCATGCCGTAGAACGATAGAGCGTCTCGTCCGTCTGGTCCTCTTCGCCGTGGGGGCCGAGCAGGTGACTCTCGATGACGGGTATGTGACGGATTTCGATGCTACCGTGTCCAGCGGGGGTATGGACGACCGCGAGCGGGATCGACTGCAGCTCGCCGCCGCCTGGAGCCGCGTGGTGCTCGGGGGGGTGGCGCTCGTATTGATGCCGCTCGTCTACCCTGGGCTAGGCGCGTACCGCTGGGTCTTCGGCGTCTACGTGGGCCTGTCCCTGCTCGGGCAGCTGTTCATCTGGAAGGGCATCGGCGGCATGCCCCGCGCGGTGCTGGGCGGCGTGGTCGACATGGCCGTGCTCACGTTCCTCGTGCACCGGATCGGCAGCACGGCGACGATGATGGTCTCCGTCTACTTCTTCGCGGCCATCCTCAACACGCTCGTCGTCGGCCGCCGGGTCGGGGTCTCGCTCGCGCTGTGCGGCGCGGCCCTCTACTCGATGGTGGTCGTCGCCGAGGCCAACGGCTGGATCCCCTATGGGCCGGACTCGCCGTCCTTCGCGGGCAACGCGCCGAGCCGCGTCGAGGCGGCGGTCACCACGGGGCTGCTGTCGACGCTGCTCGTGCTGTCCGCGGCGGTGGTCGGCTTGCTGGTCTCGCGGATCCGGACCCGCGAGGCGGAGCTGCTCGCGGCCAACACCAAGCTCGAGGAGCTGAGCCTCCGCGATCCGCTGACCCAGCTGTTCAACCGGCGCCACCTCATGGCCCGGCTCGAGGACGAGCTGGCCCGGGTTCGCCGCGGCGCCGAGCTCGCGGTGGTGATGATCGACCTCGACCGCTTCAAGCGGGTCAACGACCTGCGCGGCCACCAGGCGGGCGACGAGGTGCTCAAGCAGATCGCGCACGCACTCGCGGGGGCGACGCGCGAGGTCGACGTGCCCGGCCGATACGGCGGGGACGAGTTCGTGGTGATCCTGCCCGACACCGACTCCGTGGCCGCGATGCCCGTCGCGCGTCGCCTCGCCGAGGCGGTGCGCGCGGTGGGCGAGGCGTTCGACGCCGAACAGCCGGTCACCGCGAGCGTGGGCGTCGCGACCGCGCGGGCCGACGACGACGCGCGCGGCCTCATCCAGCGCGCGGACGAGAACGCCTACCGAGCCAAGAAGTCGGGCGGCGACCGCGTCTCGCTCGCGCCCGTGATCGGCACCTCGGGGGAGTGGGACGCGCCCGTCTCCACCGGCGTCCGGCCCAAGACTGGCTGAGCCCGCACCCCTGGCTCAGCGCAGCGCTGGCTCTCGAGCCGGCAGCCAACCGGCGAGGGCGCGGCGGAGCGCGCGCATGGCCGAGGGCACGCTCGCGTGTCCACCCTCGGCCGCGCTCTCGGGCCACGGGCGGCGCTCGAGGACCCGCGCCCGGACCAGCGCCGCGTCCGCGGGGGCCATCGCGTGGAGCCCGCCCGCGTGCGCCTCGACGAGCGCGGTGATCGCCGAGGCCGCGGACTCGTAGGGGCGCGGGCCGAAGAGGTAGGCCCGCGCCGTCTCCAACAGCTGGTCGCGGGTCGCGGGGCGCGGCTCGGGCAGATCCAGCGCGAGCGCGTCGTGCAGCGCCGGGTCGAGCCGGAGGTCTCCCGCGCCGTCCAGCAGCGCGCGCTGGAGCGGCCAGTCTCGCGCGAGGTCCTCGCGCAGGCCCTCGACGAGCGCTCGTGCCTCGGGCGTCACCGGGCGGATCATCACCGCGGACGGCTCACCCGTGCGCGCGCCCCGGGAGCTGCCGACCCGGACGAGCTGGTAGCCGACGCTCCGCCGGAAGCGCAGCAGCTCCCGGGTCACGCCGAAGAGCGTCCCGAAGAGCGCGGGCGCGTCCTCCGCCGTGTGCGTCGCGTGCACGTGCTCGATGAGTCGGGTCGCGAGGCCGCGGCGGCGCAGCGCGGGGTGGGTCGCGATGCGCACGCTCCGGATCATCGGCAGGGTCCCGGCGCGAACCCGGCCCGCGTGCGAGATCAGGGTGTCGGGGAGGGCGTGCCCCCGGATCCGCGCCTCCCCCCGCGCGATCGCCTCGCACCTGGAGAGCGGCAAGGAGCCTTCCTTCGCGACGAGGGTCGCCGCGACCACGCGGCCCCGGAAGCGCAGCGCGTGGAGCGCCAGGTTCGGCGCGTCGAGGATCCGCTGGAGATCGCCCGGCGTGGTCCGGTAGTGCGCGTGCACGAGCAGGCCGAAGAAGTCGCGCAGCTGCGTCTCGTCCGCCGCGAGCGCGTCGCGATCCAGGGTGACGGCCTCCACGGCGTCGAGCGTCGCCTCTTCGACCCCCCTCGCGGGCTCGGCGTCGAGCGCGAGCGCCCCGAAGAGCGCGCGCTCGAGCGGGTCGTCGTCGGCCCAGCGGATGGGCGCGCGGAGCCGGAGCTCGTCGAGCGGCCGCGCGCGCTCGCGAAGGTCTTCCACGAAGCGCAGCACGAAGCCGCGACCCGTCCCCTCGTAGCCGTGGGCCGTGGTGGCGAACGCGAGGCGCGCCTCGGGGTGCCTGCGCTCGATGGCGCGCAGCAACGGGACGGGGATCTGCGCCGCCTCGTCGACGACGATCACGTCCGCCTCCGCGTCGAGGAGCGCGGCCGGGGCCATGAAGCGGAGGCGCGCGGTCTCGGTCACGCCCGGCCTGCCCGTCGCGAAGCGGAACAGCTCGCTCACCGCCTCCTCGCGCGCGGCGCTCACCACCACCCGGACGTCCGCCGGCAGCGCGGCGATGGCGAGCCCGAGCGCGCTCGATTTGCCGCGGCCGCGATCGCTCAACAGCACGCTCACGCTCGGTGAGCGGCTCGAGAGCGAGGCGGTGAGGCGCGCGACGACCGCGGCCTGCTCGTCGGTGCCGCGGTCCGCCCGATCGGCGGCCTTGAGGGGCGCGGTATCCGACAGCGGCGCCAGCCAGCGCTCGACCCGACGAAAGAAGCGTACGCCGACGTCCTCCGGCGAGAACGGGTAGGCGGCCAGCCGCTCGCGTCCGGCCAGCGGCGGCGCGTCCGGCCAGCGCAGCACGAGCGCGCCGCCTCCCCGCACGAAGCCCTGCGCCTGGCCGAGCACGTCCGCGTCGAGGCCCGCGTGCACGTCGAGCACCACCGCGTCGAACGCGCCGCCGAGGAGCCGGCGGACGCCCGCCGCGGTGCTCGTCTGGAAGACGACCTCGCCCGCGCCCACCCAGAGGACCTCGCGCGGATCCAGCGCCGCGCAGAGGGCGAGCGCGTCGCGCCGCGTCTCCTCCGGGGTGCCGCGGAGCATCACGCATCGGCGGGGGCGCATGCCGCATCTTCGCCCGGCGCGCGGTCAGAGCAAGCAGGTCGCCGAGAAAGGCTGTCGGATGGATCCCGGAGCGCGACGTGGCGCGATTTCGGCGGGGCCGACGACGAAATGATGAATCATTTTCGGAGGAGCGACTCGCCGGAAGAGCGTCGCGTCCCGCCCGGCGAGGCGCCGGCATTGGTTTCTCAGCGACCTGCAAGCGCGCTTTGATCCGGACCGGCCGCGCGTGCAGAATGGCGCACCCCGAACGCGGCTGGAGGCCCCGGATGAGCACCGAGAAACACGGCGGAGACATCGTCGCCGACGTCCTGTCCCGTCACGGCATTCGCCACATCTTCACCCTCTGCGGCGGGCACATCTCGCCCATCCTCACGGGCGCGAGGGCGCGGGGCATCGACATCATCGACGTGCGCCACGAGGCGAGCGCGGTCTTCGCAGCGGACGCGGTGGCGCGCATGACCGGCGTGCCCGGGGTGGCGGCGGTGACGGCCGGGCCCGGGGTGACGAACACGCTGACCGCGGTGAAGAACGCGCAGCTCGCGCAGACGCCCTTGCTGATCTTCGGGGGCGCGACCGCGACGCTGCTGAAGGGGCGCGGCGCGCTCCAGGACATCGACCAGATCTCGCTCGTGAAGTCGGCCGTGAAGTGGGCGACCGCGGTCGGCACCGTGCCGGCGCTCGGCCCCACCGTGCACAAGGCGCTCGAGATCGCGCAGAGCGGCGTGCCGGGACCCGTCTTCGTCGAGGTCCCCGTCGACCTCCTCTACCCGGAGTCGATCGTCAAGGGCTGGTACATCAGCGAGAGCGGGATCGAGAACGCGAAGGGGCTCGGCGCGAAGGCGCTCGAGCTCTACCTCAAGGGCCACCTCTACAAGCAGTTCCACCTGCCCCACGTCGACCTCGATCTGCCCGAGCTGCGCTTGCCGCGCCGCAACGACGTGCACGATCAGATCGACCAGGTCGTCGCGCGGCTCCGACGCGCGGAGCGCCCGGCCCTCGTGGTCGGCAACCAGACGATGGTCAACTGTCACGACGCGGCCTCGCTCGCGGACGCGGTCGACAAGCTGGGCATGCCGGTCTGGCTCGGTGGGGCGGCCCGCGGGCTGCTCGGCCGCGACAGCGACATCCAGTTCCGTCACAAGCGCGGGCGAGCGCTCAAGGAAGCGGACGTGGTGATCGTCTGCGGCTTCCCCTTCGACTTCCGGCTCAAGTACGGGCGCGCCATCGGGAGCAAGGCCTTCGTGGTGCACGCCAACCTCGCCGAG
>SHBB01000643.1 GCA_004213565.1 Sandaracinaceae bacterium
GCGTGATCATGACCGTCGAGGAGCTCGGCCGCGTGTGCACGACGATCGCCTCCGCGACGATCTCCGCCGGGTACTCCTCGGGCTCGTTCGGCGTCTGCACCGAGGGCCCGAGCGTGTCGGGGCTGGCGTTGAGGCTGTCGCGCCAACGGTCTCCCACGTCGATGATGAAGAAGCGGTTCCCGACCGCGACGCCCTCCTCGCGGCCCACCGGGAGGAAGACGATCTGCTGCTCACCGAGCAACAGCCGCGGATGCAGCGTGGCCACCACGCGGCTCTCGATGTCGCGGTCCGCGACGCGCGGCGGCACCATGTCGAAGCGCCGCGGCATCGCCGCCACGCGCATGCCGCGCTCCACCGGGTCGAGCGCCTCCACGATCGTGCCGCGCGCGGTGCGTCGGTCGCGATCGTAGCTCTCCACGCGCACCGTGCCGAAGATGCGAACCAGCTCGCCCTCCTCGCCCTCGAAGCGCTCGTCGGCTTCGATGGGCCGGAAGATGGTCCACTCGCCGCTGGGCGTCTGATCGTAGTCGTCGTCGAACTCGATGTAGATCGGGTCGAAGGGCGCCAGCAGCATGTGGTCCTCGGGGGAGCCCACCACGATCCCGGAGGCGTCGAGGGCGTCTCGATCGAGGAAGCCCTCCTGCCGCAGGAACACCGTGCCGCTCTGCATCGTGCGCGCCGGCGACACCACGCGAGCGCCCGAGCCGTCGTCGATGACCACGCCCTCCCCCGGAGGCAAGAGCCGCAGCGTGTCGAGCGGGTAGATCCAGTGCGGGTTCGTGATCTCGGGGTTGTAGGACCACACGCGCGGCCACTCCCAGGGGTTCCCGTAGAAGCGCCCCGTGACGTCCCAGAGCGTGTCGCCCCGTCGCACGGTGTAGGTCTGCGGGATCATCCGGCTGCGCACGTTGCCGCTGATGCGCACGCCCTCTCGGTTGCGCGCGGCCGCCTCGAGGCTCTGCGGCTGGTCCTCGTACACGCCCGTCTGGGCGTCGGCCACGGCGGGCGCGCTCCCGAGGGCGAAGGCGATCAGAAGGGTCCGAACGACGCGCTTGCTCATGCGTCCTCCCGCGACGCCATGCGCGCCGCCATGCTGTCGGGGTACTGCGCGCGGAGGCGCTCGAAGACGCGGCGCGCGCGATCGCGCTGCCCGAGCCGCTCGTAGCAGAGACCGATGCGCAGCAGCGCGTCGGGCACCTTGTTGCCATGAGGATAGCGCTCGATCAGCGCGCTGAAGGCACGGAGCGCCCGCCGATGGTCGCGGCGCATGTAGTGGATCTCGGCGCGCCAGTACATCGCGTTGTCGGCGTACGGGTGCCGCGGGTGGTCGCGCAGGAACGCCTCGAACCCCGCGAGCGCCTCTGGCGCCTGACGCGCCGTCAGGTGCGCCAGCGCGGCTCGATAGGCCACCACGCCGGGATCGCTCAGCTCGGGCTGCACCCCTCGAGGGCTCGTGACCACGGCGGTCTGGGCCGACGCCGGCGCCGCGCTCTCGAGGGCGGGCGCCACGGTGACGGGCTGCAGCGGGATCGCGGGGACCGACTCGTCGACGGGGAGGCGAACGGCGGCGGCGGGCGGCGCCTCGACCATGATCGGCGCGTCGGGGCCCGGCAGCACGGCCACGTCGGACGACGCGGCCGGGCGCGCGGTGCCGTAGAGCCGGAGCACCGGGCGCGGCGCCTGGGCCTGGGACGCGGGCGGCTCCCACGCCTCCTGGTCCTCCGTGGGCCGGTCCTCCGTCGGCTCCTCTTCTTCGGCCGGAGCACAGCGTTCGGCGATCCGCACGCTGCGCGTCGCCTCGGCCTCCCGCATCGCTTCGACGTCGCCGCGCAGGCTCCGCGCCTCGGCGCGCGCGAGCCCGAGCTGCGCCTCGAGCTCGCGGACACGGCCCTGGGCCTGGGCGAGGGCCTCGGCGTCGCGCGACTCCACCTCCGCCGACGCCTGCTCCGCCGCCCGCGTCGCCGACGGGGTTTGCGTCGCAGGACGAGCGGCGGGCGCGCAGCCGCCGAGGGCGAGGACGAGAGAAACGATCAAGCGGCGCTTCACGATGGGTCTCCGAGCGCGCGGACAGCCGCCGCGCAGAGACGATCGTAGGGAGCGCGCCCGATCCCCGTCAAAAAAGGGTCACGTCGCGCGGGACGGAACGGCGCGCGAGCGCTGCCACTCCACGCCGACGGGCTGACGGGCGGGCGTCCTCACCGCGTCTCGCACCGCGGTGCCGAGAGGCTGGATGGCCAGGAACCACGCGAGGCAGAGCCCGCCGCCGACCGTGCTCAGGGTGCCGAAGGGGGGCGGCACGAGCGCGATGGCCGTGACGAGCGCGAGGGAGAGCGCGCCCCCGACGAGGAAGAGCACCAGCAACCGCGCCCGGCCCGCGCACCACGCGATCGGATCGACCATGGAGACGAGCAGCGGACGGTCGTCCCACGGGCCCAGCGCGTCGTCGCGCCGCTGGCCGTGGACCCACACGCGGTCTCCGCGCCGCACCTCGACCTCCACCTCGCGGGTGTGGCCCTTGAAGCGGCTCGCGTCGGTCCACGCCGCGTCGAACTCGCCGTCGGAGCTGCAGCCGGCGGCCTCCCGGCTCCGCGCGTCGTCGGTCCAGACCTCGCTCGCGGCGATGGGCGCGGCGTCGACCGTCACCCGCCCGTCCCCGGTGTCGAGCGCGCCTCCGTGGACCTCGAAGGACTGCGGCCCGTCGGTGAAGAGAATGCGGCTCGGCCCGCGCGTGGTGACCGCCCTGCCCGTCTGGGCCACGTGCCGGCGCGCGAAGACGCCCGCGTCGGTCTCTGCGACCTCGCCCTCCACGAGCTCGCCGCGCGCCTTCGAGGCGGCGAACATCTTCCGGAGGGCGCCGATCGCGCGGAGCTGCTTCCAGGCGACCGCGAGCACGAGGGCACCGTTGAGCCAGAGGACGCCCAGGGCGAAGAGCCCCATGATCTCCTTGGTCAACACGGCCGTTCAGCTCGCGAGCGCTTCGGCTTCGGCCTCCGCGCGCCGCACCTCTCGCGCCTCGAGCCCGCTGGCTCGCTGCCCCCGCTCCGCCTGCGCCACGTCCCGCGTCCGGGGCCGCGAGTAGCGGAAGAAGAAGCTCCGCAGCAGGTACAGGACCATGCTCGGCTCGTTCAGGCTCGGGTCCGTGCGCGCCCCGCACTCGCGATCATGGACCTCGTCGAGCACCGACCAGTGCAGGCCCGCTCGGTTGTGATGGATGGTGTGGTAGCCGTTGTTGCACATCACCCAGTTGAAAGCGCGCCCGACGAAGTTGCGGGAGTGGTTCCACTCCGACGTGACGTCGCACCCGTCGTGCTGGATGAGGTTGATGCGCAGGATGCCGCGCGCGCCCCACAGCTGCGGCAGCACGACGAAGAAGAGCGCCGTCCAGAAGTCGAAGACGAGGAGCGCGCCCGTCAGGCCGAAGGCGAAGGCCTGCTCGAGCCCGTACTGGCGTCGGAAGTCGCGCTGCCGCGTGGTGCGGGCCCAGCGGGAGACGCCGTTGAAGGTGTTCGGCCCGACCACGTTGGGGAAGTGGACGAGGTTGAGGAGGTGCCAGCGGAAGTCGACGTTCTCGGGCGCCGCCCAGTCGGGCTGCCCGTCGTCGTCGAAGTGGTGGTGCACCAGGTTGTGCGAGGCGATGTTCGCCGACGCCGGGTAGAGGGCGCCGAAGCTCAGCACGCCCCGGAAGAGGCGGTTGAGGCGCTTGCTCTTGAAGATCCCCTTGTGCAGGTGGTTGTGGATCACCACCGCGTTGAGGAAGCTGAGCCAGCAGGCGAACAGGAAGAAAAACACATTGCGGCACGGCGGCACGAAGTACATGGCAGAGAGCACCGCCCAATACGTCGCGACGATCGCGATCTGACGGTAGTCAGCCACGTTGTGCAGCAACCGGTCGCCCCGCCCCCGCGGGAGGGTCCGTCGCCGGCCCGTCTGCGCGTCGCTCGCCACGTTCCTTCTCCCCCCCGGCCGCGCTCGCTACGCCGCGGCCGCGACCTCGTCCTCCGGCTCCACCCGGCGGGGCTCGCCGACCCGCATGTGCTCCGGCGCCTTCATGGGGTTGAAGAGCATCGCCAGCTTGTGGTGGGTGCCGTGGTAGTAGATGCCGAAGAAGATCCGGTTGCCGATCCAGTACCAGCCGTAGTCCAGGTCGGCCGGCTCGATGGCGTACTCGCTGCGGTGCGCGTTGTGCCCCGCCCAGTTGAAGTGGATCACGAAGAGCGCCGCCCCGACGAACGCGGGCAGGTAGAGCAGGAAGAACCCGGCCGGCCCGAGGAGGGTGAACCACGCGACGAAGAGCAGGAGCCCGCTCGTGAAGCTCAGGCGCGAGCGCCAGATCTCGTAGCGGCGGGTCTCTTCGTTGTCGCCGTAGAGCTCGTAGTACTGCTGGCGCAGCTGGAGCTCGACGTTGATCAGCGTGCGGAACGCGTAGCGCCAGTAGCCGCGCGTCGCCGGATGCGGATCTTTCTCCGGGTCGTCGGTGTGGCGGTGGTGACGCCGGTGCACGATCTCCCAGGAGGCGAACTTGGTGCCCACGATGGCGCCGCAGATCTCTCCCACGATGCGGTTGATCGCCTTGGGGAAGTTCCCGTGGGAGGCGTTGTGAATGAACACGTGCGCCATGATCACGGCGTAGAGCGCGACCGGGAACAGGCCGAGCTGCCACAACGCCGGCTCGGGCAGCAGGCCCTGCCAGCCCGTGGCCACCATGGCAAAGATGGCCGCGAGGCAGAGGCACGCCCAGACGGTGTCGTACCAAAAGTAGAATGTCGGATGCCGCTTGAACTGTGCAAACGGTGCCGAGATTAGAGACGCCTTGATCGCGCTCACCATCAACTCCTTCGCGAAGGCGGGACGACCCTGGCCGGTAACCGTCCGCGAATCAAGCTCCGGCCGTGTGGACCCTGCCGATAGCACTATCGGTACCACCGTCGGGGCAGTGGGGGAGATATTCTATTTTGTCCCGCTTTTCCAGTGATCTGCGGACATTGGCTCATCCAGTCCGGGTGCCGGGTGCGGAACCTCGGTTCACACCTCGGTGCACACCGTGCGGATCGGTCACAGCCGTTCATTCCCCGATACTCAGCAGCTCGATGTCGAACACGAGCATGCCCTGCGGGCCGCGGGGGCGGCCCTCGTACGCGAGCGCGGCCGGGATCCAGAAGCGACGCTTCTCTCCCTCGACCATCAGCTGCACGCCCTCCGTCCACCCGGCGATCACCCGGTCGAGCCGGAAGGAGGCCGGCTCACCGCGCGTCAGTGAGCTGTCGAAGAGCTCCCCGTCCTCCGCCCGCCAGCCCGCGTAGTGCACCTGCACGGTGTCGGAGGCGGCCGGGTGACGCGTGCCCTCCCCCGCCTCGAGCACGATCGACGCGAGCCCCGACTCGGTGCGCGCGGCGCCCCGCGGCGGCGCGCTGACGTTCGGCGGGGTATCGGGCGCGGAGTGCACCGCGAGGAGCTCCACGTCGAAGACGAGCATGCCCTGCGGACCGGGTCGCCCCTCGTAGGCGAGCTCCGCGGGCACCCAGAGCCGGCGCTTCTCCCCGACGACCATCAGCTGGAGGCCCTCCTGCCAGCCGGGGATCACGCGCTCGAGCGTGAAGCTCGCGGGGCGGCCGCGGCGGATGGAGCTGTCGAAGAGCTCGCCGTCCTCCGCGCGCCAACCGCTGTACTGGACCGTGACTCCGTCCTGCGGGCCCGGGTGCACGTCGCCGGTCCCCGCCTGCAGCACGCGGGAGGCCAGGCCGCTCTCGGTGCGCTCGGCAGTCGCGGGGGGCGCCGCCACGTCGTCCGGGGCGGGGAGCGAGGGC
>SHBB01000644.1 GCA_004213565.1 Sandaracinaceae bacterium
TGCGCGCGCGGGTCGACCAGCGACTCGCCCCCGTCGGTGCCGAGTCGGTCGGCGACCTCCTCCCGGAGCAGCGCCGCGCCGAGCCGACCACACTTCGCCTCGGCGGTCAGCGCCTCGAACTTCCGAGGCATCTCCCGGGTCGCGAGCCGACGAGTGGCCCGAGGCACCCCCGGCGCCTCCACGAGCACCCCGAGAAAGGCGTGCGCGGCCCGCCTCCGCGACGCATCCGACGCCTTCTGGAGCGGAGCGTCGAGCGCCTTCGCGAACGCCTTCGCCGCGGCCCGCCCCGCCGCGTTCACCGCGGCCAACGGGTCTGCGGGCGTGGCCGGCGCGTCGAAGAACGTCGAATCGAGCCAGTCGTCCCCGCCCGCGGGATCCAGTGGCCTCCAGATGGCAGCCAGCGCCTTGTCGTCAGGCATTCTTCCCCCCTCGGCGCTTCGTCGACGCCGCCGTCTTCCCCGAGCGTGACGTCGTTCGCTGGGCGAAGGGGTTTCGCGGAGGCTTGTAGGCGTCGGGTTCGACCGGCGAGGGGCGACGGTTGTCGGGGCTCAGCACGAGGTCGACGAGGGCGTCGGAGGGGGGGCCGCAGGCGCGCCGCTCCAGGACCCAGTCGGACCTCTCGTGGAGCCACGGGGGCCGCTCTCCGTTTCCGTTCCGCGTGCGCGCCTCGAGCGCCTCGAGATGCGTCACGATCTGCTTCATCGAGTCGACGGTGAGCGCGAGGCGCGACTTCAGAGGATCTCGTTGGGCGTCGCGCTTCGCCCGGTCGAGCTGGGCGAGGAGCCATCGCGCGATCTCGACCGAGGACTGCCAGTAGTACGGGCTCCGAACGGTGCTGTAGGCGTACGTGTACCACTCCCTCACGCAGCTCAGCGTCGCGTGGGGCGTCGAGGACGCGCCGTAGGCCGTGGGCCGCAGTGTGAAGTCGAGGTGCGAGATCAGGTGGGTGTCGGCGTGCGCGACCACGTTCCAGAACTGCGGCTGCTCGCTGCTCTCCACCAGGGCACGTGAGCGAATGATCGCGAGTCGCTCGGCGACCTTCGCCGGCGTGTCGGGGGATGCGCGGAGCCCGGCGCGCCCCACGAGCGCCAGCATCTCCAGAACGGCCATGGGGTAGGTGTCCTCGCGGTTCAGCCGATGAGCCGCGAGGTAGTGGCGAAAACTCTGGCTCAGCGCGCGCTTCGCTTCCGAGCCGGTCGTGTAGCGCGCCTCCTCCTTGAACGAAGAGCCGAGCAGCGCGTGCCGCTCCAGCGAGGGACGGCGGGGGTCGGCCTGGAGCGCCTTGCGCGCCGCCAGCGCGGCCTGCTGCATCTCCTCCGTGACCTGCCCACCGTGCAGGCCTGCGAGGCGCAGGCGGCGCGTGTGCGCGTCGAGCACCCGCTCGGAGAGCGCCTGGCTGGCGCGCGCGCGCGGATCTTCGGCCGCGCGCCGGAACAGCTCCAGGGCCACCTCGGGCTCGAGGAGCTTGAGGTAGAGCTCCCCAAAGCGTTGGAGGATCTCGCCGTTCTTCAGCTTCTTCTCGGAGCCCTCGAGGGCGACCCAGTCGTCGTAGGCGTGCTCGACGTCGCGGACGATGTCCCGCGTGTCGAGCCGGGTGAGCAGCTCGCTCTCCAGGACCTCCAGCCGGGCGAGGACCTCGCCGGTCGTGACGGCCGCCTGCCATCGAGTCTCCGCGGTCGCGTCGGTGCGCGGGTCCAAGGAGAAGCCGGGGTCGCCGTACACCTGGAACGCACCGTAGGTGTTGGAGTCGGGGTGGCGCTCGTAGGTCCGCGCGCGCGCTTCTCGGGTCGCCGTCCCGAGCGTCATCCCCTCGAGCAGCCCGTCGTAGAAGACCTCCGCGAAAGTCCGCGCGGCGTCGTCTCGCACCGCCCACCCCGCCGCCACCACCACGTGCGCGCCCGCCTCGATGAAAGAGCGCGCGATGCTGCTGGCGAAGTGGGGGCCGTCGAGACGCCCGAGGTGGCAGCAGTTCAGGAACACCACCGCGGGCGAGAACCCCAGCTTGTTGAGGACACGGGTGTCCAGCCGCTGCCCCTCGCCGAGCCGGATGTAGGGTCGTCGACGGCCCGTCCGTGCGCCGTCTTCGGGCTCGTCGAGGGCGCCGTGGGCGGCGATGTGAAGGACGCGAATGGGCTCTCGGAAGAGCTCCTCGATGACGTCGAGGGTGTCCAGCTGCGCCGGCTTCACGAGTCGGCTCGACACCGAGTAGCCGCGGCTGCCGAATCGGTGTCCGACGCTCTGCGCCTCGCGGGCGGCGAAGGGCAGGGCGTGGTCCGTGCCGTGCTCGAGATCGGCCAGGATGACCACGCGGTCGCCTCTCGCGTCGTCGACCGGTCTGGAGGTGTTCAGGATGAGCTGCCGGGTCAGCTCGACGCGGGTGACGAACGGCGCCTGCTCCCCGTCAGCGGAGTCGCGGAGCAGCTCCCAGGGCACCACGGCCGCGCGCGCGTCGAGCACGAGCTGAAGGGGCGCCCCGTCGCGCAACACCGAATGCACCTGGTTCGGGATCAGGAGCGAGTACAGCAACCATCCGAGCGGCGTGCCGCGATACTGGAGGGTGGCGCTCTGTGACGTGTTCCGGGCGCGTTCGACGATGCGCTGGATCGACTCCCAGTCGGTCGACTGGACGGTGGCGTTCGCGCTCGACCGCTCGGTGAGGACGCGGAAGGTGAGCGCGTCGTCGGCGGGCACGTGCTCGATCTGCACGCGGCGGGACCAGCCTCCGAGCCCCTCGAACGACTGGGGCGCGGACCGGGCCGCGTCTCCGACGTAGAGTCGCCCGGGCAGCTCGACCGGCAGCTCGTTCGCGCCTCTCACCAGTCGGCGAACCTCGCGGAAGGCCTGGCGGGCATTGCTCTCGTAGAGGTCGATGAGCTCGAGCCGCTCGACCTGGAAGGGCTCGCGCCGGGTTTGCAGCGCTGCGTTGGCCGCCAGCACGCCGTTGACCAGCGCGCGGACCGAGCCGCTCACGTCGAGAGCGCCGCGGTTGCCGATCAACAACGCGGAGACGCCGCGGGGCCCGCGCGAGCGTCCGTCCGCCCCGGCCCCGCTCCGGGCGAGCGCCATCTCGAACACGGCGGAGGTGACCGACGCTTGAAGGGACGTCTCGGTCAGGTCGCCGAGCTCGCCCAGCCCGGCGACCACCGCCCCGCTAGGGTGCCCGCTCGCGCGCAGGACGACGGTGTTGTGCCCCTGCTTCCCGGCGTAGCGCCCGAGCGCGCGACGACGCGACAGCTCGTGTCCCATCAGCACGTCGAGCGTCGCCTCGGTGCCGACCATCTCGTCTCCCTCGTAGTGGCCGAGCAGGACGGGGTAGCGCGCCCAGTGCATGCTGTCGGCGACCACCGACACCGTGAGCTTCGTCTGCGTGGGGGCCTCGTGGACGGCGTTGCGGCAGAGGACGGCGTTCAGCGCCTCCTCGGCGCTCGGCCGCTTGCTCACCTCGACCGCTCGGCCCTCGACGTGCGCCTCCGCGACGCTCCAGGTCGGTACGCCCCTCTCCTGGGGCAGCACCGATGTGCGCCCGATGGCGAGCAGCTCGTGCATGGCCTCGAAGCAGCTTCGGTGGTCGAGGAGCCGCCCGTGCACCACGTCGGCGTAGTAGACGCTCACATCGCGCGCTCCATCGACGCGTTGGGGGATGCCGGTCTCGTATGGGACGCGGCCGTCACCCTCGCGAGAGCGCCGGTACTTCCCGTTCGGAGCCCGCCCGACCAGCGTGTGCTTCGCGCTGCCGGCCAGGTAGATCAGCCGCGCCGGATACCCCTCGTTCTCCGCCTGGGACAGCCAGCGCTGGGTCTGCTCGGCCTGTCCGAGCAGCTCGTCGCTCGGTCGCCCGCGCGGCCAGGCGCCCGCGTCCCGCCAGCAAGAGCGCTCCTGCCACGGCAGCATCTCCAAGACCCCGGGGAAGCTCCGGGCCACGCGGGCGGTGTCGGCCCGGTCGTGGAACAGGTCAAGCATGGCGACCCGGTTGAGGACGGAGTCGTCCTCCTCGGTGAGCATGTGGAGGAGGTCGAACGACCCTCCGTTCGGAGTCCCGGCCATGACGAAACGCGCCTTGCGCGCCAGTACGTCCTTGCCGAGGGTAGGCTCGTGGACGAGGGCGGCGCGCAGGACCAGCCCGCCCATGCTGTGAGCGACCACGTGAAGCGGCTCGCTCGAGCTCTCGAGGAGGGCACCGATCCTGTCGGCGAGCGCGCGACCCGAGAACCACAGGGACTCGCGCCAGTCGTAGGGGAAGAGGTGCACGTCGTACGACCGGCTCATCTCCCTGACGAAATCGCCGTACCCCGCCTCCATCACGCCCGCCGCACGCACCTCGTGCTCGTCGTAGCCGAGGTCCTGGAAGTGACCGTCAATCAGCGCGCCGTAGGAGAACCACACCGACTCCCACCGGTTGTCGCGACCGTCGCCGTAGTCCACCTCGAGCCTGGAGCCCATGACCCCGGGGATCAGCAGGAGGCGAGGTCGGTCCCCACGGTGCGTGGGCTCCTCGACGATGCGCGCGACGTCGACGAGCACGCCGCGCTCCTCGCCCCGAGCGGTGACCGCCCCCTCGGCGAGGGGGAGCTCCAGGCCGCTCACTTCCCCCTTCAGGAAGCGCCCGACCGCCGCGCGCGAGTCCTCGTTGGTGAAGTAGGTGAAGTGGTCGACCTCGGCGCTCTCGGTACGGCGTACCCATCGCTGCGTCGCGCGCGCGCCGCCGAACATGTTGTCCGTGTCGACCACCAGGTCGTTGTCCGCGAGGAAGAGCAGCCTCGCCCCGCCGACGGTCAACCGGCGCAGCACCCCGCGGCCGAGCGTGTGCGCGCCGAACTCACCGACCACCACATCGGCGCGTCGCACGGGGTGGTTCATCAGCCCGACGAACGGGCTCGCCGGATTCATGGGCGCGAGCCCAGGGACCGCCACCGGGTCCCGTCGAAGCTTGAGCAGCACCCGGACGACGAGCTTCGCGGTCGCGAAAAACGGGTTCGCGTCGGCCCCCAGGAAGCGGGCCACCGTGAAGATCGACGACGCGAACCGGTCCATCCGGTCGCTCATCAGCGATGTGCCGAGCATCGGGCACGCCACCCGCGCGAAGCGCTCGAACCGGAACGCGGCCGTCAGCCCCGCCGCCTTCTCGAGCCGGTCGAGGTCGGCCACCGGGAGATCGCGGGGCCGGCGCTCGCGCAGATTCTGCAGCAGGGCCAGCCAGCTCTCGGGGTCCGACGGCGGGAGCAGCGCCTCCGCCACCAGGCCGCCGCGCGAGTGGCTCACGACATCGACCTGGGTCCCGGGCCTCAGCGCGTCCGCGAGCCTCTCGGCGAGGCGGAGCGCGTTGTCCGCGGGGCTCCGGCCCACCGTGTAGTGCTGATACCCCAGCACCGCGCCCCCGATGGACTCGTAGCGCTCGATCAGCGCCTTCCAGTCCGGCGACTCGATCCACCCCTCGAAGCCGCCTTCGATCGAGCTGAAGGTGCCGTGCACCAGCAGCAGGACGCGCGACCAGTCGTTCCCCTTGCGCGTGACCCGCGGCCCCACGCCGCTCGCCGTCATGCGACGGAGGCTCTCTCCGTGCGCGACGTTGCGCAGGGTCGTCGCATCCTCCAGCTCGCGCAGCAGCGCGCCGAAGAGGTCCGCATCCTCGAGCAACCGCCGCGCGCCCTGCTCGAGCGCCCGCTCGGCGAGCTCCTTGCCCAGTTCGCGCGCCGCCTTCCGAACGAGCTCCATCAGCCACTCGTCGCTCAGGTGCACGAGGTTGAGCGCGTCCAGCAGCACGCCGCCCCGGTCCGCGGTCCCGGTCCGGACCGTGCGAAGCTCG
>SHBB01000645.1 GCA_004213565.1 Sandaracinaceae bacterium
ACCCGGAGCTGGTGCGCGGGCTCGGCGCGCGCGGCCACCTCATGACGCGGGTGAGCAACCTCGCGGCGGTGCAGCTCATCCGCATCGACGAGGACGGCCTCCGCCCCGCCAGCGACGCGCGCACCACGGGCGGCGTGGCCGGGCGATGAAGACATCGGCGCGGCATGCTGGTAGTACGGCCCACGCGATGCCCGCGCTCGACCCCGCCGCCACGACTCCCCCGGCCGTCGTCAACATCGCCAGCCACCTGCCGGCCATGGCGGCGCGTCGGCCCTTCGCGCCGGCCATCTACTTCCCGGACGGCCGCGCCGACAACGGCCGCGTCCGCTACACGCACTACACCTACCGCCAGCTCGACGAGGCGTCGGACCGGATCGCGCGTGGGCTGCATCGGAGCGGGGTCCCGGCCGGCACGCGCGTCGCCCTGATGGTCAAGCCCTCCCTCGAGCTGTTCGCGCTCGTCTTCGGCCTGTTCAAGGCGGGCGCGGTCCCGGTGATGGTCGACCCGGGCATCGGCCTGGCCAACATGAAGGCGTGCCTCGCGAAGGCGCGCCCCGAGGCGTTCATCGGGATCCCCACCGCGCAGGTCGCCCGGCTGGTGCTCCGCTGGGCGCGCAGCTCCTCGGTCACCATCACGGTCGGCAAGCGCGCGCCGTGGGGTGGGCTGACGCTGGACGAGGTGATGTCGCGCGGCGCCCCTCACGGCGAAGGGGACGGCGGCGCGCTCGCGCCCACCCGCGCCGAGGACCTCGCCGCCATCCTCTTCACGAGCGGGAGCACCGGCGCGCCGAAGGGCGCCGTCTACACGCACGGCAACTTCGCCGCCCAGGTCGACGCGCTGCGCGAGACCTTCGACATCCAGCCGGGCGAGATCGACCTGCCCACCTTCCCGCTCTTCGCGCTCTTCGATCCCGCGCTCGGCATGACCACCGTGATCCCCGACATGGATCCGACGCGCCCCGCCAAGGCGAGCCCCGAGAAGATCGTCGAGGCCATCGAGGACTTCGGCGTGACGTGCATGTTCGGCTCCCCCGCCCTGCTCGACGGCCTGAGTCGGTGGGGCGAGCGCACGGGCAAGACCCTCCCGACCCTGCGCCGCGTCTTCAGCGCCGGGGCGCCCGTGCAGACCGCGGTGCTCGCGCGGATGCGCGCCATGCTCCCCGAGGACGCCGAGGTCTGGACCCCCTACGGCGCGACCGAGTGCCTGCCCGTGGCGGTGATCGAGAGCCGAGAGGTGATCGATCACGCGGCCGCGCTCACCGCGGAGGGGGCGGGCGTGTGCGTGGGTCGCCCCGTCGCCTCGGCGGAGGTGCGGGTGATCCCGATCACCGACGCGCCGATCGCCAGCCTGGACGAGGCGTCCGCCTGCGCGACCGACGAGGTGGGCGAGATCATCGTGCGCGCGCCCCAGGCGACCGCGCGCTACTGGGAGGCCGAGGCGCAGACCCGCCTTGCCAAGATCCCGGCCGACGACGGCGGCTTCTTCCACCGCATGGGCGACCTCGGCTACTTCGACGCCGACGGCCGGCTCTGGTTCTGCGGCCGCAAGACCCAGCGCGTGGTGGACGGCGACCGCACCTGGTTCACCGTGGCGTGCGAGCGCGTCTTCGACACCCACGCCGACGTGTTCCGCACGGCGCTGGTGGGCGTGCCGCGCGGCGGGCGCACCGACCCGGTCCTCTGCGTGCAGCGCGAGCCCGACGCGCGCCTGTCTCCGGTGGAGCTGTCCCGGGAGCTGCGCGAGCTGGCGCGGGCCCAACCGATGACCGAGGCGATCGAGACGTTCCTCTTCCACGACGACTTCCCCGTCGACATCCGTCACAACGCGAAGATCCGGCGCGAAGAGCTCGCCGTCTGGGCGCGCGACCAGCTGCTCCGATGAGGGTCCTCGTCACGGGCGGCGGCGGCTTCCTCGGCGGCGCCATCGCGGAGCGCCTGGCCCGGCGTGGCGACACGGTCCGGAGCTACAGCCGAGGCCGCTACCCCGCGCTCGAGGCGCTCGGGGTCGAGCACGCGCGCGGGGACCTCGCCGACCGGGCGGCCGTGGTCGCGGCGGCGGAGGGCTGCGACGCCGTGGTGCACACCGCGGCCAAGGCGGGCGTCTGGGGGGACGAGGCCGACTACCACCGCGCCAACGTCGTCGGCACGCGCAACGTGCTCGCGGCGTGCCGCGAGGCCGGCGTCCCGAAGCTCGTCTACACGAGCACGCCGAGCGTGGTGCACGTGGGCGGTCACCTCGAGGGCGGCGACGAGTCGCTCCCTTACACGACCCACCCGAGCACGGCGTACCAGGCCACGAAGACCACGGCCGAGCGCGAGGTGCTCGCCGCGGGGTCCGCGACGCTCGCCGTGGTCGCCCTCCGTCCCCACCTCATCTGGGGTCCGGGCGACCCGCACCTGGTGCCGCGCATCGTCGCGCGCGGCCGACGAGGCCGGATCGCGCTCCCCGCTGGCGGGACGCACCGCGTCGACACCATCTACGTCGACAACGCCGCGGACGCGCACGTCGCCGCGCTCGACGCGCTCGCGCCAGACGCGGCCTGCGCCGGCCGGGCGTACTTCATCACCAACGGCGAGCCGGTCCCGCTGCGCCAGATCGTGCTCGGCATCCTGAGCGCGCACGGCGTCGACGCGAAGGTCGTCTCCATCCCGCCGCGGCTCGCCCACGCCGCGGGCGCGCTGCTCGAGGGCGCCTTCCGGCTCGCGAAGGCCGAGCGCGAGCCGCCGCTGACGCGCTTCGTCGCCGAGCAGCTCTCCACCGCGCACTGGTTCTCGATCGACGCCGCGAAGCGAGACCTCGGCTGGGCCCCGCGCGTGTCCATCGCCGAGGGCCTCGAGCGCCTTCGCGCCTCGCACTCGCGCACCGCATGAAATTGCGGCCACGCTCCTCATCGGAGAGCCTCGCCGGATGAAGTCTCCCGCGTTCACCCTCGCGCTCCTCCTCCTCTTCGGATGCGCCGAAGATCCCACCGCCCTGGGCGACGCCTCGACCGTCACCGACGCGGCGGGGAGCGACGCAGGGCGCGTGGACGCAGGCCCCTTCGTCCCGCGCGACGGCGGCCCTCCCGCGCCCACCGACTGCCTGGGCGAGGCGCTCGACGAGGTCTTCGTGCTGGTGACGGACCTCGGCGGGAGCGCGCAGAGCCATCTGCTGCGCTTCGATCCCGAGGCGCTGCGCTACACGGTCGTAGGGGAGGTGAGCTGTCCCCTCGACGGCGGGTTCCTGCGCTCGATGGCCGTGAGCCGTGATGGCGTGGCCTACGCCACGGACAATCGCGGCAACCTCTTCGCCGTCGACACCGACGACGCGAGCTGTCGCGCGACGGACATGGAGACCGAGCAGGAGGGCGTCAGCAACTTCGGGATGGGGTACGCGACCCTCGGCGACACCACGGAGGAGCGCCTCTACATCACCGCCACGGGGAGCTGGTACCGGGACGAGACCACGCCCTACCGCCGCCTCCTGAGCATCGACACCGGCGCGTATGTCGTCTCGGACATCGGGGCCCTCGAGGCGCCGACGCCCGCGAACATGGAGCTGACCGGCACGGGCGATGGACGCCTCTTCGGCATGGTCGTCGACGTGCGCGATCTCCGGAACCTCGTGATCACGGTGGAGCTGCTCGACGCGGACACCGCGGCGACCCTCGAGCGGAAACGCGTGAACCTCGAGGCCCGCTCCGGCTTCGCCTTCGCCCAGTGGGGCGGCGACTTCTGGCTCTTCACCGAGGCCCCCGACGGGAGCGCCCGGGTGGCGCGCTTCGACTGGGAGACGGGCGAGGTCATCGACACCATCGACACCGCGCTCGAGGTGCCCGGGACGATCATCGGCGCGGGCGTCTCCACCTGCGCGCCGTACGACTTGATCTGAGCCGGCTCAGGCCGCGGGCTGGGAGCTGGGAGCCTGCATGCGGCGCAGCTGGCGGCGCAGCTCTTCGAGCGTCTGTCGGTTCTCCGAGCGCCGCACGCCCACGAGGTAGAGCGCGGTGAAGAACAGCGAGGGGACACACAGGAACGCGTAGAGGCCGACCACGGGGCCCCAGATCAGCCAGATCGGACCGACGAGGAGGAGCGTTCCCCACAGGTAGGGGAGCCGCTTCCAGTCTTTCTCGAGGAGCGTGGCCTGCTCTTCGAGCCGCTCGATCTCCTTCTCGATCAGGTCGGGTCGCGTTCGTGCCATGGCTGCTCGACTAGGTGTAGGTCGACCGGGGGGTGGGTCAAGACCAGGGCATGGACCCGCGGCGCGTTTGAGCGCATCCTATCGCCGCCATGGAACCCCAGGACCGCAAGCTCTACGTCCAGATCCTCGCCCAGATGCTCATCGCGGACGGTGTGCTCGCCGACGAGGAGCGCGCCCACCTCGACACCGTGATGGACGGCCTCGACATGCCCGAGCAGGAGCGCGCAGAGGCGCTCCGCGGCGTCAGCATCGACAGCCCCGTCGAGGAGCGCGTGGCGGGGCTCGGCGAAGAGGCGAAGAAGACCCTGCTGACCGAGGTGAAGAAGGCGCTCGTCGTCGACGGCGAGATGACCAACTCGGAGAAGTACTTCCTGGAGCGGGTGGAGACGCTGCTCTCGTAGCGGCCTCTGCGGGTGTTGCGATCCTCGGCCGCCGTCGCCTTCGTCTTCGTCGGCGCGGTCCTCCTCTTCAGCCTCGAGCCCCTCGTCGGGCGCCTCCTGCTCCCGCTCTTCGGCGGCGCGTTCCACGTGTGGACGACCGCCCTGATGTTCTTCCAGGGGGCGCTCTTCTGCGCCTACCTCTACGCGCATCTGCTCGCGCCCCGGATCGGCCGCTGGCACCTCGCGGTCGTCGCGCTGCCGCTGCTGTTCTTGCCCCCCGAGGTCGGCGGCGCGGGCGTGGCGGAGGCGAGCACCCTCGCGATCCTCACGCGGCTCAGCCTGCACGTGGCCGTCCCCTTCGGCGTGCTCGCGACCACCGCCGTCGTCACCCAGCGCTGGCTGGCGGACGCGGGCCGCGAGCCCTGGGGTCTCTACGCGGTCAGCAACCTCGGCTCGCTCGGCGCCCTGCTGCTCTACGCCATCGTCATCGAGCCGCAGATCGGGCTCCGCACGCAGCGCTGGGTCTGGGCGGGCGGCTACGTGCTCTACGTCGGGCTCGCCTGGCTCGCGTGGCGCCAGCGCGGGGCCGCGACCCGCCCCCTGCCGGAGAGCGACGCGCCCGGCCCCCGGCCGCGTCCGGCCCGGCTCGCCTACTGGCTGCTGCTCAGCGCCGCCCCGTCCGCCTTCCTGATGGCGGTGACCAACCTCGTCGCGCTCGAGGTCGGCAACGTGCCGCTCGTCTGGGTCCTGCCGCTCGCGATCTACCTCGCCAGCTTCGTGGTCGCGTTCGCCACGCCGCGCGCGGGGGAGGCGACCCGCGTGCCCGGGGCGGTGCGGCGGCTCTGGCCCCACGTCGCCGCGGTGGGCGCGTTCTTCTTCAGCGGCGGCGACGCGGGCGGCGGCTGGATCGACGTCCTCGTGCACTACGCGGTGCTGGCCTTCGTGACCCTCGCCGCGCACGGGGAGCTGCATCGGGCGCGCCCCGCGCCGAAGCACCTGACCCTCTTCTATCTCGTGATCGCCCTCGGCGGGTGGCTCGGTGGAGCCTTCGTCGCGCTCGTCGCGCCGGCGGCGTTCACGGGGCTCTGGGAGTACCCGCTCGCGCTCGCGGCGCTCGCGCTCACCATGGGCGTCGGCCGCCGCGCGGCCCTGGCCGAGTGGGTGAAGACCGCGCCGAAGCTCGCGCTCATCGTGAGCGCCGCGCTCGTGGTGGTGATCCTCGTCAAGATCG
>SHBB01000646.1 GCA_004213565.1 Sandaracinaceae bacterium
CGATCTCGTCACGCGCCTTGTCGAGCCGACGCGCGATCACCGCGTCGGCGTCGGTCCCGCGGCCGCGGAGCCGGCGCTCCAGCTCGGCCATGGAGGGCGGCAGGATGAACACCCCGATCGCGCTCGGGAGCCGGGCCTTGATCTGCCGCGCGCCCTGCACGTCGATGTCGAAGATGATCCCCGTCTTGCCTTCGCGCCTGGCCCGCTCGAGCTCGTCCAGGCTGGTGCCGTAGAGGTTCTGGTGCACCACCGCGTGCTCCGCGAAGCGCCCCTCCTCGCGCATCGACTCGAACACCGCGCGCTCCACGAAGTGGTAGTGCGTCCCGTCCTGCTCGCCCTGACGAGGGGCGCGCGTGGTGTGCGAGACCGAGAACATCACGTCGTCGAACGTCGCCAGCAGGTGGCGGGTGAGGGTGCTCTTGCCCGCGCCCGAGGGCGAGCAGAGCATCAAGAGGAGCGGCTCTTCCATCGCAGACACTCTTCCATCGAAGACACTCTTCCGTCGCAGCACAGGCCTCGAAGCTACTACAGAATGTTTTGGGCCTGCTCGCGCATGCGGCTGACGGCGGCCTTCATCTCGACCACCGACTGCGCGAGGGCCGCGTCGGCGCTCTTGCTGCCGATCGTGTTGGTCTCGCGGGTCATCTCCTGGAGGAGGAAGTCGAGGCGCTTGCCCGCCGTCTCGTCCTCCCCGCGCAGGAGCGCGCGCATCTGCGCCGCGTGGCTGCTCAGGCGCGCGATCTCCTCGGCGATGTCCGCGCGGTCGGCGAAGAGCGCGACCTCGTGCTCGAGCCGGCCCGGGTCGAGGGACACGTCGCCGTCCTCGAGGAGGCGCTCGATGCGGCCCCGCAGGCGCTGTCGGTAGCCGTCCACCATCTCGGGGACGCGGGCCTGCACGCTCGCGAGCTGCGCGAGGAGCGCGTCGAGGTGTCCCGAGAGATCGGCGGCGAGCGCCTCGCCCTCGCGGCCGCGCATCGTCCAGACCTCTTCGCAGGCGGCGTCGGTGGCGAGGGCAAGCGCCTCGCTCGCCGCCTCGTGGTCCTTCTCGCCCGACGCGCTGAAGAGATCCGGCACGCAGCTCAGCAGCGACAGCGGCACCGGCTCGCCCGGCCGCAGCTCGTCGCGCAGCGCGCTCAGCTGTCCGAAGGCCGCCCGCGCCCGGTCCACGTCCAGCGCGGGTGGGCCACACACGTCGCCCTGAAGCCTCGCCTGCACCTCGACGCGCCCGCGGCGGAGCGACCTGCGCACGCGCTCCTCGACCGCGCCCCCGTGCTCCGCGACGTCGGTCGGGAGCTTGACGCGTACGTCGAGGTATCGATGGTTGACGGCCCGGATCTCGACGAGCACGCGGCCCTGGCCCAGCGGAGCCTCCCCGACGCCGTGGCCGGTCATGCTCCGGATGCCGCCTGCCTCCTTGGGGGCCGTCGAGGCGTCGCTCACGCGCGCGCCCTCAGGTCAGCCGCTTCTTGCGCTTGATCTCGTCCATCACGCGCTGGTACTCGATCTCGAAGCTCGCGGTGCCCTCCTGGAGGTTCTTGATCTTCGAGCGGACCTCCTGGTCCAGCTCGCCCTCCAGATCGAGGTGGCGCCGCATGATCTTCGTCATCTTCTTCCGGAGCACGATGTCGTCCGAGAAGACCTCCTCCACGTTCTGGCTGTGGAAGAGCATGGTGAGGAGCTGCTCGAGCACGTACGGCAGCATCTCGTCACCGATCGGGACCTGCCGCTCCCGCGCCACCATCGACTTCATCTTGCCGAGCTGGCTGTAGGGCAGACCGCGGATCTCCATCCGGTTCTTGGCCTCCTCGAGGATCTCGCGATCCTGCCGGAGGTACTCCTTCATCACCGCCTCGATGTCGAGCTTGACCTCGGCGTGGTCACCGACCTCGATGTCCTGATCCTTGACCAGGGTGCCGATGATCTCGTCGGCGATGACGGGAACTTTTCCGCTGTAGAGTCGCATTCCGTCCTTCGGTCCGGCCGGCGGGGGACGAGGGCCGGCGAGAGCGAGCGAAGGCTAGCTCGGAAGCTCGCGCAGATCCACGGAGTTTCAGCCCTCCGCGCCCTGCTCCAGGCGGCGCTCCATGCGGCTGATCAGCTCGGCCCAGCCCTCGCGATCGATGATGCGATTGAACTGGCTCCGGTAGTTCTGGACCATGCTGACCCCGTCGGTGGTGACGTCGACCACGCGCCAGTCGCCGCCCGACTGGACCATGGCGTAGGCGATCTCCACCGGCGGCTGTCGGCGCTGCGCGCGGGAGCGGGCGCTGGTGGTCACGACGGTGCGATCGCCGCGGGCCTGCTCACCCTCGTAGCTCACCTCGTAGTCGAGGATCCGCTCCAGGTTGGTCTCGTAGTTGCGCTCGACGAGCTGGCGCAGCAGCGAGACGAAGCGCTCTCGCTCCTCGGGCGTCTGGGCCTCCCAGTGCTCTCCCAGGGCTTGCCGCGAGAGGGCCTCGTAGTCGATCAGCTCGTTGAGGAGCCGGGTCAGCCGCTGCGAGCGCCGGGCGTTGGCCGGCGTGCGCAGGATCCGGTTGACCTCCTCGTGACGCCGCTCGAGGTAGGCGCGGGCGCCGCCCTGGGCCGACGCGAGCGGGGCGGCGGCGAGCGCCGGCACGAGGAGGAGCAAGGCGAGGAGGGGGGCGAGGGTCGGTCGGAGCGTGCGCATGTTGTCCTTCGTCGGGCCTTCGACGCGCGTGCGGCGTCGGTATTCGCCACCAAACGGGAGACGAACCGTGGGACCCGGACGGCTCATTCGCAAGGCGGTTGCCACGCGTGAACGAGCCGGTCGGCGCTCGTGCGCTCGAGGTTGGCCAGCGCCGCGTTGTAGTCGTGGATCGCCTTGAGGTGCCCGAAGCGCGCGCCGAAGTACGCCCGGGCCGCGTCCACCAGGTCGCGCGCCTCGACGGTGCCCACGTCCCGGCCCTGCGCCGCGGCGATGAACCAGCGGCGCGCCGAGCGGCGCCCTCGGCCCCAGGCCTCGACCTGCCGCTGGGCGGCCTGCGCCGACTCGTAGGCCTCCGACACCTCCAGCTCGAGCCCACGGGAGGCTTCCCGCGAGCGCTCGCGCGTGTCGTCGAGCAAGGCGGACGCGCGGTCCACGCGGTGCACGTTGCCCCAGAGATCGAGCGACCAGCGCAGCACGAGCCCCGCCTGGATGGAGGTGTAGTTCGCCTGGTCGATGACGAAGGGGTTGCCCTGATCGGTGATGCCCGGCGCGTAGGTGGTGCCGAAGCGGTAGGCGAGGGCGAGGTCGGGGAAGAAGCCGGCCTGCGCGACGTCGAGCCCCGCCTGGCGCGCCCGGACCGCGGCCTCGAGCATCCGCACCTCGGGGCGCCGCTCGGTCGCCTGCGCGACGTAGTGGGCGCGCGGCTCCAGCTCGACCTCCACGGGCTCGATCGGGCAGGGCGGGATCCGGAAGTGTCGGACCCCGGTCAAGATCACCAGCGCCTGTCGCGTCGTCTGCTCCAGCCGGATCGCGTCGGCCTCCCGGGCCTCGATCTCGGCCAGCGCCGTCGCGAGGCGGTACTGATCGAGCTCGTTCACCTCCGCGTCGCCCTCGGCGATCTGCGCCTCGAGCCGCTCCGCCGCCTCGCGGATGGCGGGCAGGCCCTCGTCGAACATCTGCCGCAGATCGAGCGCGAGCTGGAGCCCGAAGTAGGCCCGGCGCACGTCGTAGCGGAGCTGCTGGCGCACCCGCGTGCGATCGGCCTCCGCCGCCCGGACCCCCGCCCGCGCCGCGTCGCGCGCCGCGGGGAGCTTGCCGAAGGTCCAGAGCGGGATGATCCCCTCGATGGAGAACCCGAGCACCGGCTGCCACGGGTTGTCGATGGGGAGCTGCGGGTCGGGGCTGAAGATGGGGCTGCCGCGCACCTCGGGCGCGAGCGAGACCCCGGCCGTGATCCAGGACTGGAAGAAGGGCGAGACCCACGCCTCGTCGAGCTGCGCCCGCGCGGCGCGGATCCGCGCCTGGGCGGCGCTCATGCCCGGGTAGGTCCGCTCGGCGCGCTGCACGAGCTGCGTCACGTTCAGGACCGGCGGCTCGCCTTCCTCCTCCGCCGCGGCCGCCTCGTCCGCTCGCTGCGCGGCGAGCGGGGCGCAGAGCAGCACCGAAGTCACCGAGAGCAGACATGCCAGGCAGGGGCGCCGCACGGGGCCGGTGGTAGCACATGGTGGGCAGGCCGGCAGCGCGCTAAGCCCCGGGATGGATCCGAAGGCCCACCGCCGCTTCCTCGACTACATCGACAAGTACGTCTACTTCGGCGGGTCCGACCTCCCCAAGCTGACCCGCGAGCAGTGGGAGAAGCTGTCTGCCGAGCGCGGCCCGCTCGAGGTCAAGGCCCGCGCGGACGAGCTCGACGCGGACGAGCTCCGCCGCCTGCGCGCCATCCGCCGCCTGCTGCTCGTGGACTGAGCCTCAGCCCTGGTGGAAGCCCGAGCCCTGCGGGATGTCGCCCTTGTCGGTGAGCGCGGTCAGGAGCTTGGCCGTCGCGCACAGGTTGCCGTCGACCGAGACCTGGCCGGCCACCTTCCAGATGTTCGAGCGGCGCTGCACGACCTCGACCTCGACGTCCATGCGGTCGCCGGGGATCACGGGGCGACGGAACTTGGCTTCCTCGACGCCGAGGAAGTACATGACCTTCTGGGCGTTGTCGTAGGGGTCGGACGCGTAGGCGAGCACGCCGGTGAGCTGCGCCATGGCTTCGAGGATGAGGCCGCCGGGGAAGATGGGCGCGCCCGGAAAATGCCCGGGGAAGAAGGGCTCGTTGTAGGTGACGCACTTCACCGCCTTGGCGCTCTGGCGCGGCGCGAGCTCCGTGACGCGGTCGATGAGCACGAACGGCGCGCGGTGAGGGAGGATGCGCAGGATGCGGTTGATGTCGAAGTCCATCGCGCGCTCATCATCCCACGGGCTCACGGCCCTGGGGAAGAGATCGCCCGGGCCGTCAATCGCGCCGCGATCGCCTCGATGAGGAGCGCGTTGCCCCGCGCGTTGACGTGGCAGCACCAGTCCTCGTACACGCGCTCCCGGGTCTCACGGTAGATCCCCGTCAGGTCCTCGAAGGCGACGCCGTGCTCGCGCTCGAGCCGCGCCCCCTCGGCCTGCAGCGCCGGATAGCCGGCCGGCACGACCCGCGCGAGGCTGTCGCTGACGCGCGTCTCGGCCTCCTCGTCGTCGGTGAACGGCTTGCTCTCGGGCACGTACTGGTTGGGCTGCAGGAAGAGCGCGAAGGCCGCCCCGTCGCGCGTCGCCTGCTCGGCCATTCGCTGGTTGGAGCGGGCCCACGTCGAGGCGAGCTCCCGCACGAGCGGCCCGAGATCGCGCGCGTGATCCCCGAAGTCCTCGGCCGGCCCGCGCTGCCCGTAGCTCTGGTGATCCCGGCTCGAGAGGGTGGCGAGCCGCTCCTGCAGCGCGCCGAGGCGGGCCGCGTCGCGCTCGTCGAGGGTCCACCAGACGAGGTTCGCGGTCGGCGACCACCCCAGGCCGCTGTCGTTCATCCAGCGCGCGCGCGCACGCCGCGCCTCGCTCAGCAGGGTCGCCTCGCCCGCGGCCGCGAGGTAGTCGGGCCCCTCGGCGCTCGACGCCATGAAGGCGCGCCAGTTGTACGGGTAGGCCGTGTGGACCCCGTGATACTGGTGGTTCGCCCCCGCGCCGGCGATCTCGTTGAAGCCGTCGAGCTCGATCACGAGGTCGAACGCGTAGCCGCGCAGCGCGAGCCACTCGAGCGAGAACAGCGACTGCGGCTGCTTCCACGAGGGCGTCGCGGCCACCACCAGCACG
>SHBB01000647.1 GCA_004213565.1 Sandaracinaceae bacterium
TCGCAAAAGCCCCTCGCTGCGGCGGCAAAGCCGCCTTCGCTTCACCCGAAAACGACGCGCCTGCGGCGCTTCTAGCCCCAAATACAGGCACATCGTGGAACCAGGCGCTGGATTTGGGGCTAGCGCTCGAAGCCCTCTTCGGTCTTGTCGCCGGGTTTGACGACCTTGGGGCCGAAGAGGAACGCGAAGACGACGCTGACCCAGTAGAGGACGTTCAGCGGGATCGCCATCATGAGCTGGGAGCCGGGGTCGGGCGGGGTCAGGAGCGCCGCGACGACGACGGAGATCACCAGCCACCAGCGGCCGAACTTCACCAGCTGCTTCCAGTTGACGAGGCCGGCGAAGCTGAGGAACGCGATGACGACGGGGACCTGGAAGGTGACGCCGAAGGCGACGAGCAGGCGGGCGGTCAGCGAGAGGTAGGAGTCGACGGTGACGATCTCGGTCAGGACGATCGCGCCGGAGCCGACCTCGCCGCCGAACTGCAAGAAGGTTTGATAGGCGAGGGGCAGCACCAGGGCGTAGCCGAAGTAGCAGCCGGCCAGGAAGAAGACGGTCGAGATGCCGATGAACGGGAAGACGAGGCGCTTCTCGCGGCGATAGAGGCCGGGCGCGACGAAGCCGTAGATCTGCCAGAAGACCCATGGGCTGGCGATGATGAGCCCCACGATCGCGCTCATCACCAGGTAGACGATGAAGGGGTCCATCGGCCCGGTGTAGTGGAGCTCGACCGGCTGGAGCTCCTCCGCGCTCTGGGGGTAGGGGTGGGTCAGCCAGTTCCAGAGGACGTCGGTGTCGATCGTCTCGGTGACCGCGGCGCGGTTCCAGGGGATGGCGAGCCACTCGAGGATCTGCTCGCGGAAGAACCAGGCGACGCCGAAGAAGGGCAGGATGCCGACGAGCGCGCGGATGAGGCGGGTGCGCAGCTCGGTGAGGTGCTCGAAGAACGTCATCTCGACGTCGTCCTCAGGGGACGGGTCGCCGGGCGACCTCTCTTCGGACGCTGCTTCGTCGGCCTCGGCCATCAGTCCTCGCCCGCCGCCTTCTTCGGCGCCTCTTCGGGGGCCTCTTCTTCGCGGGCCTCTTCTTCGCGGGCCTCTTTTTCGGAGGTGCCGTCGTGGGCCTCGGCGGCGGCGATCTTCTCGGCGCGGATCCGCGCCTCCTCGGCCCGCCGCGCGTCCTCCCGGATCACCGCGAGGTCGACGCCCTCGGGCGGCACCTCGCGGACCCGGTCGGCGTACCGGATGGCGCGCTTCTGGATGCCGGGCTTCTTGGCCGGGATGGCCTTGGTCTTGGCCGGCGGCACGTAGAGCGGCTTCCGCAGGTCCTTGAGCTCCTCGTCCTGGAGGATCTCGTCGATGCCCGTGCTCGCGCGCAGCTCGCGGGTGGCGCGCCGGAACTCCCGGTAGCCCTTTACGACCGCTTTCAGGAGCCCCGGAAGACGCGTCGGTCCGACGGCGACCAGCAGGACGATCGCGATGACTACGAGCTCGGTGCCGCCGATTCCGAACATGCGGTCGCGGGGTTGTAGCACTTCGCCGGGCGCTTCACAGGCCCAACGGCGCCTACTCCGCGGAGGCCACGCGGAGGCGCTCGGCCGCGTTCGAGAGCTCGCGGAGGTGCCCCTCGTAATTGCGCGTGAGCTCGTGGATGCGCTTGACGGCGTTGAGCGTCTGCTCGGAGCTGCGGGCCTGGGCGCGCTGGCTCTGGTGGAGCTCGTTGACCATGCCGCTGATGTTCTCGATGGCCTGGCTGATCTGACGGCCGCCGCGCGCCTGCTCCTGGCTCGAGCGCTCCACGTGCTGGGTGATGAGGCGCATCTTTTCGGCGCTCTTCATGATCAGCTCGGAGCCGCGGGCCTGCTCGGCCGTCGCGGCGGCGATCTGCTGGACCGTCTCGGCGATGCGGCCGATGGCGTCGGTGACCTGCTTGGAGCCCTTGGCCTGCTCGACCGTGGCGCGCGCGATCGCGCGGACCATGCTCGTCGACTTCTGCGAGCTCGAGAGGATCTTCTTGAGCGCGCGCTCCGCCTCGGCGCTGACCTCGACCCCGCGGTCGACGGTGGCCGCGCCGAGCTGCACGGCGGCGATGCCCTTCTTGGACTCCGCCTGGATGGTCTTGATGAGCTCGGCGATCTCCTTGGTGGAGGCGCCGGCCCGCTCGGCGAGGTCCTTGATCTCGTCCGCGACGACCGCGAAGCCCTTGCCGTGCTCACCCGCCTGGGCGGCGATGATGGCCGCGTTGAGCGCGAGCAGGTTGGTCTGCTCGGCGACGTCGTCGATGACGTTGAGGATGTCGCCGATCGCCTCGATCCGGCTGCCGAGGTTGCCGATGACCTGCACCGCCTCGGAGCTCGTCTCCTTGATGCGGTTGATCTCGTCGATCGTCTTGAGGATCGCCTCGGCGCCCTTCTCGGCGTCGGAGGCCACCTCCTCGGAGAGGCGCGCGGTCTCGTTCGCGTTCGACTGCACCTGGTCGATGGAGACGTCCATCTGGTTCATGGACGAGCTGGTCTCCTCGGCCGTGAGCGAGAGGGCGTCGACGTTCCGAGCCACCTCCTTGATGGAGTAGGTCATCTCCTCGATGGAGCTGACCGTCTCGCGCACGCTGTTGGCGAGGTTCGCCATGTTCTCGGCGACCTCGTCGTTGGTCGCGGTCATCTCGAGGATGGAGCTGGAGCTCTCCTCGGCGTTCGTGGCCAGGGCCTCGACGTGCTGCGCGATCTGATGGAGCGCCGCGCTGATCTCCTGCATCGAGCCGATGGTCTGCTCGACCGCGGCCATCTGCTCGCCGAAGCCCGCGGAGAGCTTGTCGACGTGCTCGGCCACGGTGCCCTCGGCGTCGCGCACGTGGGTCTGGCTGGCCTGGTAGCGCGAGCGCATCTTCTCGAGCTCACGCTTCGCCTCGTCGAGGTTCGCGTCGACGGTGCCCTTCGCGTTCTCGATCATGTCGAGCTGCGAGCGCAGCGCCTCGGCCTCGCTCGTGTCGGCGCTCCCGCGGCGCTCCTCCTCGAGCTCGGCGCGCAGCCGGCCGGCCTCCTCGTCGAGGCGCTCGACCGTGCTCCGGAGCTCGGTCTCCTGCTCTCGCGCGCGCTGGATCTTCAGCGCGGCGTCCCCGAGCTGATCCCAGACGCGGATCTGGTCCGCGCCGAGGCCGGGAGGACGCGCCGGGCTGCGACCGTCCAGCACGTCACGGACGGCGGCGTCGAGGCCTTCCGGCCCGCCCCCCTCCATGCCGCTCGCCACCAGCAGGCCGCCCGCGAGGGCGATGAGCCAGCTGAGGACGCTCGGGAGGTAGGGGTTTCCGAACTTGTCGGCCAGCACCACCGCGCCGAGGCCGATGACGGCGACGACGACCCCGGGCCAGAAAGTGCGACTCTTGAGAAGCTTGTCGATCACGTTGGAGCCAGTCCTGCCTACGGCGCGGAGAGGCCGCAGCGTACCCGCCCGGGCCATTTTTCCGCAAGATGTCGGTGAAGTGGAACGACGTCATCTCCCGGGCACGGATCTGAGGGTCTCGGCGGTCGGCTTCGGCGCGTGGGCGCTGGGCGGCGAGCACTGGGGCGACGACTGCGATCCAGCGGAGGGCAGAGCCGCCGTACGAACGGCGCTGGACGCGGGCGTGACCCTCTTCGACACCGCGCCGCTCTACGGGAAGGGGCGCGCCGACACCCTGCTCCGCGAGGCCCTCGGCCCCCGGATCCACGACGTCGTGGTCGCGACCAAGGTCGGCGTTCGGGTCGACGGCGCGCACCCCGTGAGCGATCTCAGCCCCGCCCATGTCGAGCAGGACGTGGAGCGGAGCCTGCGTTGCCTCGGACTCGAGACGCTCCCGCTCGTCCAGGTCCACTGGCCGTGTGAGCGGGGCACGCCGCTCGCGGACACCCTCGGGGCGCTCTCGCGGCTGCGGGAGGTGGGCAAGATCCGCTGGTTCGGCCTCTGCAACTACGGCCCGGACGTGGTCGAGGCGCACGGCGCGGAGCTGGCCAGCCTTCAGACCCCGCTGTCGCTGGTCCGTCGCGAGGGCCTCGCCGCGCTGATCCCAACCGCCGCCCGCCGCGGCGTCGGCGTGCTCGCCTACGAGCCCCTCGCGCGCGGCCTGTTGAGTGGCAAGTACCGCGCGCTGCCGAGCTTCCCGGAGACCGACATGCGGCGGCGCGACCCGCGCTTCTGGGCGGCGCGCTTCGGTCAGATCGCGCCCTCGATCACGAGGCTGCGCGCCATGGCGAGCCAGGTCGGCGTCCCCTGCGCCGCCCTCGCCGTCGCCTGGGTCGCCTCCCGCCCTGGCGTCACCGCGGCCCTCGTCGGCGCCAAGCGCCCCGCTCAGGTCGCACAGAACGTTCAGGCCGCCCGCCTCCTCGCCCGTCCCGACGCCGCCCGGCTCCTCGACGCCGTCGGCACCCGCGTCTGAGGACCCCTCTCCTGGGAGGCGGGGACGGTGTTTACTTGTTTACTTGTGGTCGGAACCTTTGCGTACCTCCACCTGGAGATGCGCAAGTAGGGGCGTATCAAGTCAACAAGTAAACACCGTCCCTGGGGTCCTGGGTCAGCGGCCGGGGAGGGTCACTCGCAGATGCCGCCGGCGCAGTCGGCGGTGCACATCCAGAGGCCGCTCTCGTCGCAGCCGCACGCGCTCGGCTCGCAGCCGTCGTCGACGCAGGTCTCGCCGCGGGCGCAGCCGCGGGTGCGACAGCCGGTGGGCGGCGCGGCGACGCAGCCGTCGGCGGCGCAGAGGTTGCCCCGGCAGCAGCCGGGCTGCGCCGGATCGCACCAGCAGAAGGCCCCCGCGTAGCACTTCTGGGTGCGGCCATCGCTCGCGACCGGGCAGTCCGAGTCCTGCTCACACTCGTTCGACGGCGCGCACTCACAGGGCGAGCAGCCGTTGCGCATGTACGTGGACCAGCCGTCGGCGCACCCGATGTCGCAGAGCAGACCGTCGTTGTCGCACGCGACGCAGACGCCGTCTTCGCACCAGCGCTCCCCGCTCGCGCAGTCGGCGTCGCTGCCGCAGGCGAGACCCAGACACGCCACGTGGGCGCGCTCGCAGCTCTCGAGGTCCCCGTAGAGGTCTCCGCAGTCGGCGCCCTCGCAGCGGCACCACGCGATCTCGGCGCACTCGGATCCGTCCCAGCGCCACCGCAGCGCCGGGCGTTCGGTGGGGCCACACGGCTCCCCCTCGGCGACGTCCTGAGCGGGGCACGCGCCAGCGTCGGTCGGCGGCACGAACGCGTCCGGGCGCGCGGCGTCGCCCGACATCGGCGCGTCCATCGGAGGCGGCGCGCCGTCCATGGCGGCGGAGGCGTCCACGCCCGCGTCACCGTCGGAGCCATCGCCACAAGCGGTCAGGAGGAGAACGAGCCAAGCAAGAACGAACGAACGCATCCCGCGATCGTGATTCACCCACGTGGCGCGGGGCAAGTGCCGGGCGTACCTGGACCTCGAGGGGGTAACTCGATGGAACGCATCGTCGTGGGGACCGACTTCTCCAGCTCGTCCGAAGAGGCGGTGCGGCTCGCGGGTGAGTGGGCGCGGAATTACGGCGCCGAGCTGACCCTGCTGCACGTGCTCGGGGTCCCGGAGCTGGCGCACTTCGAGCTGGAGCAGCCCATCCGAGAGCACCGCGTGCTCGAGGAGGCGGCCCACGAGGCGCTCGACGCGATGGTGGATCACATTCTGGTCGGGACGCGCGTGCGCACGGCGATCGTGCGCGGCCGCGGGCAGATCGGCGCCAGCGCGGCGGACGGCATCGTCGACTTCGCCGAGGAGATCGACGCCGACC
>SHBB01000648.1 GCA_004213565.1 Sandaracinaceae bacterium
CGCCGCGCCCAGCGCGCCAGTCGCTCCTCCGAAATGCTGAAGCATTTCGTCGTCGGCCCGCCGCGCTGGACGCGACGTCGCGCTCGCCGATCCATCACGCGCATCTTCGCCGCGCGCTGCTAGACTCCGTCCGCGCGGGAGGTTTGCGCATGCCCGGACGTGTCTCCATCACTCTCACCTGTCTCGTCTTCGCAGGCTGCAGCTTGCAGCGGAGCGGCTTGCAGCCGGTCGACGCGGTGGACGCGAGCCCGCTGGACGCCGACGTGGGCGACGGGGGCGCGGACGGCGGCCGACCCGACACCGGCCGACCCGACACCGGTCGACCCGACACCGGCCCGCCGCCGGATGGGTGCGTCGCGAGCGCCGAGACCTGCGACGCGCGAGACGAGGACTGCGATGGCCTCGTCGACGAGGGCGTCAGCCGACCCTGCTCCACCGCGTGCGGGGCGGGTGTGGAGGCGTGCGTGGACGGAAGCTTCGGCGCGTGCGACGCACCCCCGGTCGGCGCCGAGACCTGCAACGGCGCGGACGACGACTGCGACGGCGTGACCGATGAGGCGCTCACGCAGGCGTGCTCCACCGCGTGTGGATCGGGCATGGAGACGTGCTCGGGCGGCGTCTTCGCGGGCTGCACCGCGCCCCCGGTCGGCGCCGAGACGTGCAACGGCATGGACGACGACTGCGACGGGATGACCGACGAGGCGCTCACGCGAGCGTGCTCCACCGCGTGTGGGAGCGGCATGGAGACGTGCACCGCCGGCGTCTTCGCGGGCTGCACGGCGCCGCCGGTGGGCACCGAGACGTGCAACGGCGTGGACGACGACTGCGACGGAATGACGGACGAGGCGCTCACCCGGATGTGCTCGAGCGCGTGCGGGAGCGGCGTCGAGACGTGCACGGCCGGGAGCTTCGGCGGGTGCACCGCGCCGACGCCCGGGACCGAGACCTGCAACGCGATGGACGACGACTGCGACGGGCGCGTCGACGAGGGGATGGACCTCTGCGGCTGCATCCGCGGGATCCGGGGCTCGTCGACCTACCTGCTCTGCGATCGCCAGGTCACCTGGACCGACGCGCGCGACTACTGCACCACGCGCGGGTACTCGCTCGCCACGTTCGAGACCGACGCGGAGGCCCTGGCCGCGGCCAACACGGCGCTGATGATCGCCGACGCCGACTGGTGGATCGGGCTCAACGACCGCGCGGTCGAGGACACGTTCGTGTGGCAGAGCGGGAGCACCGCGACGTTCCGGCGGTGGTCGGGCGGTCAGCCCAACGACTTCGGTGGGCAGGACTGCGTCACCATCGACAACGGCGGAGCCTTCGAGGACCGCACCCGCTGGGGGGACAAGGACTGCGGGGAGACCAACCGCTTCATCTGCGAGACGCCGTGATCACGCCGGCGTCTTGCAGGAAGCGCTCGATCCGCGGCCAGTAGTCCGAGCCCGGCGGCGGCAGGTCGTTGTGCCCGCAGTCGTAGATCACCAGCTCGGCGCTGGGATGGGCCGCGGCGAGCCGACGGCCGTGGGACACGGGGATCACCGAGTCGCGGGTGCCGTGAAAGACGAGCAGCGGGCCGTCGTAGGCGCCGATCGCGTCGAGCGTCTCGAACCGGTCCACGATGAGGAAGCGTGGGACGTGCATGCCCGCCGCCACGTCCGGCACGCTGGTGAAGGTGGACTCCAGCACGAGCGCGCGCGGCGGGTGGTCGCGGAGCAGGGTCCCGATGGCGCCGCCGCCCAGCGAGCGGCCGTGGTGCACGAGGCGCGTCGGGTCGACCGACGGCTCCTCCAGGATGCGGGCGTGCAGCGCGCGCAGGGTCTCGGTGATCGACGCCTCGCTCGGCGTGCCCTCGGAGCGGCCGTAGCCAGGGTACTCGGCGAGCACGAGGCTCACGCCCATCCTCCGGTACGGCGCGAGCGGCTCGGGCCAGAGATCGATCAGCTCGGCGTTGCCGTGCGTGAACAGCACCGCGGGGCCCGGGTGATCCGCGTCGACGCCGTCGCCGGGCAGGAAGAACGCCTCCACCCGCCCCTCGGAGGTCTCGATCCACCACCGCTCGAGCCCCGGCGTCCGCAGCACGGCGGGCACGGGCCGCACGAGGTCCCGCGGGAAGAGCATCGCGCGCTGCAGCCTGGTGACACCGAGCACGAGGACGACGATGACGCCGGTGGCCAGCAGCCACAACGTCACGCGCTTCTTCCCCAGTCGTCCCATGACCTCCGCCGGATCTCCGCCCGTCGACGTGATAGCGTGTCCGCTTCTCATTGGCCCCGCCGTTCGAGGGTTTTCGCATGCGCCACGCCTGGATCTCGCTTCTCTCCGTCTGTCTCGCCGCCTGCGCGAGCGGCAGCCCTCCCGACGCGGGGCGACGACCCCCACCGGAGCCGGACGCCACGCTCGTCGGTCTCTGCGGCGACGGCCTCCTCGAAGGGACCGAGGAGTGCGAGGGCGCGAACCTCGACGGCCAGAGCTGCACCGGCCTGGGCTACGCGGGCGGCGAGCTGCGCTGCCTCCCGGACTGCACCTTCGACAAGGACGCGTGCACCGAGTCCGCCTGCGGCAACGGCGTGATCGACGAGGGCGAGGACTGCGACGGGGTGGAGCTGGGCGCGTCCAGCTGCGAGCTCGAGGGCTTCGTCGGGGGCGGAACGCTGGCGTGCGCGCCGGACTGCACCTTCGACACGCGCGACTGCAGCCGCTGCGGAGACGGCGCGGTGGACGAGGGCGAGGAGTGCGACGGCGCCAACCTCGCGGGGACCGGCTGCGCGGACCGCGGCTACACGGGCGGGACGCTCGCGTGCGGCGCTGGCTGTGGCTTCGACGAGTCGGGCTGCTTCGACGCCAACTGCGGCGACGGGACGCGGGGCGGGAGCGAGGACTGCGACGGGGCCGACCTCGGCGGCTCGAGCTGCGGGGACGTGGGCTTCCACGACGGCGTGCTCGGCTGCAATCCCGACTGCACCTTCCAGATCGCCGACTGCCACAACTGCGGCAACGGCAGCGTCGACGGCGTCGAGCAGTGCGACGGCGCCGCCCTCGGCGGGGCGAGCTGCGAGAGCCGCGGCTTCACGATGGGCACGCTCGGGTGCAACGCGGACTGCACGTTCGACGAGAGCGCCTGCGCGACGGCCGCGTGCGGCAACGGGCGCCTGGAGTCCGGGGAGGCCTGCGACGACGGCAACGTCGGCGCGGGGGACGGCTGCGGCGCGGGCTGCGCGGTCGAGTCGGGGTGGACCTGCGCCGGCACGCCGTCGACCTGCACCGGGATCTGCGGAGACTCGATGATCGTCGGCGGCGAGAGCTGCGACGGGAGCAACCTGGCCGGCCAGAGCTGCACGAGCCGCGGGTTCACCGGCGGCACCCTGCGCTGCGACGGGGCCTGCGCCTTCGACGAGTCGCTCTGCACCACCACGACGTGCGGCAACTCGGTCATCGACGCGGGTGAGGAGTGCGACGACGGCAACACCACCGCCTTCGACGGCTGCGACGCGAGCTGCCAGGTCGAGCCCACCTATCACCTGCCGGTCCGGCTGACCGGCGGCGACGGCAGCAACCACGGGCGGGTGGAGGTCCTCCACTCCGGCACCTGGCGCGACGTCTGCGACGACACCTACGTCGCCGCCCAGCGCGACGCGTTCGCGAACGTGGTCTGCCGACAGCTCGGCTACACCGGGACCGGTCACCAGTTCCTGACCAGCTTCGGCGGCGGCAGCGCCACCCCGCTGATGGACGACGTGCAGTGCACCGGGAGCGAGCCGACGCTGGCCCAGTGTCCGTTCCGCGGCTGGAACCTCGAGAACTGCTCCGGCTCGGAGGCGGTCGGCGTGCGCTGCGTGCCGGGGGAGGGCGACATCCGGCTCGTGGATGGGCCGCACGGCATGGAAGGTCGCTTGCAGATCTACCACTCGGGCGCGTGGGGGGAGGTCTGTGACGACTACTTCGACGGCTTCTACTCCGCCTACTACGGCTACAGCACGACCACCGTCTGTCAGCAGCTCGGCTACCGGGGCGGCAGCTTCCTCAGCACCTACGACGCGCCGAGCGGGACCTTCGTGCTCGACGACGTGAACTGCACCGGGACCGAGCGGCGCATCGGCGACTGCCCGCACCAGCCCTGGGGCACGGAGAACTGCGGGACCACCGAGGGCGCCGGCTTCCGCTGCGACGTGCACGCGGACGGCGACACGCGCCTCGTCGCGGGCACGGCGCGCAACCAGGGGCGCCTCGAGATCCTCCACGGCGGCGTCTGGGGCACGGTCTGTGACGACTACATCTCGACGAGCGGGACCCGGCAGACGAACTTCGTCTCCGTCGCGTGCGGCGAGCTGGGCTTCTCGGCCGCGGGCTCGGCCCTGACGAGCGGCTTCCCGGACGGGGTCGACCCCACCTGGATGGACGACCTCGACTGCGCCGGCACCGAGGGCCGACTCGCCTCCTGTCCCTTCCGCGGCTGGGGCATGGAGAACTGCAGCCACGTCGAGGACATCGGCTTGAGCTGCACACCCTGATTCGGGCTATCGTCGCGCGCCGTGCGTGCCCGCGCTCCCCTCATCGCCGCCCTCTCGCTCGCCGTCCTGGCGCTGGCCTCCGTCGCGTTCGCGCAGGACGTGACGCCGGGCCCGCCCGCGTCGATGCCGGCGTGGCTCTCCATCCTGCCGCCGCTGCTCGCGATCGGCCTGGCCATCGTCATCCGCGAGGTCGTCGTCGCGCTCGTGGCCGGGGTCTGGCTCGGCGCGACCTTCGTCAACGGCTACGACCCGTTCATCGGCCTGCTGCGCACCGCCGACACCTACGCGGTCGGCGCGCTGGCCGATGGGGATCACGCGTCGATCGTGATCTTCAGCCTGCTGCTCGGCGGCATGATCGGCGTCATCGCGCGCTCGGGCGGCGCGCTCGGCATGGCGGAGCTGGTCACGCGGGTGGCCAAGACGCGCCTCAGCGGCGCGCTCGCGACCTGGCTGATGGGCCTCGCGATCTTCTTCGACGACTACTCGAACAGCCTGCTGGTCGGCACCACGATGCGGCCGATCACCGACCGGCTGAAGATCAGCCGGGAGAAGCTCGCGTTCCTCGTCGACGCGACGGCGGCGCCCGTCTCGAGCTTCGCCCTCGTCTCGAGCTGGGTGGGGGTCGAGGTCGGCTACATTCACGAGCAGTACGCGGCCCTCGGCATCCCCGGCGACCCCTACGTGGTGTTCCTCCAGAGCATCCCGTATCGGTTCTATCCGCTGCTCATGATCGCGTTCGTGCTGATGCTCGTGCTGACGCGGCGCGACTTCGGCCCGATGCGCGCGGCCGAGCGGCGCGCCCTCTACGAGGGGAAGCTGATCCGTGACGGCGCGGACCCGGTGAGCGACTTCGACGCCGAGGCGCTCCAGCCGCCCGAGGGCACGACGCCGCGCTGGCTGGACGCGGTGATCCCGATCCTGGTCGTGATCGCGACGGCCATGATCGGCATGTACGTGACGGGGCACGCGTCGCTCATCGAGGCGCGCGACGCGGCGCTCGCGCTGCGCGACGCGGCGACCACCCCCGCCGCCATCGCGGAGGCCGACGCCGCGCTGAGCCTGCTCGACGTCAACCTGCAGAACGTCTTCGGTAAGGCGGACTCGCTCAAGGCCCTCCTCTGGTCGGCGCTGCTCGGCGGCTTCGTCGCCATCGTGATCGCGCTGGCGCGCCGGACGCTCACGGTGCGCAGCGCCATGGAGGCGTGGGTCGCAGGCGTGAAGTCCATCAGCCTCGCGGTGATGATCCTCGTGCTCGCGTGGTC
>SHBB01000649.1 GCA_004213565.1 Sandaracinaceae bacterium
TCCTCGCGCGGGCGACGCTTGAACACCAGCGCCGTCATGACAGGCAGGCCCACGAGCGCCGTGAGGCCCGCCGCGACCGTCCAAAGAGCCACCACCAGTTGGCGCCCGGAGGGGAGGTGGCCGACGCGCGCGAACCGTCCGCTGAAGTCGGCCTGCCCCACCGCGATCGCCGTGGCGACCATGAGAAGGATCGCGCCGAGATAGGCGAACAACCCCCATCCGCGCGTACGCGAGAGGCCGAGCACGCCCGCGATGAGGAGCGCGGGCGAAGCCGCCAGCGCGACCGTGAGCCACGGCGAGTGGGAGAGGCCGATCAAGGCACCGAGCGAGAGCAGATGCGCGACGCAGAGACCGGTGACCATCATCGTGAGCAGCGTCCGGCGCAGCACGCGCGGCGTGAAGGAGCCGTGCTTCGCGTCGAAGCCCTTGCCCCCGAGCGCGAGCAGACAGAGCGCGGTCCCGAGCAAGAGCCCCAGATCGACCACCTCGGAGCGATAGGCGGCGCCGGCCGCGCCGACCGCGAACACGCCCCAGAGCACGGCGCGCACGTAGGCGTGCGCGTCGACGCGATCGAGACACATCAGCGGGAGGGCCAGGGCGAGCAGGCCGACCTCGATCCAGACCCAGAAGGGGGCGCCCCAGAGCATGGCGACGAGCGCCGCGAGGGCGACGCCCCCGCCGAGCAGCGAGGCGACGCCGCGCACCGGGCCGAGCCGGGGCCAGAGCCAGATGGAGGGCGCGCTCGGCTCGGCGTTGGGCTCGGTCACGACAGGGCGTACGTTCCGGTGGTCGTGGGCATTCCCGGAGCAGCGAGATGAGGCGGGTGGCGGTGGTCGTCGCGCACCCGGACGACGAGAGCTACCCCTTCGCGGGCACCCTCGCGCGCCTGGCCGACCTCGGGGTCGAGGTGCACGTCGTCTGCGCCACGCGAGGGGAAGGCGGCTGGGATCTGACGGGCGAGGGGCGCACCGGGGCCGCGCTGGCGGAGGCCCGCGCCCGCGAGCTGGCGCGCTCCTGCGAGGTGCTGGGCGCCGCGCCGCCGCGCTTCCTCGACATGCCGGACGGCGGGGTGGAGATCACGCCCGAGCGCCTCCATGCGGCGCTCGCCCCCCTCGAGCCCGACGCGCTCTTCACGCTCGGCCACGACGGCGCCTACGGGCACGTCGATCACCTCGCGGTCACGGCGATGGTCGGCGCCGTCGCGGGCGGCCGACCCGTGCTGCACGCGGTCTTCCCGCCCGGGCTCTTCGAGCCCTTCCGCCGGAAGATGAAGCGCTTCGCGCCCGCGGCGCTCGGGCTGCCCGACGACGCCCCGCTCGGGAGCCGCCTCTTCGACCTCGAGGTGGACACCCGACCCGTGCAGCAACGCAAGCTCGACTCCGTGGCCGCGCACCGCACGCAGGTCCACGGCGGCGAGCCGCGCCGCTTCCTCTTCGACGGCCTCCTGGACGCCGTGCTCGACGTCGAGCGCTTCCGCTACGCGACCGAGTCGCGGATCGCGGCCTGGCCACTTCAGCCGCCGGCCGGCTGAACGCGACGTTGTGGCGCACGCGGCGCGTTCCTAGGAGGCGGGGCTGATGAAGAAGCTCGCTCTGTTGATCTCCGTCGTCCTCCTGGGCTGCGGGGGCTCCTCCGCCCAGCGCACGACGCAGACCGTGCAGCACGGCGACGATGACCGCGGATCGGAGACGCCCCTCGGGGCGGACGCCCAGCTCGAGGACGCGCGCCTGCTCGCGATGGACCTCGCGGCGGCCCACATCTGCCAGCGCGCGCGCGGCCGCTTGATGCCCGTCGGCGGCGACGGCGAAGAGGCGGCGGAGGGGCGGATGTGGATCCGCGACTGCGCGGCGCGGGTGGAGGACGACGAGCTGGTGATCGAGGCCGGGGTGCTCCTGTGGACATGGGTCGACCGGAGCAGCAGCGCCGTCGGCGCGCGCTTCACGGTCGAGCAGTACGTGGCCCTCGAGGCCGACGTCGAGCTGCGCGCCATCCCCCAGCTGACCTACCGGCGCGACGAGCACCACGTGCTCGTGTGGCTCGAGCCCGTCCAGGAGCCGACGGTCTCCGTGCGCGTGGTCGGAAACGTCGACGCCGAGGCCCAGGGTTTGTGGAGCGAGGTCGTGGCGTTCGCGGCCGGCGTCTTCGGCCCGAGCGAGAACGAGCGCGCGGCGAGCCGGGTGCGAGAGCAAGGAGACCTGCGGCTCGAGCGGCGGGTGGACGACGGCATGACCTTCGCCCTCGATCTGTGCACGAGCGAGATGACGGCGGAGCTGGGGCACATGACCGAGATGCCCGGCCCACAGCGACCGGACACCGGCGTCGAGGGCCCGAGCAAGAACGTGCGGGTGCACCCGATGGGCCTCGACATGGCGGGGCCCTTCACCGAGCCAGCCGTGACGATCGAGGTCCTGGACGGCGCCGCGGTGCGGGCGCAGCTCGTCTGCGAAGAGGACGGCCACCGCATGGTCGACGCGTGGCTGAGCGGAGGGCTCGACGCCATGGAAGACGAGCCAGCGTCCCCCGTGACCGAAGCCCGCGTCGCCTCGGGTCCGACGCGCGTCGCCGCGCAGGGCGAGCCGGCCTGCGACACCTTCGTGCTGATCACCCGGGTCGTGCCCGACGGCGAGGCCAGCGCCACCTTCTCCTTCGCGGGCCCCGACACGCGCCCGGCCGCCCTGATCGACGGCTGCGAGGCCGACCTGCGTCGCATCCCGCGTCACGCCAACCCCTGAAGCGATCGCTGGCGGCCCGGACGGAACGCGGCAACATGCGGCGCGATGCGCGTGCTGCACGTGACGCGGGACTTCCCGCCGAGGCGCAACGGAGGCCTCTCCACCGCGGTCGCCGGGCTCGTGGAGGCCACGCCGTGCCCCACCGCGGTGCTCTCGTTCGACGCGTGGCGGCCGCGCGGCAAGTCCAAGCCGACGCTGCGGGACACCGAACACGTGGCCCGGCTCGCCTCCCCGCGCGACCTGCCCAAGGCGCGCCGCTTCGCGGAGGCGTTCGCGCCCACGCACGTGCACGTGCACCACGCGATGCTCTTCCCCTTCGCCGCGTCGCTCGGCGCGCCGACCGTGCTCTCGATCCACGTCGTGCAGCGGGAGCTGCGGAGGCTGCGCGAGCTCCCGTCGCCCACCCAGTCCGAGCAAGCGCAGGCCGCCGCGATCGCGCGCGCCGATCGGGTCATCGTGCCTTCGCGCGCGGCGCGCGACGCGCTGGGCGCCGGGGAGGTCGTGCCGCTGGGCGTCGCCCCGACTCCGCTCCCTCGGTTCGGGGGAGAGGGCGCCCTCTTCGTCGGCCGCTTCGCCGACGTCAAGGGCCTCGGGACGCTCGCCGACGCGCTGCCGCACCTTCGGACTCCAGTCTCGATCGCGGGCGGGCTGCCCGACAGCCCCCGGGCCGTGCGCAAGTGGCGGGCGCGCCTGAGGGGGGCGAAGCACCTCGGCTGGCTCGACGCGGAGCGGCTCGACGCGGCCTACGCGGCGCACGCGATCCTGGTCGCGCCGAGCTGGACCGAGTCCTTCGGGCAGGCCGTGCTCGAGGCGCAGATGCGGGGCCTCGCGGTGGTGGCGAGCGACGCGGGCGCTCTGCCCGAGCGCGTGCGGGACGACGTCGACGGAGTGCTGGTGCCGCCCCGGGAGCCAGAGGCGCTCGCGGAGGCCCTCGACGCGCTCGCGGGCGACGCCTCCCGGCTCGCGTCCATGCGCCGCGCGGCCCGGGCTCACGCGGAGACGCAGACCTGGGATCGGCGGATCGAGGCCCATCTCGACGTCTACCGCGCGCTCCGGTGACGCGGCGCGGTCGAAGTGCTATCTGCGGCGCATGATCCCGCGCTACACGCCCGCCGATTTCGCCGCCCTCTGGAGCCAGCGGCAGAAGTATCTCGCGTGGTTCGAGGTGGAGCTCGCCGCCTGCGAGGCCATGGAGGAGGCGGGGCTCGTCCCGCAGGGCACCGCGGCCGAGGTGCGCCCCGTCGGCGAGAAGATCGACGCCGACGCCATCGACGAGATCGAGAAGGAGACGCGCCACGACGTGATCGCCTTCCTCACCCACGTCGAGCGCCTCGCGGGCCCACCCGCGCGCTGGCTCCACCTCGGCATGACCAGCTCCGACGTGCTCGACAGCTCGCTCGCGTGGCTGATGTGCAAGGCGGGAGACGCGCTGCTGGAGCGCACCGACGCGCTGCTCGACGCGTTCGCGAAGCGGGTCGACGAGCACCGCCACACGCCGATGATCGGGCGCAGCCACGGCATCCACGCCGAGCCCACCACCTTCGGGATCACGCTCGCGGGCCACCACGCCGAGCTGAAGCGCGGCCGCGAGCGCCTCGCCGCCGCGCGCGAGGAGATCGCCTACGGCAAGATCGCGGGCGCGGTCGGCACGTACGCGCACCTGTCCCCCGCGATCGAGGAGGCCGCGCTCCGGCGCCTCGGCCTGAAGCCGGAGACGGTCTCGACCCAGGTCGTGCCGCGGGACCGCCACGCGGTCTTCCTCGCCGCCTGCGCCACCCTCGCCGCGGCCATCGAGCGCTTCTCGACCAACGTCCGGCACTGGCAGCGCACGGAGGTGCTCGAGGCCGAGGAGCCCTTCACGAAGGGTCAGAAGGGCTCGAGCGCGATGCCCCACAAGCGCAACCCGATCCTCAGCGAGAACCTCTGCGGCCTCGCGCGGATCGTGCGCGGCGCGGTGGTGCCCGGCTACGAGAACATCGCGCTCTGGCACGAGCGCGACATCAGCCACTCCTCGGTCGAGCGCATGATCGTGCCCGACGCGACGACCACGCTCGCCTTCATGCTCGACCGCACCAAGCGCCTCATCGAGGGGCTCGTGGTCTACCCCGAGAACCTGCGCGCGAACCTGGAGAAGACCGGCGGGCTCTGGGCGAGCGGCGGCGTGCTGCTCGAGCTGGTGCGGGCCGGCAAGGGCCGCCAGGACGGCTACGTGTGGGTGCAGCGCAACGCCATGAAGGCCTTCCACGGCGAGGGCGACTTCCAGACGCTGCTCCTCGCGGACGAGGAGATCCGCTCGCTGCTCGACGAGGACACCATCCGGAAGTGCTTCGACCTCCAGCACGCGCTCGCGCACGCCGACGCCATCGTCGACCGCGCGCTCGGGAGGGCCTCGTGAGCGCGGACGTCGCGCTGCTCCGAGAGGGGCTCTCGCTGACGCTCGACGAGACCGATCTCCCGGAGCTCGGCCGCAAGGTGCAAGGAAAGGTGCGGGACAGCTACCTCCCGGGCGACGGGCGCCGCATCCTCGTCACGACCGATCGCATCAGCGCCTTCGACCGCGTCCTCGGCACGCTCCCCTTCAAGGGGCAGATCCTCAATCAGCTCAGCGCCTGGTGGTTCGAGCAGACGAAGGACGTCGCGCCCAACCACCTGCGCGGCGTGCCCGACCCGAGCGTGAGCGTGGCCATCGAGTGCGAGCCGCTCCCCGTCGAGTGGGTCATGCGCGCCTACGCCACGGGCGTCACCTCCACCAGCCTCTGGACGCACTACGCGCGGGGCGAGCGCGAGTTCTGCGGGCACGCCCTCCCCGACGGGCTGAAGAAGAACGAGCCGCTCCCGGAGGCCATCCTGACGCCGAGCACGAAGGCGGAGAAGGGCGGCCACGACGAGAGCGTCAGCCGCGACGTCGTGCTCGCGCGCGGGCTCGTCGACGAGGCGACCTTCGCGGAGGCGGAGCGCATCGCGCGCGCGCTCTTCGCCCGCGGCCGCGAGATCTGCGCGAAGCACGGCTTGATCCTCGTGGACACGAAGTACGAGA
>SHBB01000065.1 GCA_004213565.1 Sandaracinaceae bacterium
GGCGGCGGCGCCCGCGGCGGCTTCTTCGGCTTCAGGTCCCGCGTCGGCGGCCCGTCCTGCAACTCGCGCATCATGAGCACGTCGGTCGGGATCGCGCGGCTCTCGAGCAACACGCCCGCCTGCGTGTCGTCCTCCTCGGGCGGCAGCGTGACGGTCGGGATCTTGGGCAGCACCTCGTCGATGCGCTCCGTCCCCGGCCGCCGCACCTCCGAGACACCCGACGCCGAGAGCCCCGACACGCGCGTCACGCCAGGGCGCACCGCCTCGATCGCCTCCGCGTCCGCCCCCTCCGTCCCCAGCCGGATCAGGCGCTGCAGCCGCTCGAGCTCCTCACCGCCGACCTCCTTGACCCACGCGCCGATCGACTTGCGATCGGGCAGCCTCCCGAATTGCTCCCGCCCGACGCGGCGCAGGTCCTCGGCCAGCTCTGCCGCGCTCTGATAGCGATGGTCGCGGTGCCGGTCGAGCGCCTTCAGCACCACGTCCTGCACCGCCTGCGGCACACCCTCGGGCGGCGGCACCACCTTGTTGCGCACGTTCCGGATGCACTGCGTCGGGTCCCCGCGCTCGGCGAAGAGGCGCTCCCCCACGAGCTCCTCCCACAGCACGACGCCGAGCGAGAACACGTCCGAGCGCCGGTCGAGCGGCAGGAGCCGGGTCTGCTCTGGAGACATGTACGCGAACTTGCCCTTCAGCTCCTTGACGTTGGTCTCCGCGCGAGGCCGGTGCACCGCGCGCGCGATCCCGAAGTCGGTCACCCGCGCCCGCCCGTCGAGCCCGACGAGGATGTTGTGCGGCGAGACGTCGCGGTGAATGAGCCCGAGCGGATCTCCGGCCGGCGTCGTCGCCTCGTGCGCGTCGTCGAGCCCCTGCGCCGCCTGCGCCATCAGCTCCAGCGCGATCGGCGCGGGCACCGGCCCCCCGATCAGGTCCTCGAGCTGCGCGAGCGAGACCCCGACGACGAGCTCCATCACGATGTAGAGCGCGCCGTCCTCGCTCCGCCCGAGATCCAGCGTCTGCACCACGTACGGCGACGCGATGTGAGCCGCGAGCCGCGCCTCGTTGAGGAACATGTCCACGAAGCCCGCGTCCGAGGCCATGTGCGGGTGCATGCGCTTGATCGCGACGAGCTTCTGGAACCCCGCCTCCCCACGGATGCGCGCCGCATACACCTCCGCCATGCCGCCGGAGGCGATGCGGAAGAGCGGCTCGTAGCGCCCGAACGTCAGGACTTCACGGAGGGAGACCGCCATCGATCTCCCGGACCATAACGCGTTGCGGCGCGCCGGGTGGCTCCTACCCCACTGAGCATGTCCCAGCGCGACGAAGAAAGCGGCGGCGCGCTCGTCCGCTTCCAGCTCGCGGCCGGCATGATCGTGTTCGGCTCGGCCACACCGGTCTCGAAGATCGTCACGGGCGCCATGCCGCCCTTCATCGGCTCGCTCCTGCGTGTCGCCATCGGCGCGCTCGTGCTCCTGCCGTTCGTCTGGCCGCGGCGCGATCAGCTGCGCGGCATCCCCCGAAAGGACTGGATCCGCCTCGGCTTCATCGCGCTCTTCGGCATGCTCGGCTTCTCCGCCCTCATGTTGATGGGCATGGCGCTGATCACCGGGGTCGCCGGCGCCATCGTCATGGCCACCACCCCCGCCGTGACCGCCGCCGCAGCGATGCTCCTGATGGGGGAGGACGCCACCTGGCGAAAGCTCACCGCGATCGCGCTCGCCGTCGCGGGCGTCGTCCTCCTCCAGGTCGGCGGGATCGGCGGCGGCGAGGGAGGCGGCGGCGGCATGGGCCCGGTGATGGAGTGGCTCGCCGGGTTCGGCTCGGCGACGCTCATCGGCTCCGCCATGGTCTTCGGCGCCGTCTGCTGCGAGGCGACCTACACCCTGCTCGGCCGCGAGGTCTCACAGGACGTGGACACGGTCAGCGTCGCCTTCCTCGCCGCCGCGCTCTCCATCCCTCTGTTCATCCCCCTCGCCGCGTTCGAGTGGTCGGCGTTCACGCCCTCCGAGGTGAGCCTCACCGAGTGGTCCGCGCTCGTCTGGTACGGCGCCGGCACCCTCGCCCTCGGCACCTGGCTCTGGTACTCGGGCGTCGCCGAGACGCAGGGCTCCGTGGCCGCCGCGTTCATGGGCCTGATGCCCGTCTCCGCCCTCGTGCTCTCTTACGTCCTGCTCGGCGAGCCCTTCGCCTGGATGCACCTCCTCGGCTTCGGCGTCGTGTTCGCCGGCGTGCTCCTCATGTCGTGGGAGCACGCGCGCATGTCCGACGACTGACCGCACTTCCCGCCATCGTCACCGCACTTGGCGCCAGCGCGTTGTGGCGGTGCGCCGAGCCCGCATCCCTTCGCCATGGACAGCTACGAGCAGAAGTACCGCGACGGCCGCGTCGCGCTCCACACGTCGACCCTGCAGCTCGGGCTCGGCCTGGCAGGCACGCAGCGATGGTCGGTCGGCGACGCGAAGGGAGCGCACGCCGAGAGCCTCCAGGAGCGGGAGCTCCGTCATCTCTGGCTGAGCGATCCCGCGGCCCTCGGTCCCGAGCCGCAGGACCACGAGATCCTCTGGGCGCTGAAGCCGCTCGTGCTGAAGGCGAACGGGCGCGGCCACCCCGAGTCGCTGACCGCCAAGCTCGATCTGAGCGCGGCGCGAGACCTCGAGCGGCTCGCCGACCGACGCAAGTCCGCGTTCCCCCTCGATCAGCTCGCCCAGCGACGTTGGTACGGCATCCGAGGCGCAGACGTGCCGCAGGTCGCGGTGATGCTCGGTGTGCGCCTGAAGAAGGGCGTGACCGATCCGCCGGAGGGCGTGGACGCGGTCCGCGACCCGAAGGGGGCCCTCTACGCCGGCATCTGCGTCCTCTACCTGGGCGACGCCGACCGCGTGGGCACGTTCGAGATGGGTCGCATCGAGCTCGCCGCAGAGGCCGCCCGGAAGGCGCTCTCGACGAAGAAGGTGAACCTGCACGTCGTCGTGGGCGCGGAGCGCGTGCAGAGCGCGGATGGGCTCCCCGAAGGCGAAGCGAGCGCCGAGACACCTGTGCCGGGCGACGAGCGCGCGGACCTCGCGGCCTTGCTCGAGCACTTCCGCGACGTCGCGGTCGACGTCTTCGAGCGGCCCTACCGCTTCGAGCGCGCGGAGCGTGACGGCGCCCGACTGACGCTCTCGTTCACCCTCGAGGGCGCGCCTGGGCAGAGAGTTGAACCGCTTACCGGACCGAGCATGCCGTTTCCCGCGTTTTCTGGGTAAGGCGCGACGAGGGAGCGTGCTCTCAGCACGTGACCGAGGAAGCAACGCAGCCCAGGAATCGCGGGGGGCGGCAGGCGACGGGAGGTAAGCGGATCAACTCTCCAGGTGTCGGTGCGGTGGGCGGAGCCGCTGCAGCGAGACGGGGCGCTCGACGCGCTCCTGCTCGACGAGCTGACCGCGGCGCTGATCGCAGGCTCCGCGTAGCACCCGAGTCACCACACCATCGGCACCGGCAGCTCGCTGTAGGGCCCCGGGTTCTGGAACGGCGACGCCATCGCGCCGAGCAGGCCGTCACGGTTGTCGCCCCAGCAGCACACGTTGCCCTCCGCGAGCAGCGCGCAGGCCGCGTCCCGCTCCGCCGTCGTGACCTGCGTCGCGGCGCCGAGGTAGCCGCGCTGCCGCGGCTCCCCGGTCTCGCCCGCGCCGCCCTCGTGGCTGCCCCAGCACCACGCGCCGCCCTGCGCGTCGGCCACGCACGCCACGGTGTCGGTCAGGGCCAGGCTCTGCGCCGGAGGCAGCCCCTCCACCCGCAGCGGCGCCTCCGAGTAGCCGCGCCCCGCGGGCCCGAGCGTGCCCTGTCCTCCGTCGCCCCAGCACCAGACCGAGCCGTCGACCAGCCGCGCGCACGCGGCCGCGCGCCCCACCTCGACCGAGACCGCGGGCTCCGGCAGGCCCTCGACCTGCACCGGTCGCTCCGATCGCACCAGCCCGCCCCAGCAGCTCACGCCGCCGTCCATGCGCACCGCGCACGTCGAGTCGAAGCCGGCCCCGACCCAGCTCGCGCGCAGCCCTCGCACCTGCTGCGGGTCGCGGCTGCGGTCGCGCCGCCCGTTCCCCAGCTGCCCCATCATGTTGCTGCCCCAGCACGCCACGTGGCCTCGCTCGTCGACCGCGCAGCTGTGGTCGCGCCCCACGCCCAGCTGCGCGACCAGCCGCAGCCCGCTCATCTCGAGGGGCCGCCGCGTCAACGATCCTTCGGTGCGGGCGCCGATCTGGCCGTAGCCGTTGTCCCCCCAGCAGGCCACGTGGCCGTTCCGCCGGAGCGCGCAGGTGTGCATGCGGCCCGCGCCCACGCTGCGGGCGTCGTCGAGATCGAGCACCTCCACCGGCGTGGCGCGGCGCGCGGCCGTTCCGTCGCCGAGGCCGCCGCTGTGGTTCGCGCCCCAGCACCGCACGTGTCCATCGCCGAGCGCCACGCACGCGTGTGCGTAGCCCATCGTCAGGCTGCTCGTGGCCTGCCCCTCGGGCCCCGCCCCCGCGCACATCGGCTGCGCGGGCTGCGGCTCGGGCTGGGGCGCCGGGTTCAGGTCGTCCCGCACCCGCAGGCGCACGACGACCTCGTCGGACGGCTGCTGCACGATCTGCGTCCGCGAGCCGCACCCGGAGGTGAGCAGAGTCAGCAAGAGGAGCGCTCTCGTCATCGTCGTTCTCCTTTCTTCACCATCGCGTCACCAGGGGACCGGCGTCGGGTCCGGCACGCGGGTGGTCCGCTCGAGGCCGACCTGCCCACGGCTGTTGCTGCCCCAGCACCACACCTGCGCGGCGTCTCGTGCGCAGGCGTGGTTCTCTCCGAGCGCGATCTCCTGCACCCCCGCGAGGGCCAGGAACGTCGGTCGCGAGCGGGCGGCCAGGCTTCCGTCCCCGAGCTGTCCCGCCTGGTTGCTGCCCCAGCACGCCACCGTGCCCTGGCCGGTGCGCACGCAGAAGAAGCCTGCCCCCGCGAGCAGCTGCGCCGGATCGTCGACGCCCTCGATGGGCGCCAGGGCCATCGGCGGCGTGTGCCCGTAGGACCTCCGGCTGCGTCGGCCGGGCTGGCTCTCGAAGAGGCGCCCGCGTCGATCCACGACGATCAGGTGGTCCTGGTTGCCCTTCGGGATCGCCGCGAGCGTCGCGCCCTCCACGCCGGACACGCGATAGAAGGGGCCGCCCACGCGCTCGTGGCCGTACCGGATCATCGGCCGTCCCCAGCAGTGCACCTCGCCGCTCTGCGTCAACGCGCACTGCCGCTGCATGCCCGTGAGGATCGCCACCGGCGCGTCGATCGCCACCCGCTGCGGCGTGCGCCAGCGCGGGCCCTGCGGCTGCGCGTAGTTGCCCCAGCAGAACGTGTGGCCGCCGTCGTCCACCATGCATCCTATGCGGTAGCCCAGCGACACCTGCCGCACGTCGGCGTAGGCGAGCTGCGTCGCGAACGGCCCCTCGCGCTCGTCGGGCAAGCCCGTGTCGCCCCAGCACCAGAGCCGCCCGTCCTCCTCCGCTCGCGCGCAGGTCTGGTCGCCGCCCGCCCAGACTCCGTTCACGCGAGGCAGCCCGGGCACGCGCCCGGGGATCCACGCCCGGTCCGCCTCGACCTCGCCGAGCTGCCCTCGGTCGTTCGCGCCCCAGCAGTAGACGCCGCCGTCCTCCACCAGCGCGCAGGTGTGGTTCATGCCCGCGGCGAGCATGCGCGGCGGCGGGATCTGCGGCGGCGGCGGAGGCTCGGCGGCTGGCGGCGCGCCAGCGCAGTCGGGCCCCTGACAGGGCACATGCAGCACCACGTCCGCCTCGGCGGCGGGCCGTCGGACATAGGCCACGCGCGACGCGCAGCCGACGAGCAGCAGCGCGAGGCAGGTGGCGGCGGAGGCTCTGAACGAATCCACGGACGCATCATCGCCGAAGCCCTCACGAGGTTTCTCCCTCCCGGTGCATTTCTCCGGAGCTGGCCGTCCGGAGGTTTCTTCACCGTCCAGGAAACCTCACCGCGCTCACCGCGATGGGGGTGCGTCATCGCCACGGAGGCGAAGGAGGGACCCCATGAAGAGAGCCATCGCGACCACCGTTCTACTGCTCCTGACCGCGGGCTGCTGCATCCCGCTGCCATTCGGCGACGACGAGGCGACGCCCCCGGTCGCCCCGGTGGCCCCGGTGCCCGCGGCGGCGGCCGCGCCGACTCCCGAGCCGGTGGCCTCGGAGCCAGCCGTCCCGGTCTCCGAGCTGGAGGCGCACAAGGTCGCCGAGTATTCGAGGCATTGCATCAACCGCTTCAGCGAGCGCGCCTTCAGCTCTCGCGGCCGCTACCTGCAGTGGGTGGACGAGGAGACGGGTCCGACGGGCCGAGAGCGGCACGTCTACGGCGTCTACACGCTCAACGGGAGCGCCACGCCCTGCCGCGAAGCGGTCGAGCGCGCGGCGGGGATGCAGCCGCCCATGCCCGCCGCCGAGGCCGCCGCGACCGCGTACGCGAGCGCCGTCGAGACGCTCATCCCGCTGCTGCAGCGCGCGGATCGATACTACGAGCGCGAGACCTACCGAGACGACGACATGGCGCAGGCCCGCGAGATGCACCCGCAGCTCATGGGCGCGTTCCGCGCGTTCGCCGACGCGGACCGCGCGCTGCGCGCCCAGGTGGAGGGGGTTCAGGACCGCGCCCGCGAGGAGCGTCTCGCGCGTCTCGCGAGTGACCCGGCGCGCCGCACCGAGTTCCTGATCGAGCGGACCGTCGCCCAGGCGCTCACCGTGGTGCGGATGGGAGAAGCCCTGCGCATCGAGGATCGTCGCTACGTCGCGGACGACCCGGCGGCGTTCATCGCCGCGGTGGAGACGCTCCGGGCTGGAGTGGACGAGCTCGAAGGGCACCATCCGAGCGACGCTCCGAGCGGCTTCGGTCGGTTCCGGGGCGAGGTCGAAGAGGTGCTCGAGGCCGCCCTCGCCCTCATGCGGCGCGTGCGCGACGAGGAGCCGTTGAGCCGCAGTGACCTGAGCCGCGTCGGGACCTCGGGGGAGTGGATGACGGACGGCTCGTTCGGCAAGCTCCGCGACGAGTACAACGAAATGATCAGCGCCTACAACAGCGTCTACTGAGCTGATGGCGGGTGCGCGGCGGGGCGATGCGCGCGAGGAAGAGGACTCCGAGATGAGGGGAGCGATGGCGCTCTGGACGGCGGTGGGGATCTGCCTCGGCTGCGCGCACGACGCGCCTCACCGCGGCCCGGGCACGCCCGCGGTGTCCCCGTCGCCCGCCCCGAGCTCCGCCCCGACCGCCGCGGAGGTCGACGTCGAGGTGACGTGCCCACCCCTTGTCGGCCCCTCGTCCCTCGACGAGCTCCCCGACGCCGCGAGCGCCCTGGAGACGATCGACCGCGTCTTCGCGGCGCTGCGCGCCGGGCGCCCGGCTCCGGCGTCGCTCACGACCTCGTGGTTCGAGCCGAGGGAGGCGTCGCGCGCGCTCGTGGCGCAGCTCGCGCCGTGCCCGTCCGCGCTCACGCCCGTCGACGTCGGCGCGTACCGCCTCGTCGTGGAGGTGCGCGTGCACGACCGCGGCGCACCCCTCGGGCGCCTCCGGATCGAGCTGGCGCGCCCGGAGGGTCGGTGGTTGGTCTCACCGCGCTTCCTCGACCACCTGGCCGACCTGTCTCGGCTGACGCGCCTCGAGGCGCTCCTCCGTCGCGAAGATCCCGCGATCGTGACGCGCGTGCACGCCCGCGAGTCGTGGGTGGGGGAGGGCGCGGCTCGCGTCCTCTGCGTGCACGCGCCGCCCGACACGCGCTGCTTCGAGGGATCCCTCCTCGAGGGGGACGTCGACGTCTTCTTCGATGTGGGCTCGCACCTCTGCCTGGTGCCGTCGCGGGGGCCCTCCTACGTGCTGCGCTGGCCCGACGGGGAGCCCTGGCGCGGCGTCTGCGGCGAAGACGGGCACCTCGACGCGCCCGCGCCCGAGCTCCGGACGGCCACACCTCCGTTCGACCCCACGATCCTCGCCCACGTCGGCCTGAGGCGCGATCCATCCGGCGTGACGCTGCTCGAGAGCTCCACGGGGCGGCGCGTGTGCGTGGGCCGCTCCGACACGCTCACCTGCGCGGACCTCCCCTACACCGACTCGCTCCTCCTCTCGACGGATATCGACGACATGCAGCTCGCGCTGCAGGCGGGGACCGGCTGGTTGGCCCTCCGGCAGCACGTCGGAGACGGGGGCGCCGAGGCGAACGTCGGCGCCGAGAGGCTGCTCGTGTTCGAGCTCCGCGGCGGGGAGCTGAGGTTTCACGGAGCGATCGTCCTGGGGCGGCACACGAGCGAGCGCCTCGAGCACGACCCTCCCTCGCGCTCGATCTGGAGGACGGACCAGGTCCGGCATGCCGACGTCACCCTGCGCGCCTCGGGCTGCCTCACCGTCGGTCCCCAGACCGCGGTCAGCCGCATCACCGATCGTTTCCGGCGGGGCTGGTCACGCGAGCGGACGAGGCGCACCCAGCCGCGGGCCGGCGATCGTCTGGCCGGCGACGAGCCCCTCGACCTCTACGTCGACGGTCCGCCCGACGTCTCCGGCCACTGGGTCCCGCGAGCCGAGGGCGGCTTCGCGAGAGCGTCCATCTGCAACTGACGCGGCCAGATGCCGCGGCGGTAGCTGCGGGGCGACAGGTGCGGTCGCTGGTCTCCGAGCCGCAGCCGGTCGCGGTAGCGCACGGCCAGGTTCACCACCGCCATCGACTCCGCCCGCAGCGTCGCCACGCGCTCCTCGATCCGGCTGCGGAGCACCAGCACGCAGGTCAGCGCGCAGATGGCGATGAAGAGCCCGAAGGCGGTGCAGTTGAGGGACTCGCTGATGCTCTTGGCGAACATGGTGGCCCTGGACGCGGCGTCGTGGTTCGGCACGCAACCGAACCCGACGCGCAGCCCCGTGACCGTGCCCATGAGGCCGAAGAGCGTGGCCAGGTTGGCGAGCGTGGCGAAGTAGCCGACCCGCGCCTCGAGCCTGGGCAGCTCGTCCAGGAGCGCGCTCTGTCGCGCGGCGCGCAGCCGCTCGGGCGTCGACAGCGCCTCCTGCAGCGTCCGGGACGCGATCCACGCCGCCTGGCCCTGCGTCATCGCACACAGCGCGAGCGCGCCGCCCAGGTCGCCGTCCCGCAGATGCGACTCGAGCTCCGCGGTCAGCCCTCGCGCCGGACCCCAGCCCCGCGCCAGCGCGAGCGTCCGGTCCAGCGCCAGCGCGGCGACCGCGCAGAGACAGAGCGCCAGCGGGTACATCCACCAACCGGCCTCCTCGAAGTGGTGCCGCAGCGTCTCCACGCGCGAGGGACCCGGCCGGAGGACGGAAGTTCCCGGGACGAGCGACGACGGAGCGAGGCTGGCGAGCTACACTCGCCGGGTGGCTGCCTATCGGGAACACAACTCGACATGGACGCTGTCGGTGGTCGCGCCCGAGGCGGTCGCGGCGCGCCGGCTCGTCGGCGGCCTGCTCGCGATCGCGGTGTTCACGCTGATCGTGGGCGTCGGCGCGGCCGTCGCGATGAGGGTCGGGCTCCCCGGGGGCTTTCTGCTGAGCCTCGCCGCGGCCATCGCGGCGACCAAGATCGGCCGGCGGTTCTCGCTCGTGCCGAGAGAGCTGACGCGGGAGACCTCTCTGTCGGCCGCGGCGTCGGGCGCGCTCACCGTCGGCACGCGCACGCTCCGCGTCGGCTCGTGCCGCTACGATCCCGCCGAGGAGCTGCTCTGGATCCGGTCGCGCCTCGGGGTCCCGCAGACCGTCGTCCGCGCGAGCCGCGATCAGGCGTGGGAGATCGTGCGCGCGCTCCAGCGGCCGGAGCTGGGCATCCGCACGCTGCGCTGCGCGTCCGGCGTCATGGCGCTCCCCTGGCTCGGCTTCCCGCTGACGCTCCTGGTGGTCTTCTCCGCGTCCCTCGGGCTGGCCCTCGCCTACGCCGCGCCGCTCCACATCGGCCTGCCGGCGTGCGCCCTGACCCTGGCCCTCGCCGTGTTCTCGCTCTGGCCGGCCCGCCTGCATGTCGACGAAGAGCGCGTGGAGTGGCGATGGTGGGGCTGGTCTCGGCGCGTGGCGCTCGCGGCGCTGGCGTCCGTGGCGGTCACGCGCGAGGCGCTCGTCCTCACCGATCGCAGCGGAGACGCGCATCGCCTCCGCCTCCGGCACGCCCTCGTCCGCAACGAGACGCTCGACGCCCAGGGCGCCAACGCCATCCGCGCCTTCGCCGACTACGTCGACAGCCTGAGACGAGCTGCTAGCGCCGCGGCGATCACGCGTGCATCCTCGCGCCCGTGAAGATCGCGACCCTCTTCGTCTCCTCGGCGCTCGTCGCGTGCGGCGCCCCTTCCGAGCCGCCTCGGACCGCGACGCCAGCGAGCTCGACCGCCGACGCGCCGCCCTCCGATTCGCCGCCCTCCGATAGGCCGTCTCCGCTGCCGATCCTGCTCCTGGTCGGCGGCCCCGGCGCGGAGGGCGAGCTGCTCCGCGTGGAGCCGGAAGGGGGCCCGCCGCGGCCCCTCGGCCTCCGCGCCGAGGCTGGCTACACCGGCTCGATCGAGAAGGGCTCCACGGCCCCCGTGCTCTCGTTCGACGGACGGTGGGTCGCGTACGTGCACGACCGCGAGGCGTGGGTCGCGCGCGCCGACGGCTCGGACGCGCGGGCCATCACGTCCTTCGACGCCGAAGGCGCGGAGGTCCTCCTCGCGGGCTGGACGCCCGACTCGCGCGGCCTGCTCCTCGGGCTCTGGGCGGAGGACACCGAGGACGGCCCCGCGCCGCCCGAAGACGCGCCGCTCGGCTTCCACCTCTGGAGCGTGGACGGCGGGCTCACCGCGCAGCCCGCGCTCTCCGCGTTCGTGGGCTTCACCGACGCGGGCGACGCGCTCTTCACCCGCACGAGCGAGGGCCGCATCGAGCTCCTCGCGCAGCCGCTCGCCGGAGGTGACGCCCGCGTCGTCCACACCACCACCGCGTCGACGCTCGGACAGATCTCGCGCGGCGCGTCCGGCATGGTCTGGAGCGAGGCCCCGAACCTCGTGCGCGCCGATCGCGGCGAGGCCCCGCGCGTCGTCGTCGAGGGCGAGTGGGCCGAGTACCAGTGGCCGCAGCTCGGCCCGCGTGGAGAGCGCATCGCGTACATCCACCGCGTGGACGACGTCGATCACGTCGAGGTGCGCGACGCGGACGGCTCCACCCAGCGTCCGCACCGCTGCGAGAACCCGTGTCGCGCGCGCTGGCACGACGCCGACACCCTCCTCGTCTCCGACGGACGCGTGCTTCTCGTGCCGCTCGACGGCGGCGAGACGCGCGCCCTCACCGACGGCCCGGCCGAGTTCGTCGACGTCGGCGTCGGCCGCTGAGACGCAGGCCTCAGCGCGAGGGCGCTGGCGCCGCCATCAGCTGGTCGCCGAAGGTGGCCTTGAAGAGCAGGTCGAGCGCCCTCAGCGCGCTCGGGCCGAGGTGGTGCGTCCGGAGGCCCACGCCCGCGTCGTGCATGGGGGAGATGCGTCGGTCGATCTTGGTGCGGTCGAAGTCGATCAGGCCCGCGTCACGCATCTGTCGGTGCAGCACCGTGATCGGATACGGCGCGAGGAAGCCGTAGCGCACGAAGTCGGGTCGAGCCTCCAGCAGGAAGCGCACGAGACGAAGGTAGGTTCGCAAGGAATCTTGCGGAAACCCGAACATCACGTAGGCGGCGCTCTGGAGCCCGGCTTCACGCGTCAGCTCGAAGGCGCGCCGCGCGTCGGCCACGGTGTGCCCCTTCTGCACCTGGGCGAGCACGGCGTCGTCGCCGCTCTCGACCCCGTAGTAGATCGTCTTGCATCCGGCGTCGCGCATCGACCGCAGCATCGGTCGGGTCACGAGGTCGGGCTTCCCTTCGCAGAGCCAGTGGAGGTCGAGACCCGCCTCGACGATCGCCTCGGAGACGCGATGCCCGTGCGCGTTGGTGAAGATCTCGTCGAAGACGAAGAAGTCCCTGCAGCCGAACCGGCGACCCAAGAGACGGATCTCCTCGAGGACGTTGCGCGGATCGCGCCTCCGGAACCGGAACGGGCGCTCGTCGACGCCACCCACCATGCAGAACGTGCAGGAGTAGGGGCAGCCGCGGCTCGAGGTCACGAAGTAGCCGCTGCGCACGCCGTAGTAGGGCAGCGTGTACTGCTTCCCCCACAGCGGCGGCATCACGTCGAGGTCGGGGAGCGGGTGCCGGTCGAGATCCTCGACCACGCGGATGAACCCCGCCACCTGGCCCGGGACCGACATGCCCGCGATCTCGCCCAGCTCCACGCCGTCCGCGATCTCCTCCGCGAACGCGTCGATCTCGCCGCACGCGATGGCGTCCAGGTACGGGAGCTCCTCGAAGATCTGCGCCTCCGCGTGGACCGCGCCGCGGCACGCCAGGACGATGCGGACGTGCGGGTGTGCGGCCTTGTAGCGTGCGGCGACCTCGAGCTCGTGCTCGAGGATGTCGATGATGCCCTTGACGACGATGACGTCCGGGCGCTGGGCCTCGATCCGACGGTGCGTCTCCTCGGCCGTCAGGTCCTCCGCGTTCGCGTCGATCATCGCCACGTCCGCCCGGTCGCGCGCCGCCGCCGCGAAGTACCCGAGATCCATCGGCGGGATGTGGTTCCCCTGCACGAAGAGATACTCGCTGCGGAACATCCGGAAGACCGTGATGCCCCGGTACCGGGGCGGGTTGAGCAGGGTGATCCGCAGGCGATCGCGCAGCCCGCGCGGACGGGACTCGGGCCCCGAAGGCGCCATCGGGAGGCCGCGCCGCGTGCGTCGGGTCTCCGCGCTCGGCGGGGCGACCTGGTTGGTCCGCTCCGCGGCGGTGGGGGCGGGCTCCGCGGTTCGGCGCTCCAGCTCGGCGGCCAGCCGGAGCGTGGTCTTCAGCGCCGGCCGCACCACGCGCGCCACGCGCCGCGCCGCCGCTCGCCAGCTCGCCTCGTCCTGCGCGGTCACGCGTCCTCGCCTTCGTAGTGGATGCCGATCCGCCTGAGCCGCTCCCGCGCCGGCTCCCCGTACAGGTGCCCGTATCCCTTCACGAAGCCGTAGACGCAAACCACGAGGGTGACGTCCATCGCGAAGAGCGCGCAGTACCCCACCGCCATCAGGTACCAGTAGAGGTGCTGCTGCTCGAAGAACCAGCGAACGGCGCGCGGTGCCCGCATGGATGTGTACTGCAGCAAGTCGTGCGACACCCCCAGCGGGACCAGCACGGCGAGGAAGTACACGAAGACCCAGGGGTGCTCCCCGACGGAGGGACCGTGGACCAGCACGAAGCCGAGCAGCGCAGCGCCCATCACCCCGTGGTTGGGGCCGTCGATGCGCCCTCGGAGCACCCAGCTGATCAAGACGGCGAGCCAGAGGAGGTGGATGGCGTCGTTGCCCAGGGCGAGCATGCCGACGCAGAGCCCGGCGGAGACGACGCCGGTCGCCAGCGCGGCGTGGCGGAACCAGACGTAGCCGTGCTCCTGGAGCAGATCGCTGAGCTTCAACACCACGCCGAACGCGAAGCTCACCGCGGCCATGCCCAGCACCTGGGCCAGGTACTCCAACGGGATGCTCATGGGACGTCACACCGAGGTCGGTGGTCCGCAGGGTCCCGCGGCGCCTCCGCCTCCCCGCCCCGCGTCACGCTCGTCCGATTCGCCGCACGCCTCCAAAATAGCAGCACGTGGTGCCGGACGGGAACACCGAACCCACGCCGGTCAGCGACCTCCTCGTCCAGCGCGCCGTCGCGAGAGGAGGGCGCGCAGCCCAGGTGTGGTGGGATGCAACACCAGTGAGGCGATGAGCAGCGCCACCAGGAGCGCGGACAGTCGCCACCCGAGCGAGGTCCAGGGCGCGGGTGTGTACGTGGAGAGGGCCCAGGTGGAGATCCCGGCCGCGGCCAGGAGGAGCCCGAGCACGCGGACGCTCGACAGCCGCGCCCTCCAGAACCGACGGAGGAGCCCATGGCAGGCGACCAGCGCCGCGCACGCCGCGATCAAGCGGCTCGCGCCCAGCCCCTCCAGCCCGAACGCGGGCGCCGACGCGATCGCCAAGACCGCGAAGGCGGAGAGCTCGAGGAGCGCGGCCACGGAGAGGATCCAGGTCTTCTCCACGAGCCCGACCGCGAGCCCGAGGAAACGGAACATCGCGTGTCCAGCTTCCGCGAAGGCGAAGAACGGGACGAGCGTCACCGCCGCCGCGTACTCGGCGGGCCCGAGCAGCTGCACCAGCTCCGGCGCGACCGCGGCCATCGTCATCGCGATGGCCGTCACGACGAACGCGAAGGTTCGAAACGCCGGGTCGAAGCGGGCCGCGGCGTCCTCGCGGCTCGCGCCGAAGAGCCAGGGCTCGAACGCCAGGCGGACCGCGCGCGAAGCGAGCGGCAGCAGGAAGCTCGGGACGGCCGCGAGGTGGTAGACGCCGACCTGCGAGAGGGAGAGCCAGCGCTGGACGCCGAACCGATCGGCGTTGAGGCCGAGCTCACCGAGCGAGCTCGCCGCGAGGGGGGTCCCGTAGCGCAGCATGCGTCGCCACGCCGCCGCGTCCGGGCGCGCGCGGAGCTCCGCGTGCGTGACGGCCAGCCCGGCGAGGACCGACAGGGAGGCGCCGAGCACGTGCGCGCCGACGAGCCACGGCAAGCTTCCATCCATGTGCGCGGCGACGAGCAACGCCGCCGTCGTCGAGATGCCCCCGATCCCGATGACCGCCGCGGCCGCGCGGTGCCGTCGCCGCGCGCGAAGCACGTCGGTGAGCGCCCCCGCCACCGCGTCGGCGCCGGCCGCGATCACGCCGAGCCCGATGGCCCACTCGGCCTCCGCCGACCAGCCCCAGCGCTCCGCGAGCAGGCTCAGGCCGAGGAACGCGGCGCCGCCCACCGCGAGGCTCGTCGTGACACGCGACGCGATCAAGGTCGCGGCCAGCTCGCGCCGGCGCGCGGGAGAAGGATCGGCGGCGGCGAAGCGTACCATCGCGTCGCCCGTCCCGAGGTCGCAGAGGACGACGACGAAGGGCATCGCCACGACGGTCAGCGCGTAGGCGGCGAAGGTCTCGAGGGGGACCGCGCGCGTCACGAAAGGGAGCGCGACGAGGCGCGCGGCGCTCAGCGCCCCCACCACCGCGCCGTAGCTCGCCGTACCCGCCAGCGCGGTCGTCAGCCCGGCGCGGGCTTCCGTCATGCTCCCCCGCGAGGCTCCGTCGGAGGTGCCCCGCTCCAGGTGGTGGCCCGGAGCGCGACCACTCGGCGCATCATGCGCATCGCGGTCCTCGCCAGGTGTGCGTAGTCGGCGGAGTGCTTCGACTCGCCGCCGCGTCGAGGGTGATAGCCAACTGGCACCTCGAGCACGCTGAGCCCCGAGATCAACGCCGCGGCGATCATCTCGGGCGCCGCCTCCGGGCCCGTCCCGGTGAGCCAGGGCCGCAACGTGGCGTACGCGTCGCGCCACAGGGCGCGGTAGGTACACCCGACGTCGGTCAGCCGCACCGGCGCGCTCATCCAGAGCAGCTCCATCAGCTTCGCGGCGCCGATGTTGGCGGCGCGCACGACCCCATGCATGTTCGTGCCAACCCCGTTAAGGGGCCGGGCGGTCCGCGTGCCGACGACCAGGTCCGCGTCCTTCGCGTACTCGAGGAGCTTGGGAAGATCGCGCGCTCGGAACGAGCCGTCTGCCTCGACGACGACGAGCACGTCGCCCGACGCCCTGTCCAAGCCGTGGCGGATGGTGTCGCCGTACCCGCCCAGCCGAACCTCCTCGACCTCGGCGCCCGCCCGGCGCGCGGCCTCCGCCGTCCCATCGCTCGACGCGTTGTCGACGACCAGGACCTGCTCGGCTCGGTCCGCGAAGTCGGCGACGACGGCGCCGATGGTCTCCACCTCCTGGAAGGTCGGGATCACGACGCTCACCCGCGCCTGCTCGAGCTGCCTGGCGCGCACGAGGTGGCGCGCCCGGGCGTGATCCTCGCGCGTGTTGACGTTGACGTACTCCCCGGCCAGCGGAAACGCGTAGACGTTGCGGGTGTCCCGCGCGAGCCGGTCGAGGGCGTCCGTCAACTCGAGGCGCCCAGACCGCCTCGAGGGAGGCGTCGCGCGGAGCGCGTCGAAGATCGAGGGGCCGAGGAGATAGGTGCCGCACCCCATCGTCCGGGTCGTCGGCCGCGCGGGCTTCTCCACGAGCCCGGTGACGCGATCTCCGTCGAGCTCCACCGCGTAGTTCGCGGAGACCTGCTCGGGGTCGGGGCTCTCGCGCACGGCCACGACCGCGTCCGCGTCGCGCTCGCGCCACCGCGCGAGCTCCTCGTGGTTGGAGCCCACGTACACCTCGTCACCGAGGATCGTCGCGAAGGGCCGGCGCCGCAGGAGTGGCTCCGCGGCGAGGAGCCCGAGCCCGAGCCCGCGCTCCGGGCGATCGCACGTCGCGTAGCGGATCCGGACCCCGAGGCGAGAGCCGTCGCCGAGGTGCTCCCGCACCCGCTCGGCGAGATGCCCCACCACCACCACGACCTCACGGACGGAGAACGCGTCGCGCAGCAAGGTCACGTTGCGCTCGACGAGCGTGGCTCCACCGACGGGGAGCATCACCTTCGGCAGGTGGGTGACCGCGCGCGAGCCCCGCCCGCCGGCGAGGATCAAGCCGTGGAGATCCATCGCGCTCACTCTACTACGCCACGCGGCGCCGGCATCGTCAGCCCCGCCCGCAGGGGTAGGCGCGTGGGGACAGCAGGCGCACCGGCGTGCCCTCCCGCCCGTCCGCCGGAGAGATGTCCCAGACGACGTCGATCCGCCGGCCGGTCCAGTCGAACAGCGCGCGCTCGGGGACCCCCAGCCGTCCCGCCCCGCTCTCGACTCGACCCTCCCAGAGCACGTGCTCCACGTCGCCGTCGCGCACGCGCCAGACCACCTGCATCGCGCCCTCCGTCCCCTCCTCAGGCGCGACGGCGTCGAACGACACACAGGTGTCGGGGACGGCGGTGAGGCGCCAGCGGATCTCGGCGCCGCCCGCGTCGACGCGCACGTCGTCCGCTCCCCCGCTGCCGCCTTCGCCCGCCGACGCGGCCCCGCGCTCGACCGTCGCGCGGGACCGGCGAAGCGCCGAGGCGAGATCGCGCCGGGCCTCGCAGCGCGTGAGCTGTGGCTCGACCACCACCGCGTCGTCGTACGCGCGCTCCTCTCCGTAGAGCGTGCCGAGGCGAAGCAGCACCTCGCGGCCCGCCCAGGGGCCGAGCGCGACCTCGACCGGGAGCTCCTCGCCGCCCGCCGGGACATGCGCGCGGTGCAGCCTCGGGCGCTGCTCGCCGTCGATCACGTGCACGTCGAAGACGACTCCGTCGCTCCGCTCGGGGCTCGCCTGCACGGCCACGTTCGCGCGCAGACAGGTGTCCTCACACGGCACGATGGGGAAGAGGATCTCGGCGAGCGGCTGGTCCTCGGGCTGCGGCTCGAGGTGGAAGTGCAGGTCACTGGGGTTCGGCGCGACCCAGCGTGAGTAGGCGCGCCCTGCGTGCAGATCGCGCAGCAGATCGACCTGCGGTGTGCACTCCGCGACCGGAGCGCGCGGCGGCGTCGGAGGGGTCAAGCGATCCAGGGCCAGCACCTCCAGGCGGAGCGCCTCGGGAGAGAACGCGCCTCGGGCGCTCGCACGGAACACGAGCGTGTCGGCGCTGCGGTGGCGGACCGGAGGCCGGCCGGTGATCCAGCGCCACTCCGCGCCCTCGGGATCGGGGCTCACCCACACCGTGTGCTCGCGTCCGAGCGAGAGGTGGTAGAGACGTCGCCACGGGCTCGTGGCCTCGCCGTCCTGCTCGAAGCGCCATTCGATCTCCGGGGTGCCTCCCAGGTACGCGCGCCACGCGCTCATCTCGACGCGGACACGGAGCCGGAGCAGATCGGTCCCCTCGATCTGCTCTCCCAGCGGGACCTCGGCGCGCCCGGGCAGCGCGAGGCGAACCGTCACTGGCTCCGTGGCCAGCCGGGAGACGGGGATCGTCAGCGGCTCCTCCCGGCGGCGCATGGCGATCGCCGTTCCGCCGAGCCGCGCCTCGTGCTCGTAGGCCCGCGCGACCTCGAGGAAGTCGTCGCCGAACGACCAGGAGTGCCCCGGCGCGTCGAAGTTGCGGACCGAGTAGATGAAGTACGGGCAGGCCGCCTCCCGGATCTTCCGCGCGAGGCGTCGCTTCAGCTCGGGGCTCCACCTCAGGCCGAGCTCCGTCGGGCCTTCGATCCCGGTCACGGCGTGCAGCACCGTGAAGTCCGCCGCGAGCGCGACGCATGGCAGCGCCTCGCGCCGCGCCTCGAGCCACGCGCGGACGGTCCCCACGTCGGACCGGTACCCCGTGTCGGGGCGCTTGTCGCCGCTCAGCGCCGCGTAGGAGTTGAGGAGCGCGTCGGGGTGTCCCGCGGTGGCGTGAGGGTAGGTCCCCAGCCAGCCGATGATGGCGACCGCCGCCACGACCCCCGCCACGTACCGGCGCGAGGTCGCCAGCCCCTCGATGGCGCCCATGGCGATCAGCACGAGCACGCAGAGCGCCGGCGTCATCGCGAGGATCATGTGCCCCTCGTCGGAGCGCACGCTCGCGAAGGAGACGGCCGGGAGCGCGCCAGCGAGCCACGCGAGATCGACGTGGCGCCGCTCCTCTGGCTCGCGCCGCCGCAGCACCGGGACGATCAGCAGGAGGCCGCACGCGGCGAAGAGCGCGCGGATGTTGGCGACCGGCACCGCCACCTCCCACCCGACGGCCATGTTCACCGCGTAGGCCGCCATCAGCTCACGCTGACCCGCCACATAGTCGACCAGATCGAAGCCGAGCGGGAGGAGCGCCAGCCAGGTAACGCCGCCGAGCGCAAGCAGGGACGCGCCGTAGCGGAGCGCCCGCCAGAGGGCCTCCGCGGGTGCCCGCCGCCACCAGAAGCGGACCGCGAGATCCGTCAGGGCCATCGCGAGGATCGCCAGCCCGATCGTGCCGAAGCGGTCGAACGAGATCAGCAGCCCGGCGAGCGTGATCGCGGCGGTGATGAGCGCCGATCTCCAGGGCGTGTCCGAGTCCGGGCGCGCGGGCAGGTAGGTGACGATGGCGGCCACGGGCAAGAACGCCCGGAACGTGGCCACGCCCGCGGTGTTGGTCAGCAGGGCGAGCGCGCAGAACGCGAAGACACGACCCCAGGCCGACGCTTCGTGCCGGAGCACCAGCCAGGTCACGATCCCGACGGAGCCGAGGGCGAAGAACGCGTGGAGAAAGCCGAGCGTGCCCCCCCACGAGCCGCCCGCGACGACCGACGCGCCCGCCGCGACCAGCTGCCACAGGGGGCCGCGCGGGTAGTCGAAGTCGCGGCCGCTCCAGCGCCCCTCGCTGCCCATCCACGCCAGCTCGAGCCGCCACGCGGAGTCCCACGGGTCGAGGTGGAAGGACCGCAGGTCCCACAGCGCGCCCAGCTGAAAGCCGGCCGCGAGGGCGGACAGGACGAACCACGACATCGCCACGGCCAGCGCGACCCGGGCCGCGCGATCCCCGGTCGACGGCAGCTGCGACATCGCCGAAGAGGATACCCTCCGGCCGGTCACTCGCGTAGCGCTTCCGAGGCCCCCGAGCCGGCCGTCCGACGCGATCATGCCCGCCGCGCGGCCAAGTGGCCCTGCTAGACCCAAATCCAGCGCCTCGTTCCACGATGCGCCTGTATTTGGGGCTAGAAGCGCCGCAGGCGCGTCGTTTACGGGTGAAGCGAAGGCGGCTTTGCCGCCGCAGCGAGGGGCTTTTGCGAAAAGCCCCTGACTAGAATTGCTAGGCCCGAAGCAAGCGCGAAGCGCTTGATTCGGGGCTAGAATCCAATCGGATGATCCGAGACGCTTGGTACGCAGCGGCCTGGGCTCACGAGCTGACCGGTGACCCCCTCGGCCGTCGCATCTGCGGTGAGCCGGTGACGCTCTTTCGCGACCGTCGAGGCCGCGCGCGCTGCGTGCACTCGGTCTGCCCTCACCGCGGCGCCGATCTCAGCCGCGGGCGCCTGCGGGCCGGGGAGCTGGAGTGCCCCCTCCACGGCTGGCGCTTCGACGGCGCGGGCCTGTGCACCCACGTGCCGTCGGGTGGGCGCTCCTCGGCGCGCGCGCGCACCTTCGAGGTGCGAGAGCAGCAGGGGCTCGTCTGGATCTGGCCCGGGTCGGGTGAGCCCGCTTCGCCCCCGCCGCGTCACGCGTTCCGCGACGAGGGCGAGGTGCTCCGGACCCCCCCGCGGCGGTGGCGAGCCCCCTTCGTGCACGTGATGGAGCAGGCGCTGGACGCAGCCCATGTTGCGTATGTTCACAGGGGCTCCACCGCCATGGCCGCCCCGGTCGTACCCGAGGCCCGCGTGACGGTGGACGCCGACCGCCGTGGCTTCACGAGCGAGTCCGCGCTCGACGCCAGCGCCTCGACCGACTCGGGCTTCCTCGCGCGGGCGCGCGCCGCCGCGCTCGGCCTCGGACCGACGCTCGCGCGCCGCGTCCGGTTCGACATGGGCGGCGCCGCGCACGTCCACATCACCTACCGCTCGGGCTGGGACGCGCTGGGGATCTTCGCGACGCCCGCCGACGCGCACACCACGTGGGTCTTCGGGGAGAGCGTGCGGACGCGCGCGCGGCACCCCCTGGGCCGAGCCCTTCAGCGCCGCTACCTCCGCCGGGTGATGGCGGAGGATCGCGTCGCGGCCGAGGCCCTGCACACGAGCCGCTTCCCGGAGGGCTTCCCGCTCGCGCCGAGCGTCGCGTCCGATCGCGCCGCCAACGCGTTCCGGGCCCTCTACCGTCGCTGGCGGGACGCCGAGCAGGTCGCATGAGCGCTCCCGCGGCGCCACGGCCGCTCCCTCTCCCGGTGCTCGTGGGCGTCGCGGTCGTGGTCGTCTCGGCTTGCTTGCTCTACTACGACCAGGGGCCCGTCGACGACGCGTGGATCACCTACCGATACGCGCGCAACCTCGCGGAGGGCGCTGGCTTCGCCTTCAACCCCGGGCACGGCCAGGAGCAGGGGAGCTCGACGCCGCTCTTCACCTTGTTGCTCGCGTCGGCGCACGCGCTCGGGCTCGACATCCCGCGGACCGCGCTCGTCCTCTCGGCCCTCTCGCTCTGCGGGATCGCGGTGATCATCCTGGCGGCGTTTCACCGCCGCGGCGCGCTCGTCGGGGGCGTCTTCGCGGTCGCGCTGCTGCTGGCCCAGCGCGACTTCGTCCACGTCGTCGTCGGCGGCATGGAGACGGCGTTCTACGTGGTGCTCGTGCTCGGCGCGTTCGAGCTGTGGGCGCGCGAGCGGCGCGGGCTCGCGTTCGGCGTGGCCGCCCTCTGCGTGCTGACCCGGCTCGACGGCCTCGCGGTCCCCGCCGCGCTCGTCGCCTACGCGGGCCTCGCCGAGCGGCGCGTGCCGTGGCGCGGCGTCGCGCTGCCCGCCGCCGCCCTCGCGCTCTGGCTCGGCGCGGCCTGGCTGCTCTTCGGCGATCCCTTGCCCGCGTCGTGGCTCGCGAAGCGGTCGCACACCGGAGCGCGCCTCATCACCTGGCACTTCGCCCACCAGTGGATCGCGTCGTCGCCCTCCCACGCCGCGCTCGCCGCGCTCGGAGCCCCGCTCGCGCTCACGCGTCCGCGCGACCCGTTCGTCCTCACGACCCTCCTCTTCGCCTGCGCCTATCTGGTCGCCTTCTCGCTCGCAGGCGTGGAGGTCTACGCCTGGTACCTCGCGCCCCTCCAAGCGGCGGGGGCCGTGCTCGCGGGTCACGGGTTCGCACGCGTCTGGGCTTCGCTGGCGCGAGGGCGCCCGCGGCCCGCGCTCGGCTTCGTGGCGCTCCTCGCCGTCGCCGTCGCAGCGCACGCGACCCTCGCGCTCACCGGCCTCGCCGAGCGCCCTCGGTGTCGTGTGGAGGACGCGCGCCGCCACGCCGCCCGCGCTGCCGCGGCGAGCCTGCCTCACGACGCCACCGTGGTCGCGGGCGCGGTGGGGATGATCGGATGGTTTCACCGCGGACGCGTGCGCGACGTCATGGGCCTGACCGATCCGGAGCTGCGCCGGCTCGGTGCGGAGGTCGCCCCCGCGCCCCGCGACGGTCTCACCTACTACCGCGCCGTGCTGCCGGCCGTCGTGGCGCGGCTCGAGCCGGAGCTCGTCTTCACAGACACCGCGATCGACGGTCGCCCCGCGGCGCTCGAGGGCTACACCTCCGTGGTGCGCGTGCCCTACCGTTGCGTCGATCACGGCGCGCCTCGACGAGGCGCCTTCACGCTCCTGCGGCGAGTCCGCGCCGAGGTGACCCCATGACGCTGGCCGGTTGGTACATGGCGGCGTGGAGCGACGAGCTGGGCCCGCGGCCGCTGGGCCGGCGCCTCGGCGGGCACCCGTACGTGCTCTTCCGCGACGCGCGCGACGCGGCCACCGCGCTGAGCGCGATCTGCCCCCATCGAGGCGGCGACCTCGCGTCAGGCGAGCTGCGGGAGGGCTGCGTGCGATGCCCCTATCACGGCTGGGAGCTGGACGGCGACGGCCGCTGCGTGCGCATCCCCTCGCAGCCGGCCCACGCGGGGATCCCGCCCCGCGCGCGAGCGCGCAAGCTCACCACGGTGGAGTCGGACGGCGCGGTGTGGGTGTGGCTCGCCGAGGGTCCACCCGTGGGCGCGCCGCCTCCGCTGCGCTTGCCCGGGACGCCGCGGAGACGTCTGCGCGCGCGCCCGCAGCGGTTCGACGCCGGCTTCGTCGACGTGGTCGAGCAGGCGATCGACAGCTCGCACCACCCCTTCGTGCACCGAGGTGCGATGGGCGCGCGCCAGCCCACCGAGGTCCCGCCCATCCGCGTCGACGTCGACGAGGCGGCGAGCGCGCTGGAGTGGGAGTACGAGCGGGCGCCCCCCGGCGCGCCCGAGACGCCGCGGCACCTCCTCGGCGCGCTCCGAGACGCCGCGCTCGACCTCTCCCCACCGACCACGTGGCGCTACCGCTGTGACCTGCCGGGGCTGCTCCAGTTGCACATCGCCTACCGCTCGGGGGGCTGGGAGCTGAGCGCGCTCGCGTTCACGCCCCGCGACGCGGGCTCGACGTGGGTCTTCGCCCAGAGCGCGCGGACCCGCGCCCCCCATCTCCTCGGCGATCTCCATCAGCGCTACTTCATGCTCCGCGTCCTGGACGAGGATCGGCGGGCGACGCGCCTGCTCATCGGGCCACGCCCCGCGGAAGGCTTCCCGACGGCGGTCAGCGCGCGCGCGGACGCGGCGACGCTGGCGTTCCGGAGGCTCTACGCGCGGGCGCTTCAGAACGGCCAGGGCGGCTCCTCGCCGCACGCGTAGATCCGAGGCCGCGCGAACACCGCCACCCCGCCCACGTCCTGCCCGATGGGCCACGCCGAGAAGACGAGGCTGGCGTCGGTCTCCGCGAAGCGACGAAGCGGCACGTCCTGCAGGCGCACGGGCTCCTCCGTGGTGAGGATCCGACGCTCCAACCAGAAGAGCTCTCGCCCTCTCCGGACCCCGACGAGCAAGCCCGCGGGGCCGCTCGCGTCCCGCAGCGCGAGGTCGACCGACACGCAGGGATCGAGGTCGCTCGGGAAGCGCTCCGGCAGCGTCAGCTCGATCCGCGGAGGCACCGCGTGTGGCGGACGCAGCGCGAGGCGGAGCTCGTCGCCGGTCACCTCCGCCACGACGTCCTCGGGCACGCGCGCGTAGGCGCCCTGGTGCAGCGCGTGCACGAGCTCGACGTGGGCTCCGCAGCGCCCGAGGCGGGGCCGATGCACGACCGCGGCCCCACCCTCGGCGCGGAACACGAGCCAGCGGTCGCTCGGCGAGAGCGGGAGCACGACCGGGCGCGGCCAACCGGACGCGAGCTCCTGCTGCACCTCGGTCCGCGCGCCCATCCCCCCGACGACCTCCACCGTTAGCGCGGTCGCCGCGTCTCCCTCGGCCCCCACCTCCGCGAACAGGCAGGTTTGCGTGCATGGGCTCAGCGCGGTGAAGGCCTCGGCGCCGTCTCCCGCCGGCCTCAATCGGATCGCCTCGTCGCCCCACTCGACACGCTCGCTCTCGACCGCGCCCGCCACGCCGGCGGGCC
>SHBB01000650.1 GCA_004213565.1 Sandaracinaceae bacterium
GCGCGTCGGCGCCGATGGCGAGGAGCAGGTCGTCGATCCCGAGCCCCATCGAGTCAGGGGACTCGCCGTGGAAGAGCCGCCCGAAGGCCTCGAGGTTGGCGAGGACGGCCTCCTTGTCGTGGTTGGCGAACGGGGTCTCGAGCGAGTCGATGCAGCTGGCGTCCATGCAGGTGATCCCCGCCGGGTCGCCGATCTTCATGTCTCGCGTCGCGTTGTCCAGGTAGAGCATCGCGGTGGCGAGGTCGTCGAGGGCGCGCTGCGAGGTGTCGTACGCCGAGCCATCGGTCCCCGCGCCGCGCCAGTCGGCGAGGAAGTCGCCCCCGCTCGGCTCCCACGCGTCCCTCAGGCCGCGCGCCTCCTCGAGCACGAGCTGCGCGGCGGTGTGGGCGTAGGTCGCGCGGCGCTGGCGGATGTTGGCCCGCTCCGCCTCCCAGGTCCCCGCGTCGTTGATCGGCGAGAGCGCGCCGCAGGTGTTGTCGTCGGTCTCGACGAAGAGCAGGTACTCCATCGCGTCGAGCCCTCGCACGTTCACCAGCTCCGCGTCGAGGGGCGCAGGGTCCGCGTGACTCTCGGCGACCGTCTCCTGATCGATGCGACAGGTGCTCGTGAGGCTCCACGAGTAGATCTCGTCCCGGAGCTCCATCGCTCCGACCACGCCGCAGCCCGTGCCGGCCATGCCCGCCGGGCCGACCTGCATCAGCTCCGCCTGCTGCCACGAGGCCGCCGCGTCGCGCCACGCGGCCTGCGCGGCGGCGCGGTTCTCGTCCGAGGGATCGGCCGCGTACGCGCCGGCGGCGGCCTCGAGCGCCTCCGCCTGCGTCGCGAACTCCCGCAGGGTCGGGAGGATGACGTTCTCTCCGAGCGCCCCCAGCACCTCGCGCCGCAGCGCCGACGGATCCCCCGAGCCGCCTTCGCCCGGATCGGACGCGTCGAGTGGCGCCTCCGTGCCGTCACAGCCCACGAAGCACGTGAGCAAGGACAGGAGCAGCGCGAGCGAGCGGCGCGCGGACGGCGAGGTGCGGGACGTCATGGGATCACCAGCCCCCGTTGCCGTCGTCGTCGCCGAGGTTGGCGGCGTCGAAGCCGTAGGCCGCGCCGAGGAGCGCGCGCGCCGTGCGGAGGTTCTCGCGATACTCGTCCGCGGCGAGCGGCCCCGCGGCCGGGAGCACCGGCGCGTCCCCCATGAGGGTGTGGAGCTGCGTGAACTGCTCGCGGGTCAGGGGCGAGCGCGGGTTGAACTGGAACATCAGCGCGAAGCCCTTCATCTCCGACCAGGCCTTGGCGTGATCGAGGAAGCGGTCGTGGTCGTAGGCGGGGGTCCCCAAGTCGCCCATCACCTGCAGGGTGTCGTTGATGTAGTGCACGACCGTCGCCGCGATCGCCTGCTCCCAGGCCTGGATGGCGAGGTCACGCTGCTCGGTCAGCGCGGCGCGCTCGTCGGCGTCCAGCTCTCCGTGGTGCGCGATCATCGCGCGCCCGGTGCGGAAGGCGAGGAAGGCCTGGCCCATGAAGTCGGTGGCCACGGCGGCGCCGTCGTCCCGCTTCGCGGCGTTGACCGACGCGCCCCAGTTGTACTCGGTGCCGAGATCGATGGCGCCGTCGCCGCTGACGTCCATGTAACGCGGGCCCGAGGAGAGGCTCTCCGCGGTCCACGAGCCGTAGGCCTCGGCGGCGCCGAAGTAGCCCCACGCCTCGTCCCACACGTGCTCGAGCGCGGTGTACGGCGATCCGTCGGACGCGGGCATGGTGTTGTCGACGAGCAGGCCCTTGCCGTCCACGTCGTCGTCCGTGTAGTCGTCCGCGCCCTGCGAGAAGGTGAGCGCGCCGAGGAGGAACTTCTCGGTGAGCTGCTGCAGATCCAGGCCGCTCGCGGTCACGTGGACCGGCAGCGGCTGGAGCGCCGGGCTGAGCCGGTCGACGCCGGCCGCGCGATCGATCGCGTTCTGCTCGAGGGTCTCGAAGAAGGCGCGCACGAGGTCGGTCGGGGTGTCGATCCCGCCACCGTTGGCAGCGATGGCCGGGTCGCTCCAGCCCACGAACTCGGTCGACCAGTCGCGGTGGTCGGTCGAGGTGTCGTTGCCCGCCAGCTTGTCGATGAGGTTGGCGCTCGAGATGTCGCCGTAGCTCGTCTGGAGCGGCGCGGGATCCGTGCTGAGCCGGAACGGGTCCGCGGCGCGGTCGGCGCCGTCGAGGCTGAAGAAGTACTCGAGGCGCGCGGTCACGTCACCGTCGGCCGCGGGCGAGAAGCCCCCGTCGACCTCGTCCGTCAGGCCGCCGATGTAGTCCTTCAGGTCGGAGATCAGCAGGTGCCGCGCGGTCTGACCCGTGTGCGCGATGCTGCTCTCGCCAGCGTTGAAGCGGCTCTCGAAGGTGTAGGTGTCGGGCACGACCAGCTCACCCGGGCCCGCGTCGGGGCCGGAGTCCGCGGGCGGGACCTCGGCGTCCTCCGTCATGACGCCCGTGTCGGCGACGCCCGAGTCGGCGGGATCCACCGCGCCGTCGTCGCAGGCCACCAGGGAGAGCGCGCTCAGGGCGCAGAGGACGTTCAGGGTACGCATGCGTGGGAACCTCGAAGTAAGGATGACTCTGATTCTCACTTTCGAGAACGGGGTACGCCGCGTTCGGGGACATGTCAAGGCGGTGGACTCAGCGGAACCCGAGGCCGACGTCGAGGCCCCAGTACGCGCCGAGGAACCCAGTGCGCCCGGCCGGGCCCGACAGCTCCAGCCCGTGCAGGTTGGCCCCGACCTCCCCTTCCAGCAGCAGGTCGATCCCCGGGGCGAGCGCGAGGTCGACCCCGACCCGGAGGCCGAGCCCCACCTGCACGTCGTCGCTCTGGCGCGCCGCGCCCGGCGCCTCGAGCGCGGCCGCGTGCCCCAGCCAGAGGCGCGGCCCGAAGCGCACGGCCACGCCCTGGGCCGCCTGCGCCGCGATCGCGAGCGCGAGGCCGCCGTCGAACGCCGCGAGCACCGCGCCGTGGTCGGCGGGTCCGAAGGCGGCCGCGGCGTCCAGGCGCAGGGTCAGCGGGAGCCCCAGCGCGAGCGGGAGCTCCAGGCCGACGCGGGGGCCGAAGAGGAGCGCCGAGGAGTCGGGGGTGTTCCGGAGGTGCCCGAGCACGACGAAGCGCACGCTCGGCTCCGCGTGCGTCTCCGGGCTCGCCGGGTCGGCATCGGAGACCGTGTCGGCATCGGAGACCGTGTCGGCATCGGAGACCGCGACAGTGTCGGCGTTCGCCTCCGCGCTCGGCGCCCCCATCGTCGCGGTGGTCGGGTCCGCGCGCGCCGCAGCGGCCGGCCGGTCGGCGGCGTCGACCGGATCCGCGTCCGCCGGCCTCCCGCGCTCGCGAAACAGCCCCACCAGCTCCAGCGCCAGCGCCCTCGGCAGCGTGCCCAGCGGCACCTCGGCCAGGTCCACCCGCGCCTCCGTGACGCGACCCTCCGCGTCCCGGAGCGCGATCCGGTATCGCGTCACCCCTGGCTCGCACGGCTCGGGCGCCCACGACAGCGCCGCGTCCGACTCCCCCTGCGTGAGCTCCCAGCCGTCGACCTCCAGCTCGAGCTCGAGGATCGTGCGCATCGACCGCTGATCGAACGGCAGGGACGCGCAGGCGGGATCCTCGAGCCCGACCGTCTGCGCCGCCGCGGGCGACGCGAGGGCGAGCGAGAAGAGCGCGGCGGCGATCGGGCGCACGCTGTCAGGGTCTCGCGTGGGGCCGCACGCGCTCGAGGTGTCGGCCGTTCGGGTAGTCGCGGAGATAGGCGTCGGCGGCGGCCCCGGCCGCGCGTGTGTCTCCCGCCGCGACGTGCGCCTCCACCAGCCGCGCGGCCGCGTCCTCACGGAGGCGCGGTGGCAGGCGCAGATCGAGCGCGAGAGAGAAGGCCCGCGCCGCCCGCGCCGGCCGCCGCAGCGCGTCCAGCTCGAGCCGCCCGAGCGTGAACGCGGCCAGCCCGGCCGCCGGATCCCCCCGCAGCGCGCTCGCCCGCTCCAGGATCACCGCCGCCTCCTGGTCCCTTCCTTCTCTCCGCGCCTCGTCCGCCGCCGCCATCGCAGCCTCGGCCGAGCCAAGCGACCCAGCCTCTGCCCCTGCCCCTGCCCCTGCCCCGGAAGCGGGAGCGGAAGCGGGAGCGGAGGCGGAGGCGGAAGCGGAAGCGGACGCGGAATCGGAGGCGGACGCGGAAGCGGAAGCGGAAGCGGAAGCGGAAGCGGAAGCGGAAGCGGAAGCTGAGGCGGAAGCGGGAGCGGAATCGGAGGCGGAATCGGAGGCGGAATCGGACGCGGAGGCGGACGCGGAATCGGACGCGGAATCGGAGGCGGAATCGGACGCGGAATCGGAGGCGGACGCGGCAGCGGAGGCGGAAGCGGAAGCGGAAGCGGAAGCGGAGGCGGAAGCGGAAGCGGAAGACTCCGAACCGCCCCCCGCGAGTCGCGCCCCGACGTCGACGCTGACCGACTCGCCAGCCCGGACTACGTGTCGCCCTTCGGGTCCCGTCACCTCGACCTGCCCGCGCCGCACCCGCACCGTCACCGCGGTCGCGTCACGCTCGACCTCGAAGATCGTGCCCACCACACGCACCTCGACCTCGCCCGCGCGTACCCGCCAGGTGCGCGGCCCACCGGGCGTCACCGAGAAGCGAGCGCGCCCCGCGTCGAGGCCCCACGTGATGTCCTCGGGTTCGTTCCGGAGCAGCGTCAGTCGCGCGCCGACCGAAGCCGTCACGACGGAGCCGTCGTCGAGCGTGATCGCGCCACCGAGCTCCGCGGGGATCGGGCCTCCTCCTTCGAGGGCGAGCGGCGCGAGGGGGCGCGGCCACAGCCAGAAGAGGAGGACCGCCGCCGCCGCGAGGGCGCCCGTCGCCACCAGCGGCGTCAGCCGTCGACGCGGTCGGCGACCCTCGATGCCGCGCCAGAGGCGCTGCACCCGCGCCTCGTCGACCGTGTCCTTCAGGGTCTCGCCGACCGGCTCGGGGAGCCGGCTCATCGGACACCTCCCACGTGCGCGTCGACTCGCTCCCGCGCCGCCTTGATCCGGCGCTTCGCGGTCGCGAGCGAGACGTCCAGCGCCGCGGCGACCTCGGTCAGCTCCCAGCCCTCGACGAAGCGGAGCATCCAGGCGATGCGGAGCTGGGGGTCGAGCTCGCCGAGCACGCGATCGAGCTTCGCCAGCTCGGCCCGGACCTCGGGCGACGCGTCGTCGGTCGCGAGCGCCTCGAGGCTCGCGTCGTCCTCCTCGCGATCGAGCGCGAGCCGGCGGAGCCACCGCCGCTTGCGCAGCCGGCCCCGCACCTCGTTGACCGCGATGCGGCAGAGCCAGCCTCGGAACGCGGCGGGCTCGCGCAGGGATCCGAGCCGCTCCATGGCGAGCAAGAAGGTCTGCTGCACGACGTCGTCCGCCTCCGCGGTGCGGCCCACCATGCGGGTCACGGCGTTGGTCACGCGCCGCACGTGCCGCCGGTAGAGCGCCTCGAAGGCCCAGCGATCCCCCTCGAGGGCGCGCACCACGAGCGACCCGTCGTCGCTCTCCTCCGCGGACGGGATCGCGCGCACGACCGGTTCTCGAATCGCCAGTGCCAGCATGCGGAGGGGATGCGCCTCGTCGATCATACGGCTCACGAAAAGAGAAACGCCGCGAGCCGGTCTCCAGAGGAGCGGCGCGCGGCGTGTCTCGCGAAGGGACGAGCGCTCGTCAGCTCACTCGGGGCCGCCGGGCAGCTCGATGGTCGGCGGGATGAGGAAGAAGACGATGCGCGCGTCGAGGGGCGAGCCGTCGCC
>SHBB01000651.1 GCA_004213565.1 Sandaracinaceae bacterium
CGCCGCGTCCGCCGCCGCGTCCGCCGCCGCGTCCGCCGCCGCCGTCGCGTCCGCTACCGTCTCGGCCGCTGCACCGACCCGATCCCGATCCCGATCCCGACCCCGATCCCGATCCCGGTCCCGATGCCGAACCCGAACCCGAACCCGAACCCGAACCCGAACCCGAACCCGATCCCGTGTCGCCCGTCCCCGCCGCTCCCGCGCGCTCCTACCCGGACCTCACGCAGCTCGGCCGCAGGCTCTGGAGAGCCGCGGGCAAGGGCAGGGGCAAGGGCAAAGGCAAGGGCAAGGTGAGCAGGGCGCTCTCGCGCCCTGCTCACCCCGCCGCTCCCGCGCGCTCCTACCCGAACCTCACGCAGCTCGGCCGCAGGCTCTGGAGAGCCGCGGGCAAGGGCAGGGGCAAGGGCAAAGGCAAGGGGAGCAGGGCGCTCTCGCGCCCTGCTCAGCCCTGATCAGCGCTGGCCGAGGGCCGCGCGGACGCGGTCTCGGACGGAGCGGACGCGGCGCCTCGCCTCGCGCACGGAGTGGCGGGCGCGCTCGGCGGGCATCAGCACGTACTTCTTGAAGCGCTCCTCGGGGCGGGCGCGGAAGACCGTGCTGTGGTTCTCGCCGGTGTACCCGGGAGGGGCCTCGCGCGTGTAGTAGTACGTCGCGAAAGACTGGCGCACGACGTCCGCCGGGCAGGTGACCGGCTCGACGCCGTGGTAGCTGGTCTCGCTCGTCTCGAAGATCACGCAGCGGTTCATGACCGGCTCGAACGCGTGGTGGCGGACCGAGACGCGCTCGTCCCAGAGCTCGACCGCGCCGCCCCACTGCCGCTCCCACTTCGGGTTGAGGTAGAGCAGGAGGTTCAGGCGGCGGTGGATCTTCTTCTCGGGGAGGAAGTTGAAATCGACGTGCACGTCGAGCCGCCCGCGGGGGCCGGTGATGTGCATGCCGCCGCCGGCGAGGGTGGCGTCGGCGAGCAGGAGCTGGATGCCCGTGATGGCCTCGAGCGCCTCGAGGAATTCCGGCGCGGCGAGCATGGCGTTCAGCTCGGCCACCGGGTCGGGGAAGCGCGACGCGTCCGTGATCTGGATCTTGCGGTACTCGTTGACCGCCTCGAACTGTCGCCCCATCGCGTCGGCCTCTTCGAACGACGGGTAGCTGGCGGCGACCCTTCGCGCGAAGGCGTCGTCCAGGAAACCGTCGATCTTCACGTGCGGGAAGGGCTTCGCGTTCTGGTATTCCCGAGCGAGTCGGTCCACGTCCAGGGATTGCATCATGGCGATGGTGCCTACCATGAGAACAAGGTACGGGCTCGTCCTGGCGGTCTCCCCTGCGTTGCGGAGGAGTCACCGATGCGGTACGCGCGCCGTAGCGAATTGTCAGTGGCCGAATGACACACGTCACTCGAGTCACGCGAAGCAGGGAGGCGCCGTGGCGATCCAGATCGTTCCGCACACCGAGGAGAGGAAGCCGCTCGTCGAAGCGTTCAACGCGAAGATGCACGGTGGGGGGTCGCAGTATGGCTTCTACGTGGAGCCGACCCCGCGATGGATCCCCAAGCGCGAAGGGCAGAAGGTCTGGCGCGAGCTCTACCTCGCCGTGAGGAGCGGCAAGGACGGCGACCAGGAGGTCGTGGGCGGCTACGCGCTCAAGCCGCAGGTCTGGCTCGTCGACGGCCAGGAGCACCTCGTGGCCGACTGGCAGGGCCCGTTCAGCCTCGGCGCCATCGACAACAAGTATGCCGCGATGGGGCTGCGAATGGTCCGCGACATGCTCAAGAAGCAGCCGCTGATCTACAGCTGGGGCCACGGCGGCGAGGACGAGCCCATCGTCCGGATGCTCCGCAAGATGGGCTGGCTGCTCCACGAGACGCCGTTCCTGTTCCGGATCTGCAAGCCGAAGAACTTCCTGACGAAGAACGCCTACCTCCGCGAGGACGGCAAGAAGGCGCTCGCGCAGGACTTCCTGGCCTACTCGGGTCTCGGCTTCCTCGGGCTGCACACGATGCACGCGGCGCTCCGCGTCAGGTCCCTCAAGCTCCGCTTCGAGGCGCAGTCCGAGGTGGTCCCCCAGCTCGGGCCCTGGGCCGACGAGCTGTGGGAGAAGGCCAAGGACGCCTATCGGGCCATCGCGGTGCGCGACGCGGACACCATGAACGCGCTCGCGTCTCCGCAGCACGACCACGACGAGTGGCCGGAGCCGGTGCGGCTGCGCGTCCGCAAGGACGGGCGCGACATCGGCTGGGCCATCGTGCTCGAGCGTCAGCAGAAGGGGAACGCTCGGTTCGGGGACATGCGGATGGGCATGATCGCCGACTACTTCGCCCACCCCGACGACGCGGCCGAGGTGATCCACGCTGCGTTCGCTCACCTCCGCGATCTCGGCGTCGACATGGTCATGGCCAACCAGTCCCACCCGAAATGGATCGCCGGCTTCGAGGACGCGGGCTTCCTCAAGGTGGACAAGCGCCGCATCTTCTGCGCGTCTCCGGAGCTCGAGAAGGTCCTGAAACCCTGGACGGAAACGCGCGAGGGGCTGTTCCTCTCGAACATGGATGGGCACGGCCCGATGGGCATCTGAAGCTCCCCCGACCGGAGCTCCCCGAACGAGGCCGCGCGGGTCCTTGTTCGCGGAGCCCTCCCGAACCCAGGGTTTCGACCGGGCTACGTTGCACGACGACGCATCCCGCCTAGATTCACCACCCCGGGAACGCGCTGTCGCGCCCGGTCGTAGAAGGACCCAGGGAGTCGAAACGATGGAGACCGCATCCGAGCTGGCCGTGCGCCTCACCAAGCTGTCGCGCGAGCAATTCTGGAACGTCTACACGGAGTTCGACTGGCCCGAGGCGCTCTCGGGCGAGCGATACTGCATGAAGCCGGAGCTCATCTCGATCTACGGGACCGAGCTCTGGGACGAGCTCGACGAGGCGCAGCGCATGCGGCTCAGCCTCTACGAGATCGGCAACTTCTTCAGCCTCACGCTCCAGGGCGAGCGTCCGCTCGTGGCGGGGCTCAGCGACCGCCTCTACTCGAAGAAGGTCACGGAGGAGGCGACCGAGTACCTCCACCACTTCATCGACGAAGAGAACAAGCACATGATCATGTTCGGGGTCTTCCTCCAGAAGTACCTGGGGAAGGTCTACCCGGAGAAGAAGATCGTGCTCGACCGCGAGTACTCCAAGGGCGAAGAGGAGCTCGCGTTCTTCTGCAAGGTGATGGTCGTCGAGGAGCTGGGCGACTACTACAACGTCAAGATGATGCTCGATGACGAGATCGAGCCGATCGTCAAGCAGGTGAACTGGGTCCATCACCGCGACGAGTCGCGTCACCTCGGCTTCGGCCGTCGCCACCTCACGGAGCTCGCCGAGCAGTGGCTGCCCGTGTGGGACGACGCGACCAAGGCCCGCTTCAGCGACTGGCTCGGCGCGTACATCAAGTCGAGCTGGAGCGACTTCTACAACCCGAAGATGTACGACGACGCTGGCATGCGCGACGTCGCGGGCACCGGCTACCAGATCCGGAAGATGGCGCTGGCCCACCCGGCGACGGCCGCGCACCGGGCGAAGGCGAGCAAGAAGCTGGTGAACATCTTCCTGCGGCTGGGGCTGCTCCAAGAGCAGCCTGATCTCTGAGCCCAGCCAACGCTTGGCAAGCCGTGCGTGGCTCCTACCTGGTGAGGGAACGATGACGACCGAGGAGAACGCACACGTTCGGAAGCTGCAGGAGCGGGAGGAGAAGCGCCGCGAGGACGCCCCCTCTCGCGACGGCAGCCAAGGCTCCGATTGGTCCGGCGAGCCGGCCGAGGACGCCGAGCGACGTCGTGGCACGGGGAGAGGGCTCGACGAGCCCGAGAAGGACACCCCGCCCGACGCGCTCGACTGAGCGAGTGCGCTCTCCCGCTGGGAGGCGCTGATGACTCTTCGAATCTGGCTGGCGACGGCGACCTTCGCGAGCGCCCTCGCGCTCGTGGGCTGCGAAGACGCGGACATCCTCGAGAACCGTGACCCCGCGGCCGATCGGGCCGGGGAGCGGGCCGAGCACCTCGCCGAGGAGCGATCCGAGGCGGAGGGCGGAGACCCGATCGACCAGGCCATCCACGAGGAGGTGGCCGAGGAGCGCGCCGAGCTGGCCGAGGACGTGGGCGCGGACCCCGAGGCGCTCGAGGAGACCGAGGCCGAGACCGCGGCCGAGCACCTGAACGAGGGCGGGTCTTACTGATGGAGCAGACCCGTGGCTTGCCCGTCAGTCAAAATGAGGCAGGCTCTGCCCGCTTCCGAGGCGACATGGACGAGCAGAACATCCGCAAGCAGCTCCGCGACTGGGTACTCGAGCACGCCAAGGCGCCCCCGCCCGGGGGAGACCTCACGGACACCACGCCGCTCCTCGAGACCGGCCTGATCTCCTCGCTCGACATCGTCGAGCTCGTGCTCTTCCTGGAAGAGCTGCGGGACGACGAGATCGATCCGGACGAGATCGAGCCCGAGGTCTTCACGAGCGTGGAGACGCTCTGGCAGGCGTTCTTCGCGTCGGCCGCGTAGCCGAGCGTCGGGCAGCGAAGAGGCAGAGAGGGGAAGCGCATGACGCGCACGTTGAGAGATGGATTCTTGGCTGCCGCGGAGCGCTTCCCCCAACGCGAGGCGCTGACCGTCGGCGAGCACCGGCTCACCTACGACCAGCTGTCGACGCTGGCGAGGCGCGTGGCGGCCACGCTCGACGCGCACGCGCCCTCCGGCGAGGGGAAGCTCACCGCCGTGTTCGGCCACCGTCACCCGAGCACCTTCGGCGGCGTGCTCGGCGCGCTGCTGCGCGGGCACGGCTACGTGCCGCTCAACCCCGCCTTCCCCATCGACCGCACGCGCGTGATGCTCCAGCGCTCGCGCTGTGACTGCGTGGTCGTGGACCCCACCGCGGTCGAGCAAATCGACGGGCTCCTCGAAGACGCCGAGCGCGATCTGGTGTTGCTCCTCCCGGACGCGGAGGACGTCTCCGCCCACGCGGCGCGCCACCCCAGGCACACCTTCTTGGGCGCCGGCGATCTCGCGAGCGCGGACACGTGTCGGCTCGGAGACGCGAGCCCGGACGACGTCGCCTACCTCCTCTTCACCAGCGGGAGCACGGGCCGGCCGAAGGGCGTGATGGTCGCGCACCGCAACGTGAACGCCTTCGTCGACTACATGGTCGAGCGCTACTCGGTCACGGAGGAGGATCGCTTCAGCAACACCTTCGACCTCACGTTCGACCTGAGCGTCTTCGACATGTTCTGCGCGTGGGAGCGGGGCGCGTGCCTCTCTGTGCCCACCGCGGCACAGAAGATGTTCCCCGGGAAGTACGTCAAGAAAGAGGCGCTGACGGTGTGGTTCAGCGTGCCGTCGACGGGCGTGCTCATGAGCCGGCTCAAGATGCTCAAGGCGGACAGCTACCCGTCGCTCCGCTGGGCCCTGTTCTGCGGCGAGGCGTTGCCGGCCGACATCATGGAGCGCTTCGCGCTGGCCTCCCCGAACGCCGTCTGTGAGAACCTCTACGGGCCGACGGAGCTCACCATCGCCTGCACCTACTACCGCTGGGACCCGGAGCGCTCTCCCGCGGAGTGTCACCTCGGCGTGGTGCCCATCGGTGAGCCGTACCCGGGCATGGAGGTCCGCGTCGCCGATGAGCGGCAGGCGGAGGTCCCGCGCGGGGAGCCGGGCGAGCTGCTCATGACCGGCCCGCAGATGACGCCCGGTTACTGGGAGGACCCCGAGAAGACCGCGACCGCGTTCGTGGTCCCGCC